>NZ_VIWV01000001.1:1533333-1866666 GCF_007829875.1 Streptomyces capillispiralis | reverse complement strand
CAGGGTGCGCAGGACGGACGCGTCGGACTTGCCGGCCGCGGTGCCGGGCCGCCAGTCCACGCGCAGGGCGCGCACGGCGTCGACGCACCGGCCGAAGGTGCGCGCCCGCACCGCCACCCCGGTGGAGATCACGACGACGTCGGTGACGCCCGGCATGCCGCGCACCTCGTCGAGGTTGGCCACCGATCCGACCCTGCCATTGATGGTGGGCGGCCGGCACACCATGGTCGGCAGGGCGCCCGGCACCTTCAGGTCCATGGTGAACGTCTTGCGTCCGGTGACCGCGGCGAGGGCGTCGACGCGGGTGTGCGGCCGGCCGATGACGGTGAACTCCTCGCGGGGCTTGAGGTCCACGGCCACCTGCCGGGTCCGTGTGCTCGCCGCCCGCGCGGACAGCGCGCCGATGCCGGCGCTGCGGCCGCCGGGACCCGTCACCGTCCCGTCCTTCAGGGCGAGTCCGGTGACGTCCGTGCCCCAGGCGGCGGCCGCCGCCCGGAGGAGCCGGCCGCGGGCGACGGCGGCGGCCACCCGGATCGGGGTGTACGTGGAGAAGGTCGTGTTGGAGCCGCCGGTGAGCTGGTTGAACAGCAGCTCGGGGCGGGCGTCGGCGAGGGTGACGCGCACCCGGTCCACGGGCACGGACAGTTCCTCGGCGATCAGCATGGCGGTGGAGGTGGTGATGCCCTGGCCCACCTCGGCGCGCGGCAGCGCGAAGGAGACCGTGCCGTCCTGGTTCACCTCGACCGTGATCAGGCCGGACGTGGGCAGGGCCGCCGCCGTCATCACGTCGTTGAGGTCCACGAGTTCGGTGATCTCCGGCGAGGGGATCCCGGACGCCGGACCGTCCGCCGCGGGGACGGCGGCGTGCGCCCCGGTCGCGGGGCCGAGTTCGGCGGCGGCCGTCAGCGTCGGTGCCGCCAGTACGTAGCCGAGGAACCGGCGTCTGCCGAGGGTGCGCGGTTCCTCCTGTCCGCCGGCCCCGGCGGGGGGCGGTCCGGTCGTTCCGTCACTGCGCGAAGTCGTCATCGTCCCGTCTCGGTCGGTCTCGGTCGGTCGTGTCCGGTGCCGTCGCGGTGGCGCGGGGTCCAGCCTGGGCCAGACGGGGCCCCGCGCGCCAGGGTGCGGGTGGTTCAGGAGGGGCGGTTCGTCTCGGGGATCTCCAGGTGGATGCCGCGTCCCTCGGACAGGAACAGCAGCACGAACCGGCGGATGGCCTCCTCGACGGTCCAGGCGGCCTCCGGGACCAGCGGCAGCGGGATGAGGCCCTCGCGGAAGGCCACCAGCAGCGGCCAGGCGGCGCTGATCAGCGGCTGCCAGAACGGCTCCCGGTCCAGTCCGATCAGGTCGCCGGTCCGGTTGCCGAGCGTGTACCGGGAGAAGGCGTTGATCAGGGGGCGGGTGAGTCCGGCGTCGAGCTCGGCGACGATGTCGAGGAGCAGTTCGGTCAGCTTGTCGCCCTCGGGCGTGGAGGCCAGGATCGGGTCGAGGACCTGCCGGGACTGGGCGTTGGCCTCGTCCCACGAGTTGGGGATGTACTCGTCGAGGACGCCGAGCATGTGGGCGGTGACCTGCCACACGTGCAGATAGCCGTCCGACTCGGCGGTGCTGACCGGGATGCCCCAGTCTTTTATCTTGTGCATGACAAACGTGGCCAGGCTGTGCCAGGTGACCATGACGTCGGCCTGGCTGATCGGGATGGTCTGCCCGCCGCTGGTGGCCGACCAGCCCGGCGACTGCGGCAGCAGGTGCCGTACGGCCGCGTGTACCAGCCGGGTCTTCACGGCGGTCACGATCATCCCGCCCTGCGGCTGGTAGGCGTCCAGGTCCCCGACGTCGTACCCGAGCCGCGCCGTCTTGGCGATGCGGTCCTTCATGTCCGCGCCGCCCTTGGAGTAGTAGACGGCGCGCGCCTCCCGGGGGATGGCCGTGCTCATCAGCCCGCTGCCCAGCCCGTACAGGGCGCCGGTGTAGATGCCCTTCTTCTTGGTGAACCGGGCGGCGGCCGCCAGCTTGTCCCTGTCCGTCCAGGAGGGCAGCCGGCGCGCGTGCTCCATGAAGTCGCGCAGGTCGCCGGGGAGGCCGTCGGGGAGCGGCTGGTCGTTGCGGGTCCACTTGCGCAGCGCCTCGTTGGCCTTGGCCACGTCACCGCGCTCGATCACGGCGGCGAGCACCGGGTCGGCCTCCTCGTCCCAGACCCAGTCGGGGTCGACCCCCGCTCCCTTGCCCGCCACCGAACCGCTCGGCGCCCAGGTCCACAGGGACCTGGCCCGGGCCGGCGAGGCCGCCCCCAGTGCCCCGAGCGCTCCCAGCGCTCCTCCCGTGACCAACATCCTGCGCCTGCTGAGTCCGTCCATCTGTCCTGTACTCCTTCGTGAGGGGTGCCGTGATCGGAACGTCGTGCACACGCGGGCCGTACGGTGGTTCAGGCGGGACGGTTGGTGTCGGGGATCTCGATGTGGGTCCCCCGTCCCTTGGTGAGGTAGAAGAGGATGTACTGGCGGGCGGCCTCGTCGATCGTCCAGGCCAGCGGCGGCACCAGCGGCAGCGGGATCAGCTTCTCGCGGAAGGCGACCAGCTTCGGCCAGGCGGCCGCGATCGCCTTCTCCCAGAACGGCTCGTGGGGGATGCCGTCCCAGTCGGCCACCCGATCGCCCACCAGATAGCGGGCGAGCGCGTTGACCAGGGGGCGGTCGACGCCGCCGGGACTGGTCTGCTCGGCGAGCTGGCGCAGCAGGATGTCGGTCAGCTCCACGCCCTCGCGGGTGGGGCCGAGCACCGGGTCGAGCACCTGCCGGTACTGGGCCTCGGCCGCCTCCCAGGTGCCGGGGATGTACTCGTCGCGGATGCCCAGCAGGTGCGCGGTGACCTGCCACAGGTGCAGATAGGCCGCCGAGTCCGCGGCGGACACCGGGACCTTCCACTCCAGCAGCTTGCGCATCGTGTAGGTGGGCAGGCTGTGCCAGGTGACCAGCATGTCCTGCTGGCTGATGGGGATCGTCTGCCCGTCGCTGGTGGCCGACCAGCCCGGCGACCGCGGCAGCAGGTGCCGTACGGCCGCGTGCACCAGCCGGGTCTTGACGGCCTGGACGACGACGTCGCCGTCGGGCCGGAAGGCGTTGAGGTCGCCGACGGCGAAGCCGAGCAGGCTGGTCTTGGCGACCCGGTCCTCCATGTCGGCGCCGCCCTTGGAGTAGTACACCGACCGCGCCTCGCGGGGGATGGCGGTGCTCAGCATGCCGCCGCCCACCCCGTTGAGCAGATTGAGGTAGACGCCGCGGGACTTGTTGAACTCGGCCGCGGTCTCCAGCCTGCCCCGGTCCGCCCAGGACGGCAGGCGGCGCGCCCGCTCCATGAAGTCGCGCAGGTCGCCGGGGAGTCCGGAGGGCAGCGGCTGGTCGTTGCGGGTCCACTGCCGCAGCCGCTCGTTGACCGCGGGCACGTCACCGCGCTCGATCACGGCGGCGACCAGCCGGTCCACCTCCTCGTCCCAGACCCATTCCGGGTCCAGGCCCGCTCCCGCGCCCGCCACCGAGGCGCTCGGCGACCAGGTCCACAACGACCGGGCGCGGGCCGGTGACGCGAGGCTCAGCGTCCCGAACGCCCCCAGTGCACCGCCCGCCACCAACATCCTGCGCCTGCTGAGTCCGTCCATCGCTTTCGAACTCCTCCTCGAGTTCCGTGGTTCCGCTGTCCTTGCCCGCTCGCTTGATACGATGAAACACATTGCGCATCTCTGTTTCATCAGGGGAGCACAGACGCGACGTGAACGCCAGAGGCCGCACAGAGTCCGTGTCTCCCGTCGTCACCGAGGTCGCCGCCGAGCGCGGTGGGCCCGACGGGTTCCCGCACTCCGGTCAGGCGTAGGGCTCGTTCCGCCCGGCCCGGGCCACCAGCGAGGCGGGCGGCTGGAACCGCTCGCCGTACCGGCCGGCCAGTTCCCGCGCCCGGGCGACGAAGGCGGGCAGCCCGCCCGGGTAGCCGTTGACGTACTGCAGCACGCCACCGGTCCAGGCGGGGAAGCCGATGCCCAGGATCGAGCCGACGTTGGCGTCCGGCACCGACCGCAGCACGCCCTCGTCCAGGCACCGCACGCTGTCCAGGGCCTCGGCGAACAGCATCCGCTCCTTCATGTCCTCGAACGGGATCTCGCGCCCCGGCACGGTGAAGTGCTCGTACAGCCCCCGCCACAGCCGGGTGCGGCCGCCGTCGGCGTACTCGTAGAACCCGGCGCCCGCGGCGCGGCCGCCCCGCCCGAACTCGTCGATCATGCGGTCCACGACCGGCTCCGAACCGTGCGGCCGCCACTGCCCGCCCTCGGCGAGCACGGCCGCCTTCGTCTCCTCGCGGATCCTCCGGGGCAGGGTGAGGGTCAGCTCGTCCAGCAGTCGCAGCGGCGGCGCGGGATAGCCGGCCTGGGAGCCGGCCTGCTCCACGGAGGCCGGGTGCAGGCCCTCACCGACCATGGCCACCGCCTCGTCGATGAACTTGGAGATCACCCTGCTGGTGAAGAAGCCCCGGCTGTCGTTGACCACGATGGGCGTCTTGCCGATCTGCCGCGCGATGTCGACCGCCTTGGCCACCGTGTGCCGGCTCGTCTTCTCCCCGGCGATGATCTCCAGCAGCGGCATCCTGTCCACGGGCGAGAAGAAGTGCAGGCCGATGAAGTCCTCCGGGCGGGCGATCCCCTCGGCGAGACCGGTGATCGGCAGGGTGGAGGTGTTGGACGCCAGCACCGCGTCCGGCGCCACCACGTCCTCGATCTGCGCGAACACCCGCTGTTTGAGCGCCGGGTCCTCGAAGACCGCCTCGATCACCAGGTCGCAGCCGTCCAGAGCGGCCGGATCGTCGGTCGGCACGATCCGCGCCAGCAGCTCGTCGCCCTTCTCCCGGCCGAGCCGCCCCCGGGACACCGCCTTCTCCACCAGCCGCTCCGAGTACGCCCTGCCCCTCCTCGCGGCGTCGAGGGAGACGTCCTTGAGCACCACGGACAGGCCGCCGCGGGCGCACGCGTACGCGATCCCGGCCCCCATCATGCCCGCCCCGAGCACACCCACCCGACGCGCCCGGTGCGGCGGGTACCCGTCGGGGCGGCTGCCGCCGGAGTCGATGTGCTGCATGTCGTAGAAGAACGCCTGCATCATGTTGGCCGACACCTGGCCCGTCATCAGCTCGACGAGGTAGCCGGTCTCGACCTTCTGCCCGGCCTCCAGACCGACCTGCGCGCTCTCCACCGCCGCGGCGAGGATGTTGCGCGGCGCCGGCAGGTTCGCGCCCCGCAGCCGCTTGCGCAGGCGCGCCGACATGACCGGCAGCATCGCCGCGACCTTCGGGTGCGCGGGAGTGCCGCCGGGGATGCGGAAGCCCTCGGTGTCCCACGGCTGGGCGGACTCCGGGTGGGACAGCACCCACTGCCGGGCCTTGTCCATCAACTCCGCGCGGTCCGCTGCCAGTTCGTGGACCAGCCCCTTCTCCAGCGCCTGCCGGGGCGTGTACCGCTGCCCCTGCAGCAGCACGTCCGTCAGCGCGTCCTGGAGCCCCAGCAGCCGTACCGTACGGCTGACCCCGCCGGCACCGGGCAGCAGCCCCAGCGTCACCTCCGGCAGGCCGAAGCGGCTGTCCGGCGCGTCCAGCGCGATCCGGTGGTGGCAGGCCAGCGCGATCTCGTAACCGCCGCCCAGCGCCGTGCCGCCCAGCGCCGCGGCCACCGGCCGGCCCAGTGTCTCCAGCCGGCGCAGCTGCGACTTCAGCACCGTGCACAGCTCGCTCAGTTCCTCGGCGTTCTCCGGCCGCGCCTTGCTCATGAAGCCGATGTCACCGCCCGCGAAGAAGCTCTTCTTGGCGGACGCGAGGACCACCCCCCGGACGGTGTCCCGCTCGGCCTCCAGCCGGGCGAGGGTGACCTCCATCGACTCCACATAGGTCCGGTTCATCGTGTTGACCGGCTGGTCCGGGTCGTCCAGGGTCAGCACGACGACACCGTCGGACCCCTGCTCCCAGCGGATCATGTTCTTCTCGGGCATGGGTACGGCGTTCCTTTCCACGAGGACGTGCGCGTCCGGTGTCGGGGGAGGGCGGGGGAGCGGCGGTCACAGCCGTTCGACGACGGTGGCGATGCCCATGCCGCCGCCGACGCAGAGACTGACCACGGCCCGGCGGGCGGAGCGGCGTTCGAGCTCGTCCACCACGGTGCCGACGAGCATCGCCCCGGTGGCGCCCAGCGGATGCCCCATGGCGATGGCACCGCCGTTGACGTTGACCTTCTCCCAGGGCAGGCCGAGGTCCTTGACGTACCGCAGCACCACCGAGGCGAACGCCTCGTTGATCTCGAACAGGTCGATGTCGTCCACCCCGAGCCCGGCGAGCTCCAGCGCCTTGCGGGTGGCCGGGGCCGGGCCGGTGAGCATGATGGTCGGATCGGCGCCGCTGACCGCCGTGGCCACGATCCGCGCGCGGGGCACCAGGCCGGACGCCGCGCCGGCCTGCTCCGAGCCGACCAGGACCAGCGCCGCGCCGTCCACGATCCCCGAGGAGTTGCCCGGCGTGTGCACGTGCTCGATGCGCTCGACCCAGTGGTACTTCTGCAGCGCCACCGCGTCGAACCCCGCCACCGTGCCCGCGTCGGCGAACGACGGCTTCAGCCCGGCGAGCGTCTCCACCGTCGTCTCCGGGCGCATGTGCTCGTCCCGGTCGAGCACGGTGACCCCGTTGCGGTCCCGGACCGGCACCACGGACTTGGTGAAGTAGCCGCCGGACCACGCCCGCGCGGCCCGCTGCTGCGAGCGCACCGCGTACGCGTCGACGTCCTCCCGGGAGAAGCCCTCGACCGTCGCGATCAGGTCGGCGCCGATGCCCTGCGGGACGAAGTACGTGTCGTACGCGGTCTCCGGGTCGGCGGCCATCGGACCTCCGTCGCTGCCCATCGGCACGCGCGACATCGACTCCACACCGCCCGCGATCACCAGGTGCTCCCAGCCGGAACGCACCTTCTGCGCGGCGGTGTTCACGGCCTCCAGGCCCGAGGCGCAGAACCGGTTGAGCTGGACCCCGGCCACGTGGTCCGGCAGTCCGGCCACCAGGGCGGCCGTCTTGGCGATGTTCATGCCCTGGTCGCCGACCGGGGAGACGACCCCGAGCACCACGTCGTCCAGCCGCTCCGGATGCAGGTCCGGGTGACGGCCGCCGAGCTCCTTGATCAGACCCGCGACCAGGGACACCGGCTTGACGTGGTGCAGCGAGCCGCGCTTGCCCCGGCCGCGTGGGGTGCGGATCGCGTCGTAGATGAATACTTCGGTCACTGTCCTCGCACTTCCTCTCCGCAAGCAGGCGTCGTCCTGCCGTTCGAGGGCGCGCCCGGCGCGTGTGGTGCATTCGGCGGGAACAGGTAAGGGCACGTATTGGCTATGTGTCAATAGAGAGGGGTGCGGATTCAATCGGCATGCAGTGCAATGGAGTTGGTGTCGGAGATCGTCGGTGCGGGGGTGGCGGAGTCCCGCGCGGTGCGACCTATTGACACATCGCCAAGAACGGTCCCACTGTGGAGGCCCGCTCAACGACTGGGTTCGACGACTGGGTTCGACGACTGCGTTCAGCGACTTCGCTCAACGACTCCGCTCACGGTTCGCGATGGAGGGAGCCCGCCGTGGCCACACCCGAGCAACTGCACGAGTCCGTCGAGGGACTGACGATCCCCGGGCTGCTGCGACGGAACGCCCGGCGGTTCGCCGCCCGCCCCGCCCTCACCACAGGACCCGGCCCGGACGCCGGAACCCTGTCGTGGGCGCAGCTGCGCGCCGAGGTCGCCGCCCTCACCCGCGGACTCACCGTCCTCGGACTGCGCCGCGGCGACCGGATGCTCATCGCGATGACCCGGCGGGCGGAGCACTGGGTCGCCGACCTGGCCGCCGTCCACGCCGGCGCCCTGCCCTGCAGTACGTACGACACGCTGAGCACCGAGCAGATCGGCGCCGTCGCCCGGCACAGCGGGGCCACCGTCCTCGTCCTGGAGGGCGAGGAACAGGTCCGGCGCTGGCGACCGGTCCTGGACGACCTGCCGAACCTGCGGGCCGTCGTCGTCCTGGACTGGGACGCCGCCCCGGCCGACGACCCGCGCTTCGTGAGCTACGCGGCCGTACGCGGCGCGACGCCCCCCGACGACGCCGCGTTCGAGGAGCTGACCGACGCCGTCACCCCCGACCAGCCGCTGACCCTGGTCTACACCTCGGGCACGACCGGTGACCCCAAGGGCGTGGTCCTCTCGCACCGGAACGTCATCTACGAGTCCCTGATGCAGGACCGGCTCGTGCCCGTCCCCGAGCACCCGAGATCCGTGGCCTATCTGCCGCTGGCGCACATCGCCGAGCGCGTCCTGGGCATCTACATGCCCCTCTGCAACGCCGGGCACGTCACCATCTGCCCGGAACCGGACCAACTGCTGCCCACGCTCCGCGCGGTCCGCCCGCACGGCTTCTTCGGCGTGCCCCGGGTGTGGGAGAAGCTCGCCGCGGGACTGCGGGCGCGGCTCGCCGCGCTGCCCCCCGACCAGGCCGAGGCGGTGACACAGGCCCGCAAGACGGCCCTGGAGGTCCACCGCCTGCGCTCCGAGGGCAAGGACCTGCCGGCGGGACTGGCCGAACCGCTGGAGCAGCTGGACGCGCAGGTGATGCGGACCTTCCGGGCCGCCGTCGGACTCGACGAGTGCCACCGGGCGTTCAGCGGCGCGGCACCGGTCCCGGCCGCCGTCCTGGAGTTCCTGGCGAGCGTGGGACTGCCCGTGTACGAGGTGTGGGGGCTGAGCGAGACCACCGGCGCGGCCACCGTCAGCACCCCCGGGGCGTACGCGCTGGGCTCGGTCGGCCGGCCCGGCCCCGGCATCGAGGTCAGGGTGGCCGACGACGGCGAACTCCTGGTGCGCGGGCCGGTGGTGTTCGCCGGCTACCTGCGGGCCGACGGCGGCATCGAGCCCGGCACCGACGCGGACGGCTGGCTGGCCACCGGTGACGTCGGCACGGTCGACTCCCGCGGCTTCGTCACCGTCACCGACCGCAAGAAGGAGATCATCATCACCGACGGCGGCAAGAACATCGCCCCGACCAGGGTCGAGTCCCTGCTGCGGGCCCACCCCCTGATCGCCCACGCCGTGGCCATCGGCGACCGCCGGCGCTACCTGACCGCGCTCCTCGTCCTCGACGAGGAGACCGCGCCCCTGTGGGCGCGGGACCACGGCATCGAGGAGACCGGCCTCCAGGCCCTCACCCGCCACCCCGAGGTGCTCGCCGCCCTCGACCGGGCGGTCGCGGAGGCCAACGCGGTGCTCTCCCGGGCGGAACAGGTCAAGAAGCACCGGGTCCTGGCGGGCCCCTGGACCGCGGAGACGGGCGAGCTGACGCCCAAGCTGAGCCTCAGGCGCCGTGCGATCGACGAACTGCACGCCGCCGCCATCGAGTCGATGTACACATAGGTCCCGGTAACACCGCGACCACGGAAGGAACCACCGACATGGGCGTTCAGCGCCAGGCCCCGCGCCGCAGGATGGAGCCGGACGCCCGGCGCGCCGAGATCCTCGGCGTCGCACGCAGGCTGTTCGGGGCCAGGAGCTACAGCACCGTGTCCATCGCGGACATCGCCGCCGAGGCGGGCGTGGCCCGGGCCCTGGTCAGCCACTACTTCGGCGGGAAGCGGCAGCTCTACCTGGAGGTGGTCCGGCAGATGATGGTCGTCCCGGCGTCCGTCTCCGCACGGCTCCCGCCGACCACCGCGGAGGAGCGGATCTCCATCTGCGTCGACCGCTGGCTCGAAGTCGTCGAACGCAACCGGGAGATGTGGCTGTCCGCGATCGGTCTGGAAGCCCTGGGCAACGACCCGGAGATCGACCGGATCATGCTCGATGCCGACGAGATCGCCACCGACCGCGTCCTCGAGGCCGCCATGATGACCGACGTCACCGAGGGCCGCGAGAAGCTCCGGGCGATGATCCGGGCGCACAGCGGCATGCTGAAGGCCGCCTCCCGCGAGTGGCTGGTGCGCGGCACCCTCAGCCGCAGCGACCTGCACGTGATGCTGACCCGCACCGTGCTCCACCTGGTGCACACGGTCTTCCCCGCCCTGAGGGACGGCTGAACCCGTTACCGGATCCACAAGGAGAGAGAAACGTCATGCCCCGAGTGCTGTCCGACGAACGCCGTGATCTGGTCAAGGCGATAGCCGACTTCTGCCGCCGCGAGTGCGGCACGAAGGAACAGCGCGACAAACTCACCGCCGACGGTCAGGAGCAGCACAACCAGAAGCTCTACGAGAAGATGGCGGCGCTGGGCTGGCTCGGCATCGCCGTCCCGGAGGAGTACGGCGGCGCCGGACAGGGCATGACGGACCTCTGCCTGTTCCTCCAGGAGACCTCCTACGGCCTGGCGCCCATCAGCGGCTTCGGCACCACCATCATCGCGGCCGCGGCCTACGAGAAGTTCGGCACCGAGGAGCAGAAGCGCACCGTCCTCCGGGGCATCGTGGACGGACGCGTCGAGGCCGTCTCGATGTCGGAACCGGGCGCCGGCTCCGACGTGGGCGCCCTGACCTGCCGCGCGGAACGCACCGACGGCGGCTACCTGGTCAACGGCCAGAAGACCTGGTGCTCCAACGCCCACTTCGCCGACCACGTCCTGCTGATCGCGCGCACCGGGCAGGGCGAGTCGAAACACGACGGGCTCACCCAGTTCATGGTGCCGACCGACGCCGCCGGCCTGCAGATCCGGGGCATCGACACCATGGGCGGCAAGGACGTCAACGACCTGCACTTCACCGACTGCTTCGTGCCCGACTCGGCGGTGGTCGGCACCCCGGGAGAGGGCTGGAAGCAGCTCATGGCCGGACTCAACCTGGAACGGATGATCCTGGCCGCCCTGATGCTGGGCGTCGCACAGCGCGCCTTCGACGACACCCTCACCTATGTGCGCCAGCGCGAGCAGTTCGGCCGGCCCATCGGCTCCTTCCAGGCGCTCAAGCACCGGATCGCCGACATGGCCACCGAACTCGAGTGCGCCCAGCTGCTCCTGGACGACGTCGCCGCCGCCATCGACGCCGAACCGGACCGGGTGTTCGCCCGCGAGGCGTCCATGGCCAAGCTCAAGTGCACCGAACTCGCCAAGCACGTGACCCTGGAGGGCATGCAGATGATGGGCGGCTACGGCTACGCCACGGAGTACGGCATGGAGGCCCTGCTCCGCTCCACCGTCGTCTCCACGGTCTACGGCGGAACCAGCGAGATCCAGCGGGAGATCATCGGCAAGACCTACGGTCTGTAGGCGGCGGCCATGCTGACCACACGGTTCTGTGACACGTTCGGGGTGGAACACCCCATCGTCCAGGGCGGCATGCAGTGGGTGGGCCGGGCGGAGCTGGTCTCGGCGGTCGCCGAGGCCGGCGCCCTGGGCTTCCTCACCGCGCTCACCCAGCCGACGCCGGAGGCGCTCGCCGCGGAGATCGCGCGGTGCCGGGAGCTCACGGACAAGCCGTTCGGCGTCAACCTCACCATCCTGCCGTCGATCAACCCGCCCCCGTACGACGAGTACCGGCGCGCGATCATCGAGTCCGGTGTGAAGGTCGTCGAGACGGCCGGCTTCAACCCCGAGGCACACCTGCCGGAGTTCCGCGCCCACGGCGTGAAGGTGCTGCACAAGTGCACCAGCGTCCGGCACGCGGTGAAGGCCGAGCGGATCGGCGTGGACGGGGTGAGCATCGACGGCTTCGAGTGCGCCGGCCACCCCGGCGAGGACGACATCCCCGGCCTGGTCCTCATCCCCGCCGCGGCCCGCCGGCTCACCGTCCCGGTCGTCGCGTCCGGCGGCTTCACCGACGGGCGCGGCCTGGTCGCCGCCCTCGCCCTGGGCGCCGACGGCATCAGCATGGGCACCCGGTTCCTGTGCACCGTGGAGGCGCCGGTGCACCGGCGGGTCAAGGAGCAGATCGTCGCCCACAGCGAACTCGACACCGAGCTGATCTTCCGGCCGCTGCGCAACACGGCACGGGTGGCGAGCAACTCCGTCAGCCGGAAGGTCGTCGACATCCTGCGCGAGGGGGGCGAGTTCCCCGACGTACGGGACCTGGTGACCGGCGCGCGCGGGCGGAAGGTGTTCGAGGACGGCGACCTCGACGCCGGCATCTGGAGCGCCGGCCTCGCCCAGGGGCTCATCGACGACATCCCGACCGTCGGGGACCTGGTGCGGCGCATCGTGGCGGAGGCCGGCGAACTGATCACCGGCCGTCTGGCCGCCGCCTGCCGCCGCCCCTGACCGCCGCACGCCGACGGCAGGCGGGCGTCGTGGCCCCGGACCGGCCGGCCGGGGTCACCCGTCGACGCCGGCCCCGGCACCCGTACGGCGCGGACCCGGCCCCTGCCGGGAGGCGACGCCCCCAGAGTCCGCGTCCCCGTCCGCGTCCCCGTCCCCGTCCGCGTCCCCGTCCGCCGGTCGGGGTGCTCATGGGGTCCTCTCACCGAGGGCGTGCGGGGGCTCGGAGGCCGGACCGGGTCCGTCGCCTCCGGGGCCGACGCTAAGCGCACTTTGCGCCCATGGCATACGGTGTTGCTCATGACGCAAGACGATGGCGATCTGGACGGCCTGGTGCGCAAGCGGATCCGCGCCCTGCGGGTGGCGCAGGGCTGGTCCCTGGAGGAGCTGGCCGTGCGCGCCCGGCTCAGTCCCTCCACGCTCAGCCGCATCGAGAACGGCCGGCGCCGGCTGGCGCTGGACAGCCTGGTCACGCTGGCCCGCGCCCTGGACACCACGCTGGACCAGCTCGTCGAGACCGCCTCGGACGACGTCGTCACGAGTCCGATGATCGACGCCGCGCGCGGATCGATGCGCTGGCCCGTGAAGGGCGACCCGGGCATGTCGGTCGTGCGCCGGCGGATGACCGAGCCGCCCCCCGACAACCCCGCCCGCATGCGCGCCCACGCGGGCCGTGAATGGCTGGTCGTCCTGTCCGGCACCGCGGTCCTGATGCTCGGCAACCGGCGCATCCGCGTCGAGACCAACCAGGCCGCCGAGTTCCCCACGATGCTGCCGCACGCGATCGGAGCCGAGGGCGGCCCGTGCGAGATTCTGGGCATCTTCGACCGCGACGCCCGACGCGGCCACCGCCCGGACGGCGACGACTGAGAGGCCGCACCGGCGACGGCACCACCGCCCGCCTTGCGCGTCGCGCAGCCCCCACGGCCATCGCCTTGCGCAGACGGAAAACGGCCGCGGTGCCCGCGCGGGACGCCCCTACCGTGACGGCATGACCAGCACACCCCCGCCCACGCCCCACCCCGCCCACCACGACCACGACCACGACCACGGTCGCCACGACCACGACGGCGACCACGACCACGACCACGACCACCGGCACCGCGCCGGTGATCAGGCCGAACTCCTCGACCTGGACGCCGAGGTCCTGGCCGGACACCTCGACGCCATCACCGGGTGGCTGCCCGTCGAGACGCCCCCGCGCCGCATTGTGGACCTGGGCTGCGGGACCGGGGCGGGCACCTTCGCCCTCCTCGACCGCTTCCCCGGGGCGCACGTCACCGCGGTCGACTCCTCGGCCGCGCACCTGCGCCGCCTGCGAGAGAAGGCGGAGGCCCGGGGCGCGGCCGAGCGGGTGCGCACCCTGCGGGCCGACCTCGACGACCCCGACTGGCCCGGCCTCGGCACCCCGGACCTGGTGTGGGCCTCCGCCTCGCTGCACCACCTGGCCGATCCCGGCCGCGCGCTGCGCGCCGTCCACGACGTCCTCGCCCCCGGCGGACTGTGCGCGGTCGTCGAACTGGCGGGCTTCCCCCGCTTCCTCCCCGAGAACGCCCCCGAGGACCGGCCCGGCCTGGAGGAGCGCTGCCACCGCGCGGGCGAGCACCGCCACGCCGGGCACCTGCCCCACCGCGGCGCCGACTGGGGACCGAAGCTGACCGCCGCCGGATTCACCCTGGCCGGCGAACGCACCCTCACCGTGCACATCGAGGGCGCCCGCGACGCGTCGGTCGGCGCCTACGCCCTCGGCGGCCTGCGCCGCCTGCGCGACGGCGTCGCCGGCACGCTCGCGCCCGAGGACCTGGCCGCCCTCGACCGGCTGCTCGACACCGACGGCCCGCACAGCATCCTGCGCCGGGACGACCTCGCGGTGCGCACCCGGCGCAGCGTCTGGGCCGCCCGCCGCGACCGGTGAGCACGGGCCCGGGGGAGTGGCCGCCGTAAGGGAGCCGTCAAGGCGGGAGGGAACGCCGTAAGGGTCGCGTCAACGACGGGACGGAAGACCGTAAGGACCCCGTCAAAGGCGGAGGGACCGCCGTAAGAGAGACGTCAACGGCGGTCGTTTCCGGCCGTGGAGGGGCTTTCCTGGGACGCGTCCGTTTCCCTCCGCACATCATCCCAGGAGCTCACGATGGCCGATCCGGCCTTCGTCGTCACCGTCCTCGCGGTCTTCACGCTGGTGGCACTCGTCGCCAAGGGGGTGACGAAGCTGTGACCGCCGCCTACACCGTCGGCCTGATCGTGGCCGTCGCCCTGCTGGGCCTTCTCGTCCTCGCCCTGCTCTTCCCGGAGAGGTTCTGAGCACGCCGATGGGTCCCGTACTCGCCGGCGTGCTCCAACTCCTCGCCCTGACGGGCGCGCTGGCCCTCGTCCATGCCCCCGCCGGCGCCTACATGGCCCGGGTCTATTCCTCCCGCCGGCATCTGCGGGTGGAGAGGTGGATCTACCGGGGCATCGGTGCCGACCCCGACGCCGAGCTGACCTGGCCCGCCTATCTGCGCGGGGTCCTCGCCTTCTCGGCCGCCGGTGTCCTCCTCCTGTACCTGCTGCAACGGACGCAGGGCGTCCTGCCCGGATCCCTCGGCTTCGGCGCGGTCGGCCCGGCGCAGTCGTTCAACACGGCCGTGTCCTTCGTGACCAACACCAACTGGCAGTCGTACGCCGGTGAACAGACCATGGGGCACGTCGTCCAGACCGCCGGGCTGGCCGTGCAGAACTTCCTCTCCGCGGCCGTCGGCATGGCGGTGGCCGTCGCGCTGGTGCGCGGCTTCGCCCGCTCCCGCACCGGTGAACTCGGCAACTTCTGGACCGACCTGGTGCGCGGCACCGTGCGGATCCTGCTGCCCGCCGCGACCGTCGCCGCCCTGGTGCTGGTCGCCTGCGGTGTCGTGCAGAACTTCTCGGGGATCCACGAGGTGGGCCAGTTCACGGGCGGCGCCCGGCAGTGGAACGGCGGCGCGGTCGCCTCCCAGGAGGCCATCAAGGTGCTGGGCACCAACGGCGGCGGCTACTTCAACGCCAACAGCGCCCACCCGTACGAGAACCCGACGCCCTTCACCAACCTCTTCGAGATCTTCCTGATCCTCGTCATCCCCTTCTCGCTGACCCGCACCTTCGGCGTGATGGTCGGCTCGGTCAGACAGGGCCACGCCGTCCTCGCCACGATGGTCACCATCTGGCTGGGCTTCGTGGCCCTGATGATGTGGACCGAGTTCGCCCACCACGGCCCCGTCCCGCAGGCCGCGGGCGGTGCGATGGAGGGCAAGGAGGTGCGCTTCGGCATCGGCGGCTCGTCGGTCTTCGCGGTGTCGACGACGCTCACCTCGACCGGCGCGGTGGACGCCTCCCACTCCTCCCTCACCGGCCTGGGCGGCGGGATCACCCTGCTCGGCATGATGCTGGGCGAGGTCGCGCCCGGGGGCGTGGGCTCCGGCCTCTACGGCATGCTGGTGATGGCGGTCGTCGCGGTGTTCGTCGCCGGCCTGATGGTCGGCCGCACCCCCGAGTACCTGGGGAAGAGGATCGGCCCGCGGGAGATGAAGCTCGCCGCCTGCTACCTCCTGATCACCCCGGCGCTGGTGCTGGTGCTCACCGCCGCCTCCCTGGCTCTGCCGACACCACCGCACTCGGTGCTCAACTCCGGCGCGCACGGCTTCTCCGAGGTGCTCTACGCCTTCACGTCCGCCGCCCAGAACAACGGCTCGGCCTTCGCCGGCCTGAACGCCGACACCGACTGGTACAACACCACGACCGGACTCGCGATGCTGCTCGGCCGCTTCCTGCCCATGGTCTTCGTCCTGGCTCTGGCCGGATCGCTCGCCGGGCAGCGGCCGGTCCCCGTCACCGCGGGCACCCTGCGCACCGACAAACCGCTGTTCTCCGGCCTGTTGGCGGGCGCCGTCCTGATCGTCGCCGGACTCACCTACTTCCCCGCCCTCGCCCTGGGCCCGCTCGCCGAAGGACTGGCGTGATGACCACCCGTACACAGAAGCCGCAGGACTCCCCGTCCACCACCGGGCGCGCACCGCACGGCGACGCCCGCACCGGCCGCCGGCCCTCCCCACCGCGCACCGCGGCCGGCCTCTTCGCCCCCCGGCACCTGGCCGGGGCGCTGCCGGACGCGTTCCGCGGACTCGATCCGCGGGTGATGGCCAGGTCGCCCGTGATGTTCGTGGTGTGGGCCGGGGCCGTGCTGACCACCGTGTTCTCCCTGACGGAACCCGGTGACGGGTTCGGCTGGACGATCAGCGCCTGGCTCTGGCTGACGGTGCTCTTCGCCAACCTCGCCGAGGCGGTCGCCGAGGGGCGGGGCAAGGCGCAGGCCGACACCCTGCGCCGGGCCACGTCCGGCACGGTCGCCCGCCGGCTGCGCGACGACGGCTCGCAGGAGCGGGTCCCCGGCACCGGGCTGCGCATCGGTGACCGTGTGGTCTGCGAGGCCGGGGACGTGATCCCCGGCGACGGCGACGTCGTCGAGGGGGTCGCGGCGGTGGACGAGTCGGCCATCACCGGTGAGTCGGCGCCGGTCATCCGCGAATCCGGCGGCGACCGCTCGGCGGTCACCGGCGGCACCAAGGTCCTCTCCGACCGCATCGTCGTCAGGATCACGACGAAGCCCGGTGAGACCTTCATCGACCGGATGATCGGGCTGGTGGAGGGAGCCGCCCGGCAGAAGACGCCCAACGAGGTCGCGCTGAACATCCTGCTGGCGTCGCTGACCGTCGTCTTCCTGCTGGCCTGCGCCACACTGCCGGTCTTCGCCGACCACGCCGGCACCCGGCTGTCCCTGGTGGTGCTGGTCGCCCTGCTGGTGTGCCTGATCCCGACCACCATCGGCGCCCTGCTCCCCGCGATCGGCATCGCGGGCATGGACCGTCTGGTGCGGCGCAACGTGCTGGCCGTGTCGGGCCGTGCGGTCGAGGCCGCCGGCGACGTCTCCACGCTGCTGCTGGACAAGACCGGCACCATCACCCTCGGCAACCGCCGGGCCTCCGAGTTCGTGCCGGTGCGAGGCGTCACGGAGACCGAGGTGGCGGACGCCGCGCAGCTGTCGTCGCTGGCCGACGAGACGCCGGAGGGCCGTTCCGTCGTCGTCCTCGCCCAGGAGGCGTACGGGCTGCCGGAGCGGCACCGGGACGAGCTGAGCGGCGCCCGGTGGATCGCCTTCGGCGCGCGGACCCGGATGTCCGGGGTGGACGTGGACGGCCGCAAGGTGCGCAAGGGGGCGGCCGGTTCGGTCACCGCCTGGGTGAGGGAGCGGGGCGGCACGGTCGCCGCGGACGCGGACCGGATCGTCGCCCGTGTCTCCGCGACGGGCGGCACCCCGTTGCTGGTCGCCGTCGAGGACACCGGCGGCGCCCGCGTCCTCGGCGTCGTCCACCTCAAGGACGTCGTCAAGCAGGGGATGCGGGAGCGGTTCGACGAGCTGCGCCGCATGGGCATCAGAACCGTCATGATCACCGGTGACAACCCGCTGACGGCCGGGGCTATCGCGCAAGAGGCCGGCGTCGACGACTTCCTCGCCGAGGCCACTCCCGAGGACAAACTGGCCCTGATCAAACAGGAGCAGGCGGGCGGCAAGCTGGTCGCGATGACCGGCGACGGCACCAACGACGCCCCCGCGCTCGCACAGGCCGACGTCGGCGTGGCCATGAACACCGGGACGTCGGCCGCCAAGGAGGCCGGCAACATGGTCGACCTCGACTCCGACCCGACCAAGCTGATCGAGATCGTCGGGATCGGCAAGCAACTGCTCATCACCCGGGGCGCCTTGACGACGTTCTCCCTCGCCAACGACGTCGCCAAGTACTTCGCGATCATCCCGGCGCTGTTCGCCACCGTCCACCCGGGCCTGGACAGGCTGAACGTCATGCGGCTGTCCTCACCGGACTCCGCGATCCTCTCGGCCGTCGTCTTCAACGCCCTGGTCATCGTCGCCCTGGTGCCGCTGGCCCTGAAGGGCGTGCGCTACCGGCCGGTCGGCGCCGACCGGATGCTGCGCCGCAACCTCACCGTCTACGGCCTCGGCGGGCTGATCGCCCCCTTCGCCGGCATCAAGCTCATCGACCTGATCGTCTCTTCGATCCCCGGGATCGGGTGAAGGACCATGAACGACTTCCTCCGCACCACCGGCCGGCCGCTGGGCGCGGGACTGCGCGCGCTGCTCGCCCTGACCCTTCTCACCGGCGTCCTCTATCCGCTGGCCGTCACCGGTGCGGCGCAGGCGCTCTTTCACGACGAGGCGAACGGATCGCGGATCGAGGCGCACGGCACGGTCGTCGGCTCCTCCCTGATCGGCCAGCAGGGCTTCGGCCTGGACCACTTCCAGCCCCGCCCGGCCCGGGGGCTGGGGGAGAACTCGGCCAACACGCGGTACCGGCTGCTCCTGTCCGGCGCGACCAACCGTTCCGCCGACGACCCGGAGCTGCTCCGGTGGGTGCAGGAGGCGAAGGCGCGGGTCGTCGAGGAGAACTCGGTGCCCGGCCATCCGGTCAGGGCCTCGCAGGTCCCCGCCGACGCGGTCACCTCCTCCGGCTCCGGCCTCGACCCGCACATCTCCCCGGCCTACGCGCGGCTCCAGGTCCACCGCGTCGCCGCGCGCAACGGCCTGCCCGTCGCCCGGGTGGAGCAGCTGGTCGAGGACCACGTGGAGGGCCGGACCCTGGGCTTCCTGGGCGAACCCCGCGTGAACGTCCTCGCACTCAACATCGCCCTCGGGGACCTCGTGCGGCACGGGTGACGGCCTCCGGCTCCCGGGAGGAGGGGGCCGGTGCCGCCCCGCGCGGGACCGCCCCTCAGTCCTCGCCCGCCGCCGGCGCCGGTTCGTCCGCCGGCTCCGCCAGCACCACCCGCGTACCGCGCGCGGTGAACGCCGCCACGTCGGCGTCCGTCGCCGCGGTGTCCGTGACCAGCGTCCAGCCGGACGGCAGCGTGGCCCACGCGTGGAACGGGGCCCGGCCCAGTTTCGCCGCGTGGGCCAGGACGTAGACGTGGGCGGCCCGGCGGGCCATCAGCTCCTTGAGGCGGGTCTGGCGCAGGTCCGCCTCGCAGATCCCGCCGTCCGCCGTCACCCCGTCCGCGGACAGGAAGACCCGGTCGAACGTCATCCGCTCCAGCGCCGCCTCGGTCAGCGGGCCGACGAAGGCCTGGCTGAGCGGGCGCAGCGTCCCGCCGAGGCACTCCACGTGGACGGATTCCACGTCGGCCAGCTCGTGCAGCGCGGTCAGACCGGTGGTGGCGACGGTCAGGTCCCGCGCCGTGCGCAGCTCGTGCGCCAGCGCCCCGACCGTCGACCCGGCGTCCAGCAGGACCGTCTCGCCCGGCTGGACCTGTGCCGCCGCCCAGCGGGCTATCGCCCGCTTCTGCGCGTACGCCTCCGTGGTGCGCTGGCGCAGCGACGCCTCCGGATGCGCGGTCAGCGCCATCGCCCCGCCGTAGGTGCGGGCGAGCCGGCCGTCCGCGGTGAGCCGGGCGAGGTCACGGCGGATGGTGGAGGCGGTCACGCCGAAGTGCCGTGACAGCTCCTCGACGCTGGCCAGGCCGGTGGTGGTGGCGAGTCGGAGGATCTCCTCGCGCCGAGCCTGGGATCCGTTGGGCGGCATCAAGTGTCCTTCGCGGTACGTCGGTTCAGCGGGCGGTGGACATCTCGGCGGCCTGCCGCAGCGCCTCGATCATGCTACCGGCCTCGGCCTTGCCGGTACCGGCGATGTCGAAGGCGGTGCCGTGGTCGACGGAGGTGCGGATCACCGGCAGGCCGACGGTGAGGTTGACGCCCGCCTCGATGCCGAGCACCTTCACCGGGCCGTGCCCCTGGTCGTGGTACATCGCCACGATGAGGTCGTAGTCGCCCCGGGAGGCCAGGAAGAAGGCCGTGTCGGCGGGGAGCGGGCCGCGGGCGTCGATGCCGTCGCGGCGCACCGTCTCCAGCGCCGGGACGATCTTCTCCTCCTCCTCGCCGTACCCGAACAGGCCGTTCTCGCCCGCGTGCGGGTTGATGCCGCACACGCCGATGACCGGTTCGGGCACCCCCGCCCGGACCATCGCCTCGTGGCCGCGGCGCACGGTCCGCTCGACCAGGCCGGGCTCGATCCGGTTGACGGCGTCGATCAGACCGATGTGCGTGGTGACGTGGATGACCTTCACCTTCTCGGTGGACAGCATCATCGACACCTCCTCCACCCCGGTGAAGTGGGCGAGCAGTTCGGTGTGCCCGGGGAAGACGTGCCCGGCGGCGTGCAGCGCCTCCTTGTTGAGGGGCGCGGTGCAGATGCCGTCGATCTCGCCCGCGAGGGCCAGCCGGGCGGCCAGCCGGATGTACTCGTAGGCGGCGTTGCCCGCCTCGGTGGACAGCACGCCCCAGGGCAGGTCCGCGGGCAGCAGACCGAGGTCGATGACGTTGATCCGGCCCGGTACGGACTCGGCCGCGGCCGGCGCCTCGACGGTCACGATCTCGCAGTCGGTCCCGAGGATCCGGGCCGCTTCCCGCAGCCGTGCGGCGTCACCGATCACCACCGGCCGGCAGCGGCCGAGGGTCGCGGCGTCCAGCACCGCGGGAACGATCACCTCGGGCCCGATACCGGCGCCGTCGCCCATGGTGACACCGATGAGGGGGAGGGGCTGCTGCGCGTTCACTGGGTGACTCCTTGCTGAGAGGGTGCCGTGGCGGCGGAGGCCGGCGGCGGGGGCGAGGACAGGAGGCGGGGGCGGAGCGCCGCCGCGATACGGAGGAACGAGTCCGGGCCGCCGAAGCTCCCGGGGCGGGTGACGACCGAGCGGCCGTCCGCGGTCCGGCTGTGCACGGCGCCGTGGTGGATCTCGCCGGCCGGCCACAGCGTGGTGACGCCGATCGCGTCGAGGACCCGGCGGGCCGTCTCGCCCCCGGTCAGGACGAGGTCGGGACGGCCGGGCAGCGCCGACACGGTGCGCGCCAGTCCGGCGACGATGCGGCGCGCGGAACCGGGCCGCACACCACCGGACCCGTCGACGGACACCACGGTGACCGTGCCGGGGGCGGGCTCGGGCAGGGCGACGGGGTCCGGCCCGGCCAAGAGGCCGGGCGACAGTGCCACATGCTGTGCCCCCGCCGCGACCAGCCGCGCCACCTGCTCGACCACTCCGGGTTCCGCGCTCCCCGCCACGACGAGCAGCGGCGGCTCGGACCGCACGGGCGGCGCGGGTGAGTGCCGCGCGGGCCCCGGCGCGGGTGAGTGCCGCGCGGGCCCCGGCGCGGGGGAGCCGAGCCGGCGGCCGAGGGCGGCGGCCAGACCACCGCTGCCCAGGAGCCGGGTGTCCGGGCCGAGCAGGGCCGCGGCGGCGGCGATCACCGTCAGGTCGGTGTCGGTCTCCGCGTCGCACACGGGGTGCCGCCCGAGCGCCGCCACCTCCCGGAACCGTCCGGCGAGTGCGATGGGCCCCTGACGGACGGTGTCGAGCGGTACGTCGGCGGTGGGCAGCGGTGCCAGGGCCTCGGCGACCGACCGGGGCGCGGGGCGCTCCTCGGCCCGCCAGGCCGGGTGCTCGTGCAGCGGCACCCCGTCGGCCAGGACCGTGCCGCCGCGCACCACGCGCCGTGCGGCGGGCAGGGCGGTCGCGATCACCACGACCCCGGCCCCCTCCGCGAAGGCCGCGGCCTCGGCGCCCACCGGTCCGCGCAGCAGCGAGTCGCACTTCTTGTACCAGAGCGTACGGCCCTCCCCCCGGAGGGAGTTGACTGCGCGAAACGCGCGGCTTCCGGGCTCGTGCGCACCGGAGCGGGCGGGCTCCGCACCGGGCCGCTCCGGTCCGTCCGCCGGTGCGCCGGCTGCGCCGCGGTGCCCGTCGGCGGGCGTCCCGTCGGCCGCGCCCGCCCCGGCCAGCGCGGCCCGTACGGCCTCGGCCGCGGCGGCGTCGCCGAGGTAGCGCGAATCCAGGTCCACCACCGGACACTCCCCGGGGACGCCGGAGACCGCGAGGTCGGCGGGGTGCAGCAGGAGCCGCGAGGGCAGCCGGAGCAGCGCGGCGACCTCCGCCGCGCCCGACAGGTCATCGGCGAGCGCAACGACCGAGGTGTCGTCCCGACGGCACACGCGAACCTCCTCCACAGAGCCCGGCACCGGCGTGCACGGGCCGCGCGGCGTCCCCTCGTCGGGGCGCCCGCAGTGCTCCGATGATGGCATAGCTTGCGTGATTCGCGCGAGACTCTTGCGCGTAACGCGCAGTTCGTGCGAGCGTTCCTCCACCGAGAGAGACCAGGGACACCCCGCACCACCGAGCAGCACCTGAAGACACCCCGCACCACCGAGAACCACCGAGAAGCACGTCGCCCCGCACCGCCGCTCCCCGGACGGCACGACGGCAGCACGGCACCCGTACCGGAAGGAACCGCTCGTGAGCACCGGCACCCGCCCCGGCCCGCACGAAAGCCCGCAGGGAGGCCCGCAGGGAAGCCCGCAGGGAATCGAGCTCCCGCACGTCCCCGTGCCGCTGTCCCGGCTGGTCCTGGGCACCATGACGTTCGGCGACACCGTGGACCGCGCGGGCGCCGCCGCCATGCTGGACACCGCCCTCGACGCCGGGCTCACCGGAGTGGACACGGCCAACGGCTACGCGGGCGGCGAGAGCGAGCGCATCCTCGCCGAGCTGCTGCCCGGCCGCCGCGACCGGATCGTGCTCGCCACCAAGGCCGGCATCCCGCACCCCGACCAGGGCGAGCACGCCCCGCTCTCCCCGGCCGGCCTGCGCGCCGCCCTCGACGGCAGCCTCCAGCGGCTCGGCACCGACCACGTCGACCTCTTCTACCTGCACCAGCCAGACCGCCGTACGCCGCTCGCCGAGACCCTGGGAGCCGTCGCCGAGTTCGTCGCGGAGGGGAAGATCCGCGCGCTCGGCGTCTCCAACTTCGCCGCCTGGCAGATCGCCGAGCTGACCCGCGCCGCCGACGAGACCGGCGCCCCGCGCCCGGTCGTCGCCCAGCAGCTGCACAACCTGCTCGCCCGCCGCGTCGAGGAGGAGTACGTCGAGTACGCGGCCGTCAGCGGACTGCGCACCATGGTCTACAACCCGCTCGGCGGCGGCCTGCTCACCGGCCGGCACCGCTTCGAGGCCGACCCCGCCACCGGCCGCTTCGGCGACTCCAAGCTCGCCGCGATGTACCGGGAGCGCTACTGGAACGAGGACCTCTTCGCCGCCGTCGCCCAGCTCACCGCGATCGCCGACGAAGCGGGCCTGCCGCTCACCGAACTCGCCCTGCGCTGGCTGCTGGACCGCCCCTCCACCGACGCGCTGCTGCTCGGCGGCTCCCGGCCGGAACACCTGCGGGCCAACATCGCCGCCGCCCAGGCCGGCCCGCTGCCCGCGGACGTGACCGCCGCCTGCGACGCCGTCGGCGCCACGCTGCGCGGCCCGATGCCCGCCTACAACCGCTGACCCCGTACGGCCGCCCGCACCCGCACACCCCAGCAGTCCGGAGACCCCTCATGACCACCGCCGCGCACTTCACCGCCGCACTGCGCGACCGTCAGCGCCTCATCGGCTACTGGTCGCTGCTCGACTCGCCCGTCGCCGCCGAGCGACTGGCCCGCCTCGGCTACGACTACCTGGCCTTCGACGCCCAGCACGGCCTCTTCGGCTACCAGGGCCTGCTCAACAACCTCATCGCCACCGACACCCGCGGCTCCACCGCCGTCGGCATGGTCCGCGTCGAGGCCAACGACCCCACGTACATCGGCCGCGCGCTCGACGCGGGCGCCGCCGCCGTCATCGTGCCGCTCGTCGACACCGCGCGGGACGCGGCCGACGCGGTCGCCGCCGTCCGCTACCCGCCGCACGGCCGCCGCTCCTACGGCCCGATGCGCGCCCAGCTGCGCATCGGACCGAACCCGGCCGACACCCACGAGCAGACCGCCGTCCTCGCCATGATCGAGACCGCCGACGGGCTCGCCAACGTCGAGGAGATCTGCGCCGTCCCGGGCCTCGACGGCATCTACGTCGGCCCGTCCGACCTGCGCCTGGCCATCGGCGGCAGGACCTCCACCGACCCGGACGTCGCCGAGGAGTTCGAGCACGCCCTCACCCGCATCCGCGAGGCCGCCGAGGCCGCCGGCATCGCCGCCGGGATCCACAACGGCGACGGCGCGAGCGCCGCCCGCCGGCTCGACGAGGGCTTCACCTTCGCCTCCGTCGCCGCCGACGTGGTCCACCTCCAGCAGGTCGCCACCGCCCACCTGGCCGCCGCCCGCGGGGAGGACCGGGCATGAGCACTCCGGCCCGCACCACCCTCATCACCACCCCCACCTTCGCGCGGCACTCCAGTGACCCCTGGACCCTGCTCGCCGACGGCGGCGCGGGCCCGGTCCGCCCGTACGACGACCGCGCCCTGCCGCACGCCGAACTGCTGGAGCGCATCACCGGCGCCGACGCGCTCATCGCCGGCATGGACCCGGTCACCGCCGAGGTCATGGACGCCGCCCCGCGCCTGAAGGTCATCGCCAAGCACGGCGTCGGCACCGACACCATCGACGTCGCCGCCGCCCGCGAGCGCGGCATCCCCGTCGTGTTCGCGCCCGGCTCCAACTCCCGGGCCGTCGCGGAATTCACCTTCGGGATGGTGCTCGACGCCGCCCGCCGGATCAGCGCCTCCCACACCGCCGTCACCGAAGGCGCCTGGCCCAAGCTCTTCGGTCCCGAACTCCACGGCAGGACGATCGGCGTCGTCGGCTTCGGCCGGATCGGCCGGCTGGTCGCCGGCTACGCGCGCGCCTTCGGCATGCACGTCCTCGCCCACGACCCGTACGTCCCCGACGACGCGGTCACCGCGGCCGACGCCGAACCCGCCGCGCTCGACGCCCTCCTCGCCCGCGCCGACGTCGTCACCCTGCACCTGCCGCCCGCCGGGCAGCCGCTGCTGGACGCCGCCCGGCTGGCGGCGATGAAACCCGGCGCGATCCTCGTCAACGCCGCCCGTGGCGGCCTGATCGACGACACCGCCCTCGCCGCCGCCCTGCACTCCGGGCACCTGGCCGCGGCCGCGCTCGACGCCTTCGCCGTCGAACCCCTTCCCGACGGCCACGTCCTGCGCGCCGCACCCCGGCTGACCCTCACCTCCCACATGGCCGCCTGCACCCCGGAGGCCAACCGCGCGATGGGCCTGATGGTCGCCGAGGACGTCCT
This sequence comes from Streptomyces capillispiralis, assembly GCF_007829875.1. Classification (NCBI taxonomy): domain Bacteria; kingdom Bacillati; phylum Actinomycetota; class Actinomycetes; order Kitasatosporales; family Streptomycetaceae; genus Streptomyces; species Streptomyces capillispiralis. Next base: position 1,841,242 of record NZ_VIWV01000001.1, on the reverse strand, counting down.
GCGCGTCCTCGCCGGCGAGCCCCCGCACCACGCGGCCGGCTGACCCCGGCCCCCACCCACGTCACCCCCCATTGCCTTCTCCCGCCCTCACTGCCTTCCGCTCCGGCGACGGCGCCGGAACAAGCAAAGGAACACCGCCATGTCGACCACCGCCACCGCCCCAGCGGCGGAGCACGCGCAGGCCGATCCGTACGCCCTGCGCCCCGAGGACGCCCGTCCCGCGCCGACGGCCTTCCGGGACCGGATCCGCCATCTCGGCCCCGGCTTCGTGCTGTCGGCCGCCGTCGTCGGCTCCGGGGAGCTGATCACCACCACCGCGCTCGGCGCCCAGGCCGGCTTCGCGCTGCTGTGGCTCGTGATCGTCTCCACCGCGGTCAAGGTCTGGGTCCAGATGGAACTGGCCCAGTGGACCATCCTCAACGGGCGCACCGCACTGGAGGGCTACCGCGAGGTCGGCCCGCGCATCGGCCGGCTGAGCTGGATCAACTGGCTCTGGATCGGCATGGACTTCGCCAAGATGTTCCAGCGCGGAGGCATCATCGGCGGTACGGCGGCGGCCTGTTCGGTGCTGTGGCCGATCATCGGCGAACCGCTGAGCTGGGGCTCCCTGGCGCTGTGGGCCGTCGTCGTCACCGTCGCCGCGATCCTGCTGCTGCAGTCCGGCAAGTACAGCCTGGTGGAACGCGCCTGCCTGGTCTCCGTCGTGGTGTTCACCCTGGTCACCGTCAGCCTCGCGGTCGGCCTGCCCGGCACCCAGTTCGGCTACGGCGGCAGCGAACTGGGCAGCGGCTTCGGCTTCGAGATCCCGGCCGGCACCGTCGGCATCGCCCTGGCCGTGTTCGGCATCACCGGTGTCGGCGCCGACGAGATGACGACGTACACCTACTGGTGCATGGAGAAGGGCTACGCCCGCTGGACCGGTCCCGACGACGGCAGCGAGGAGCGGGCCCGCCGCGCCGAGGGCTGGATCAAGGTGATGCGCCTGGACGCCCTGACCGGCCTCGCCGTCTGCGTGCTGTGCACCCTGTCCTTCTACGTCATCGGCGCGGCCGTCCTCCACCCGCAGGGACTGGTGCCCGAGGGCAACGAGATGATCACCACGCTGTCCCGCATCTACACGGACACGATGGGCCCCTGGGCCGAGTACTTGTTCCTCGTCGGCGCCTTCGCCGTCCTCTTCTCCACCCTCATCGGCTCCACGGCCTCCGTCCCCCGGCTGTGGACCAACACGCTCGGCCTGCTCGGCGTCATCGACTGGAGCGACGTCCGCGCCCGCACCCGCACCATCCGCATCCTCACCTGGTGCCTGCCGCTGCTGTGGACCTGCTTCTTCCTGTGGATGCAGTCGCCCGTGCTGATGGTGCAGATCGGCGGCATCGGCGGCGGCGTCTTCCTGCTCGCCGTGGTCGTCGCGGTCTGGCGGCTGCGCCACACCGGAGTGCCCAAGCGCTTCCGCGGCAACCCGTGGCTGACCGCCGCGCTCGTCCTGAGCAGCGTCGCCATCCTGTGCGTCGGCGTGTACGGCGTGCTCAAGACGCTGGGCGCGGTGCCGGAGTAGCCGACGCCCCCCGCGGACGCGCCGACGGGGCGGCGTACACCGACGTGGTGTCGGTGTACGCCGCCCCCAATTCGTGCGCGGGCGCTACTTCGGGTCGCGGTCGAACAGCGAGCGGGACCAGACGTACCCCAGGGCGGCCAGCCCCAGGCACCAGGCCACGGCGAGCCATCCGTTGTGGCCGATCCCGGTGCCGAGGAGCAGTCCGCGCAGGGTCTCGATGGCGGGGGTGAACGGCTGGTACTCGGCGAACGGCCGGAACCAGCCCGGCATCGCGTCGACCGGCACGAAGGCGCTGGACAGCAGCGGCAGGATCATCAGCGGCAGCGCGCTGTTGCTCGCCGCCTCCGCGTTGGGGCCCGACAGGCCCATCCCGACCGCGATCCAGGTGAGCGCCAGGGAGACCAGGGTGAGGAGGCCGACCGCCAGGATCCACTCCAGGACGGTGGCGTCCGTGGTCCGGAACCCGATCGCCACGGCGACGGCCCCCACGAGGACCACGCTCAGCACACACTGCAGCACGCTGCCGGCGACGTGCCCGATGAGCACCGACCCGCGGTGGATCGCCATGGTGCGGAAGCGGGCGATGACGCCCTCGGACATGTCCATCGCCACGGAGACGGCACTGCCGATCGTGGTGCCGCCGATGGTCATCAGCAGGATGCCGGGGACCAGGTAGGCGATGTACGCGGAGCGGTCCGCCTCGCCGCCGATGCCGGCGCTCATCACGTCGCCGAAGACGTAGACGAAGAGCAGTAGCAGCATGACCGGGGTGAGCAGCACGTTCAGGGTGAGGGACGGATAGCGCCGGGCGTGCAGGAGGTTGCGGCGCAGCATCGTGTGCGAGTCGCGTACGGCGAGGGAGAGGGAGCTCATCGGGCGGTCTCCTCGGTCTGGTGGGTCCGGTCGGTGAGGGCGAAGAAGACGTCGTCGAGGTCGGGGGTGTGCACGGTCAGCTCGTCGGCCTCGACGCCGGCCGCGTCCAGCCAGTCGAGCAGGGAGCGCAGTTCGCGCTGGCTGCCGTCGCTGGGCACCTGGAGGGTGAGGGAGTCGTCGTGCCGGCCGGCCTCGCGCAGGGCGGAGGCGGCGGACCGGTAGGCGGCCGGGTCGCTGAAGCGGAGCCGGACGTGCCCGCCCGGGACGATCCGCTTCAGCTCCTCGGCGGTGCCCTCGGCGACGATCCTTCCGTCGTCGAGGACCGCGATGCGGTCGGCGAGTTCGTCGGCCTCCTCCAGGTACTGGGTGGTGAGCAGGACGGTCGTGCCGGCGGAGACCAGCTCACGGACGATCTCCCACACGCTGTGGCGGCTGCGCGGGTCGAGACCGGTGGTCGGCTCGTCGAGGAAGATCACCTCCGGGCTGCCGACGAGGGTCATGGCGATGTCGAGGCGGCGCCTCATGCCGCCCGAGTAGGTGGAGGCGGGCTTCCGCGCGGCCTCGGTGAGGTCGAAGCGCTCCAGCAGCCCGGCCGCCACGCGCCGCCCCTCCCGTTTGGACAGGTGGTGCAGGTCGGCCATGAGGAGCATGTTCTCCTCGCCGGTGATCAGCCCGTCCACGGCGGAGAACTGACCGGTGACACCGATCGCGGCGCGCACCGCCTGCGGGTCGGTGGCGAGGTCGTGCCCCGCGACCCGGGCCTGCCCGCCGTCGGCGGTGACGAGGGTGGAGAGGATCTTGACGGTGGTGGTCTTGCCGGCGCCGTTCGGCCCGAGTAAGGCGAACACCGATCCGGCGGGGACGGTCAGGTCGACGCCGTCGAGGACGGTCCGGTCGCCGTAGGACTTGCGCAGTCCGAGGGCGGAGACGGCGGCGGACGACGCCCCGTGTGCGGGCATGGGCATGACAGAAAGAGGCATGGGGTCCTCCGGTGGAAGGGCTGAGGGGGTGTGGGAGGTGGGGTCGCTTCGGCGATGCGGGCGCTCAGGCGCGGCGGATGTCGATGTTGCCGTGCCGGGTGCGGGCGCGGACCTCGACGGTGTCCTCGGTCTGCTCCGGGGTGCCGGACGCGGTGAGGGCGTTGCGCACCTGCCCCGAGCCCGAGTCGACGTCCAGCCAGGCGGCCGTGCCCTCGCGGACACCGACCTCGATGGCGCCGTAGTTGGTCTCCAACTGCACGGTGCCACGCGCCACTTCGCCGACGCGCAGGGTGCCGTGGGCGGTGGTGGCGGTGACCGAGTCCTCGGCGCGCCGGATCTCGATGTCGCCGTTGGCGCCGCTCACCCGCAGCTCGCCGGTCGCGGCGTCGACGGTCGTGGTGCCGTGCGAGTTCTTCAGGACGGCGGGGCCGTCGACGACGCCGACGCGCAGGCTGCCGGAGCTGGTGGTGATCTCCGCCCTGCCCTCGACCCGGTCCACGGTGATGGAGCCGTGCGAGGCGGTCAGCCGCAGCGGGCCGGTCGTGTCGAGGCGGACGTCGCCGGACGAGGTCTTCACGCGGACGTCGCCGAGCCGGCCCTCGCCGAGCACCTGGGTCCAGGCACCGGTCATGTCGATGTGCGAGCCCGTGGGCAGTTCGACCGTCACGTCGACGACGCCGGTGCGGCCGAACAGGTTGGGCTTGGGCGTCCTGACGGTCAGTACGCCGCTCGTGTACGTGACCTCGGTCTGGTCGGCCGTCCGCACGTCCAGGTCCTTCTTCGGGTCGCGGGGCCGCACCTCGACCACGGTGTCGGCGCGGTCGCCCGCGGTGAACTGCAGGGATCCGGCCTCCACGTGGGTCGTGGCCGAGATCGGTTCGGGGGTGTCGAAAGAAGGCATGGCTGTCCCGTCCTCCGGGGTCTTGGGGCGTCCCCGCAGGTGGGGACGTGATGTGGTGGGTGGAGTGGTGCGGGTGGGGCGCGGTCAGCGCACCCAGCCCGTGAAGCTCTGTCCGACGGTGCGGGTCTTCTCCGCCGGCCGCGGCCTGGTGCCGCCGTCGACCGCGGCCGACACGGCGCGCACCAGCCAGGCGTTGACCGACAGGCCCTCGCGGCTCGCGGCCTCCTCGGCCCGGGCCTTGAGGTGGGCCGGCAGGCGCAGGTTGACGCGGGCGGTGCCGCCCTCGTCGCCCTCCGCCGGGGCCCTGAACGGTTCGACGGGCGCGGCCTGCGGCTCGGTGTGCGCACCGCCGTCGACGGGCGGCGGTGTCACGACGAAGTCGGGGTCGAGCCCGCGCAGCCGTACGTCGACCGAGCCGGGGGCGAGTTCGCGGGTGATCTCGTCCATCGCGGCGGAGAGCACGTGCAGCATGGTCAGCCGGGCCGCCGACTCCAGGGGGGCGGTCAGCCGCTCGGCCAGCTCACGGGCGTCCTCGCCGCCGGCCTCGGCGGCCACCGCGAGCTCGCGGCGGAGGGTGTCGACATACGGGGTGAGGTCCATGACGCCATCATGGCACCATCGTGGCGCCACATGCAAGCCCTCTTGGCGTCTCGGGGGTGTCGAACTGGTCCTCAACCGCCCTGAGCTGCGGAAACGTGCGGGGATTCGGGTGGTGCGGTGCGATCCCAGACGCCGGTATCCGCTCTCGATGGCACGGAATGGCGCCGCAGTGGCGCCACGTGGCACCTGATGGTGCGGGACGGTGTCAGGTGGCGCCATACGGCGTCCGGCGTGGCGCCGGCCTACCGGTGCAGGTGGGCCAGGGCGTCCCCGCTCACGGGGTAGGGCCGCTCGCGCGGCAGGAGCTGCCGGGCGAGGTCCGGCTCTCCGTCCCGCACATGGGCGTGGACCGCCCGGGCCAGCGGTGTGACGTCGGCGATGGAGACGATCCACTCGTCGGCGTAGCGCTGTGCGGCTTCGCCGGTGAGGCCGAGCTGGAGCGAACGGTGGGCCAGCGGCTGGAGGCGCAGGTCGCGTTCGGGGTCCCACTGCACGCGGGCGGGAGCTCGCCTCAACAGGCGCTGCCACGTGGCGCGGTCGGTGTGGAGTCCCCGCTCGTAGTGGGACAGACAGGCGCGGCGCAGCGCCCACTCGAAACCGTCCCGGGTGATCTCGACGGCGAGGACCGTCTCCTGCCCTTCCTTGCCGCCCCACCCGCAGCGGTGCATCATCCACAGGAACGACGGCTTGATCCACGTCATCCGGTCCCGCTTCCACTCCGCCGGGAAGCGGCCGTCCCGGGCCGCCGCCAGGCCGATCGCCGGCGCGTACGCCTGGTAGACGGTGATCGTGCGGTCCGTGTGCAGGGCTCTGATCCGGTACGTGGGTTCTGTCACCGGATCAGAGTGGTCACCCGTCCTCGCGTGCGCCATCGAATTACCGGGGAGCGGCCCGTCGCCGGGCCGGGGTCACGCCCCCGAGGCGACCGAGGCCCCGCTCGTCCGTTCCGTCCAGCTGATCCACCGCGCGCACACCGCCACCAGCACGGCGGACGCCGCGACCACCGCCATGCCGACCGTCAGGTCCGCGTACCCGGCGACGAAGCCGATCAGCGCCGGGCCGGCGAGGAGGCCGGTGGTGCCCATGGCGGCGACCAGGGCGAGGGCGTTCGGGCCCTGAGCGGCGGCGGCGACGTAGAGGCAGGGGGTCACCGTCGCCATGCCCAGGCCGACGCAGGCGAAGCCGATGAGCGCGGGCCAGGTGCCGCCCGTCAGCAGGGCGAGGGCGAGGCCCGTCCCCGCCACCGTGCTGCCCACCCGCACCATGCGCGCGTCGCCCCAGCGGTTGCGCCAGCCGTCGCCCACCAGGCGGGCCAGCACCATCATCACCGAGACGACGGCGATGCCCAGCGGCGCCAGTTGCCCCGAGGCACCCGTCTCCTCCGTCAGGTACAGCGCCGACCAGTCGTTCATGGCGCCCTCGGTGACCGTGCCGAACACCATGGCGCAGCCCAGCACCACAGCCGCGCGGGAAGCGCCGTTCAGGATCCCGGGGCCCTTCTTCCTCTGCGCGGCCTGTTCCTCCCCGGGTCCGGGAGCCGCCGGGTCGTCGGCCGACAGCCGGGTCCGCGCACCGGCGAGCAGCAGCACCGACAGCACCGCCGCCACCGTGAAGTGCGCGGTCAGGGAGTGCGTGACCGTGTTCATGCCGGAGGCCAGCAGCGCGCCCCCGAGCGACCCCGCGCTGAACGACGCGTGCAACTGGGCCATCGCGGCCCGCCCGTGCCGGGACTCCAGGGCGGCCCCCTGCGCGTTCATGGCGACGTTCAGACAGCCGACGGCCACACCGTCGAGGAAGATCACCAGCAGCACGAGCGGGTAACCCCCGGCCGCCGACAGCGCCGGCAGCACCGCCACCAGGCCCAGCGCGGACCAGAGCGCCAGCCGCCGCGAGCCCAGCCGGCGCATCAGGTGGGCGATCAGCGGGAAGGCCACCGCTGCCCCGACCCCGCAGATCATCAGCAGCAGACCCAGCTGGGTCTCCCCGAGGCCGAAGCGGGACTTCAGGGCGGGCAGCCGGGAGGCCCAGGTGGCGTACTGGAAGCCGAGGAAGAAGAACAGGGCGGCGGTGGCCAGTTGGTCGCGGCGGAAGTCGCCGAGGGTGGGCAGCATCAGGTGTCAGGACCCTTCTTCCGGGCCGCCGTGGCGGTGGGACTGGACCGGGCAGGACATGTAGACGGCGCCGTCGCCGTACCCCCCGGGGAGGTGCGCGCCCGGGTCGGGCCGGTAGCCGTGCCCGGCCCAGAAGCTCTCCGTCCCGCCCACGGCGACCAGGGAGATCCGCTCGAAGGACGACCGCTCCGCCGTCGCCGTGAGGTGCCGCAGCAGCCTGCTGCCCAGCCCCCGGCCGCGCAGGTCGCCGGCGATCACCAGATCGTGCAGGTGCAGGTTGCGCGAGTCGAAGGTCCCCTCCTCCGGCCGGGCCAGGTCCGGGGAGCGGAAGCGCGGGTAGGGCAGGGCGAGCACGTACCCGGCGACGCGGCCGCCGGTCTCCAGCACGAAGCAGGTCGACGGGGAGGCCCGGCCCCGGGAGCGCAGCGCCTCGATCCCCTCGGACAGCGAGGCCGGCGCGTACACCTCGGCCTCCAGGGCGGCGATGCGCGGCCAGTCGTCCTCGGCGACGGTGCGGACGCGCACGTCCGGGGCGTCACCGCGGACGCAGACCCGGGGGAGCGGGGCGAAGCCGTTGAACCCCTCGGTCATGTAGCTGGCGGCGTAGGCGCCGCTGGACAGCACCCACACCGGGTCGCCCGACACGAGGGCCCTCGGCACGCGCACCCGGCGGTGTTCGTGGGCGTAGGCGTCGTCGCTGTCGCAGGTGGGACCCGCGACGACGGCGGGGACCAGGTCGTCGTCGGAGACGTCCGGGTGGGAGGGGAAGACGAGCGGGTACTGCACCTCGTCCATCTCGTACAGGCCGTTGAACTTGCCGCAGCTCAGGTACAGCCAGTACGCGCGCTCCCCGTCCGGCTGCCGGCGGGACGTCAGCCGGGACACGTGCGCCCGGACCGCGCCCTGGTCGGCGACCAGATGGCGCCCCGGCTCCAGGACGAAGTCCAGGGGACGGGGGGAGAGGTCCGCCAGCCGTTCCATGCCCTCGCGCAGCACGGCGAAGATCTTGTCCAGCGGCGGTTCCAGCCGCCTGCCCCGGCGGTCGACGTAGCCGAGCGCCGGCAGCCCGCCGCCCAGGTTGACGTGGTCCGGCACGATCCCGCGGCCGTGCAGCGCCGTCAGCGCGTCGGCCAGGGTCGCGAAGACCTGCTGCCACGCCTCGGTGGTCATCTGCTGCGAGCCGACGTGCACCGACAGCCCCGCGGGCACCAGCCCCGCGTCCCGCGCGGCCTCCAGGACCCGTACGGCGTCGTCCACCGAGCACCCGAACTTGCGGCTCAGTCCCCACAGCGCCCCCTCGCCGCTGGTCGCCAGGCGGCAGAACACCCGTGACCCGGGGGCGTGTCCGGCGAGCGCGGCCACGTCCTCCACGCTGTCGGTGGCGAAGTCGCGGACGCCGAGCCGGTACGCCTGCGCGATGTTCCGGTCGGACTTGACGGTGTTGCCGTAGTGGATCCGCCGCGCGGGCACACCGGTCGCCAGTGCCCGGGCGACCTCCCGGGGACTCGCCGCGTCGAAGCCGGCGCCCCGGCCCGCCAGGCAGGCCAGGACCTCCTCCACGGGACACGCCTTCATGGCGAACCGCACGTCGACGCCCGGCAGTTCAGCGGTCAGCGCGTCGTACCGGCCGGCGATCCCGTCCAGGTCGTAGACGAGCGCGTCCTCGGTGGCGGCCGCGAGAGCGGCGCGCAGGGACGGCCTCACCGGAGGGCGCTCCGCGGCCCGGCGTCCCGGCTCGCGTCCACCAGGGCCCGCCAGGCCCCGATGAGCAGCACGAAGTCCTCGGTGTCGCGCGCGGCCCCGTCCAGCAGGCGCTGCCGGTCCGCCGCCACGGCGCGCGCGAACTCGGCGTACCTCCCGCCCAGCCGCCGGTACGCGGCCTCGACCGTGTCCAGCCGGCGCTCGTTCTCCGTGCGGTCCAGCCCCACGCTCTCGGCGAGGAACGCGGCGAACGGCGCGGGGTCCAGCCGCCCGTCGCCGTCCAGCAGCCCGGCGCCCGCCTCGGCCATCCGGTCGTAGACGAAGTGGAAGTACAGCATCGACAGCAGGAACTTCACGAACCGCGTCTGGTACGCCAGGAAGCCGGCGTGGGTGCGGCGCTCCCCGGTGTAGTAGTTCTCGATGTGCCGGTTGTGCAGCACACCGGGCAGCGCGGCGTCGTGCACGGCGTGGATGAGGAAGTAGTCGCTGCCGATGGTCGCGGTGGCGGGCGGCAGCGGCAGCCGCTCGTACACGTCCCCGAGGAACGCGATGTTGCACATGTCGACACGCATCGGGTCGACCACCGTCAGCGTCGCGTGGTCACCCGCGAAGGGCAGCAGCCCGGCGCCCTTGAAGGACTCCTCGGCCAGGCCCCGCCGCTGCTCGTCCGACCAGTGGCCGGGCGCCCACAGGCCGACGACCTCGTCGTAGACCTCCTTGTCGAGCTCCTGGATGCCGCCGATGTCGACGGAGAGTTCCCCGATGAAGGAGGCGCCGACCATCGACACCGGGCGGTGCGCGACCGCCGGGTCGAGGACCACCTCCGACACCCCGGCGGCGGCGTCCGCGGCCCGCCTGCCCAGGGAGGTCAGCTCGTGGTGGACCGGGTAGACCGGTTCGCCGTCGAACAGCTGGTAGCGCGAGTCGGAGTCCCGGCGGTGCACCGAGCGGCAGCCCAGCGCCGCCGCGATCAGGAAGGCGCGGTTGGTGCAGGCGCCGTAGGAGACCGCGTCCGGGAGCATCAGGCCGAGCACCCGCTCCGGATCGGGCAGCGCGGCCCGTGCGATCGCGGCGCGCAGGAAGTCCCGCTGCGCGGACTCGTCGAGGTGGTGCACCACCACGTGCGGCGCCCCGGGCAGTGCGGCGACCGTCCGGGCGTGCGCGGCGAGGGTCGCCTCGTCGGAGGAGTCGAGGATCAGCAGATGCACCTCGACGTCGAAGTGCCGTGCCGCGTGGTCGGCTTCGGCGGCGACGGCCGTGATGGTCGCGGAGCACTCCCGGTTGGTCGGGAGCGTCAGGCATATCCGGTGCACGTCGGTTCCCCGTCTCATCGTGTCCGCTCGGGCCCGTGCCAGGGCGTGAGACCGAGCAGGCGGCGGCCCAGGTCGTCGAGTTCGGCGGTGCCGTACCGCAGGGACTCGTGCCGGACCGCGTCGCCGAGCAGCGTCGCGTTCCACTCCGGGGTGCCGAGCGTGCGCCAGGACTCCACCCGGGAGCGGCGCAGCTCCTCGTGCTCCTCCAGCGCGGGCATCATCGACAGGTACTGCACCGCCCGCACCCCGTCGGCGGAGGTGTTGGGGGCCACGCCGTGCGCCAGCATCCCGTTGAAGATCAGCAGGTCACCGGCCTTGAGCCGGGGCCGGATCACGGGGAACTCCGCGCGGTCGGTCCCGGGCCGGATCGGGTCCCGGCCGACGGGCTGGGCGACCTTCCACTCCTCGAACCGGCGGAACAGCTCCGGGGAGCACTGGAAGCCGCCGTGGTCCGCCTCCGTGTCGGTGAGCGCGATGATGCCCTGCACCCGCTGCGGCGGCACACTCGCCGTGGTGTCCACGTCCCAGTGCAGCTCGATGTCGAAGCCCTCGTCCGTCGGCTCGATGAACGAGCGCGAACGGTTCCCCACATTGGGCGGATTGAGGTTGAGGCGGTCCAGGGTGACCCAGAGCTCCTCGCAGTCCCACACGTCCACGAAGGCGTCGTAGACGCGTCGGCTCTGCCGGCTGTCCCACATCAGCTGGTGGTGGTACGCCTCGACGAAGCCGTAGACGAACAGGTCCCGGTCGAGGTCCGAGCGGAAGACGCGCTCCGGGTACCAGGTGTCGGGGCGCTGCGGGTCGAGGCCCTGGAACTCCCAGGCGAACTCCAGCAGCAGCTTGGCCGCGTCGGGGGAGATCGCCTCGGGGACCACCACGTAGCCGTGGTTCTGCCAGGAGGCGAACTGCTCCTCGGAGAGCACCCGCAGGGGCAGGTCCTTGCGCAGGTGCCGCAACTGGGTCTCGGCGAGGTAGGTCTCCCCGTCGGCGCTGAAGTAGGGGCGCTCGGAGGCGGCGCGGTGTAAAAAGCGGTGGTTCGTCGTCATGCGGTACTCCGGAGATCGGGCTCACTCACGGCATGCGGACAGAAGGACGGAAGGACGGAAGGACAGAAGGAAGGAAGGACGGACGGAAGGGAGGAGAAGGAAAGGGCGCCGGGTGGTGCTACGACGGCCCGGTGCGGCCCACCAGCACCTCGGCCGCGGCGATGCCCGACACCCGCGTGGCGCCGTGCGTGGCCAGGTACACCGCTCCGGGGCGCTCACCCGCGGGGACGCCCATCTCGACGACGAGGGCGTCGGGGCGCCGGCGGACCAGGCCGGCCAGCGCGCGGGCCATCCAGCCGTAGCGGACGGCGTCCCGGACCACCACGACCAGCGGACGGCCGTCCGCCGGGCGCAGTGCCAGCCGCTCCAGCACCTCGTCGCCGTCCTGGAGCTGGCGCTCGCCGAGCCGGACGGACGTGGTGCCCGGCCGCAGCGTCTTCAGCGGTTCCGCCACGCCCCACGGGGTTCCGGGGTCGATGGCGAGGGTGGTGGCCGGGGACAGTTCCACCACGTGGGGGGTGCCCACGAGCGGGAACTCGGTGGCGCGGTCCGGCCCGTGGTGGACGCGGACGGCCCGCCGGGCCGCCGTCAGACCGATGCCGGGGCTGTCGCGGGGCCCGGGCGCGCGGCGGCGCAGCGCGCCCGCCCACCCGGCGAACTCCGTCACCCGCGCGGCGGCCTCGGCGAGCCGCCGTTCCGGCAGCCGTCCGTCGGTCACGGCGGCCACCAGGGCGTCGGCCAGCCGGGCCGTGGTCGCCTCGTCGGCGTGCGCGCCGCCGACGCACACCGCGTCCGCACCGGCGGCGACGGCCCGGACGGCCGCGCCCGTCAGGCCGTAGCGGTCGGCCACGGCGCCCATCTCGACGGCGTCGGTCACCACCAGCCCGGTGAAGCCGAGTTCGCCGCGCAGCAGGTCGCCGACGACGGGGCGGCTCAGGGTCGCCGGCCACCGGCTGTCGTAGGCCGGGACCAGCAGGTGCGCGGTCATCACGGCCCGTACGCCCGCGTCCATCGCGGCGATGAACGGCGGCAGCGCGGTCAGCGCCAGGGTGCCGGCGTCCGCCGAGACCTGCGGCAGTCCGTCGTGGGAGTCGACGACGGTGTCGCCGTGGCCGGGGAAGTGCTTGGCGCACGCGGCGACGCCCGCCGACTGCAGCCCCCGCACCCACGCGGCGGCGTGCCGGGAGACGACGTCGGTGCGGGAGCCGAAGGAGCGCACCCCGATGACCGGGTTCAGCGGGTTGGTGTTGACATCGGCGCTCGGCGCGTAGTTCAGGGTGATGCCGAGGCCGTGCAGTTCCCGTCCGACGTCCCGGGCGACCTGCTCGGTGATATCGATGTCGTCGAGGGTGCCCAGTGCCAGGTTGCCCGGGCGGGAGGCCCCGGTGCGGGCTTCGAGGCGGGTGACGTCGCCCGCCTCCTCGTCGACGGCGACGACGAGGGCGGGGTTCTCCGCGTACAGGGCGGTGGTGAGCGCCGCGACCTGTTCGGGGCCGTGGATGTTGCGGGCGAACAGGACGACGGAGGTGAGTCCTTCGGAGATCCGGCGGCGCACCCAGTCCGGCACGGTGGTCCCCTCGAAGCCCGGCTGGAGCACGGTGTGGGCCAGCCGCGACAGGCGCGGGTGGCTGCTCTCGGCCATGCGGGGACCTCCGGACAGATGTCGAGCACGCGCTCCCCGGACGGGCGGGATCGCGCCAGGATTGGTTCAGACCAGACCGCATATTGGCCTATACCAATAGACGATGTCAAGGAATTGTGGAATCCAAGTGGCCCGATTTCGGAGCGGTTTCCGTTGCAGAAGCGACGGTGATTCCCGGCGGTTTCGGAGAGTGTGAATTCTTCTTGACACCCTGCTTGGTCCATACCAAGGTGGCTCACGGTCATTCTCGAACAGCGCACGGTCATCACCGCCCGGGGGTGTGGGGACTTCAGTCGTCGGGTGGACCGGTGCGATGCGCGAAGAAAGCTAACGGGGGTTTCTGGCGTGTTAGTCCACCTTCTCGGGCCGCTGCGTGTCCTCTGCGACGGAAAGGAGGTCCCGCTCGGCGGCAGACGAACGAAGATCGTCCTCGCGGTGCTGGCCCTGGAAGTCAACTGGGTGGTGCCCATCGACGATCTCGTGGACGCCGTGTGGGGTGGCTCGCCGCCCGCCAGCGCGCGTACGCAGATTCGCATCTGCATTTCCACCATGCGCCGGGGCTTCGCGGCCGCCGGTCCGGCCGGCCTCATCGAAACCCATCCGCAGGGCTACCGGCTCTGCCTGGACGAAAACCAGCTCGACGCCTCCGTCTTCGACGCCCGGGTACGCCGCGCGCGCACCCTCACGGAGGCCGGGCTGACCGAGGAGGCCGTCCACACCCTGCGCCGGGCCCTGTCCCTGTGGACCGGTCCCGCCCTGTCGGGCCTGTCCGGCGGACCCGTCGAATCCGGCGCACGCCGCCTGGAGGAGGCACGGCTGCGCGCCACCGAGGAACGGATCCGCCTCGACCTCGAACTGGGCCGCCACCAGGACCTGATCGGCGAGTTGATGCAGCTGACCGCCGAACACCCCTACCGCGAGCACCTGCACGCCCAGCTGATGCTCGCCCTGTACCGGTCGCAGCGCACCGCGGAGGCCCTGGAGGTCTACCGCGGCATCCGCTCGACCCTGGTCGAGGAGCTGGGCATCGAGCCCGGCCCCGAACTCGGTGAGCTGGAACAGGCGATCCTGCTGGGCACAGAGCGCAACCAGCCGGTGCGCGGGGTGGCCTGAGCGCGGCGCCCGCGCCGGGGAGGGCGGCCAGGACCGCCCCGCCCCGGCCGTGCGCCCGCCCGGGGGTCACAGCGACACCCACAGGTCCTGCAACCGGTGCTCGGACAGACCGCCGGTGGACAGCAGGTCGTAGCGGTGCACTCGCACGCCGTGGACGGTGAAGCTCCAGTCCACCCGCCACAGCGGCAGCGGCCGGTTGAACACGCTGTCCCACTCGAAGGCGGCCGGGGCGGCGTACCTCCAGGTCATCGGCAGCAGTTCGTCGTTGGCGCGCAGCGCGTCGTCGGCCCGCTCGCGGATCCCGTCCAGTTCCCGCATCGACTCCGTGGAGTTGAAGTCGCCGGAGATCAGCGTCGGGTACGGGTTGTCGTCCAGGTCCTCCTCCAGACCGCGCAGTTCCTCGAGGCGCCAGTCGAACTTCCGCTTGAAGTAGGAGTCGTGGTCGTAGCCGGAGAACAGGTCGAGGTTGTCGACGGCCAGCGGCACGGTGATGTGCACGTTGTAGACACTGAGCACCCGGCCGTGGACCGACAGGTCCGTGCGCATCACCTTGTCCCGCTCGAAGACCCGCTTGAACGTGGTGTCCGGGCGCGCGTCCAGCTCGACGGCGGGACCCACCGGGGGACTCGCCACGACGGGAAAGCGGGACAGCGTGAGCAGTTCACCGCGGCGGGCGATGTGGTACCCCGGGAACTCGGCGCGCAGCCGGTCGTCGTCGTCCACCTCGCTGTACCCCTCCTCACCGAGCCCCGCCCGCCAGGCCACGTGCTCCTGGAGCAGATAGACGTCGGCCGGGTGCTCGTGCAGCAGCTCGTAGACCTTGTCCGTCCCGGAGTTCTGGCCCCAGTACTGCGTGTTCAGCGACACCACGTGCAGCGCGCCCGGCGGCACCGGCCCGGGATCCCGCCACAGCGCGGGCCAGTTGATGCCGGACCCGGTGGTGAGCGCCAGCAGCAGCGCCGCCGAGGCGAGCCCCGCGCTCCACCGCCGGCGCCGCCCGCAGGCCGCGGCACCGGCGAGGAGCAGCACCGCCGGGACGGACACCAGCAGCACCGGCGGGGCCGCGTCCAGCAGGATGCTCCAGTGCCAGCGGCCGCTGACCAGCCACCGCACGACCGCGTACAGCAGCCAGACGCCGGTGACGGCCACCAGCACGCGTCCGTACCACAGGCGCAGGGCCCGGGCCGTCCGGCGGGCGCGTCCCGGCGTGCCCGCCGTCCGCCCCACCCCGTCCGGCACGGGGAGCGTCGGCGGTCCGGCGGGCGGCGACTGGGTCGTCATGCGGCCACCTCCGTGCGGTACATACGGCGGAAGCGCCCGCTGACGGCCCACTGGACCAGGCCCACGGCGAGCCCGGCGACCACCGCGGTGTTCATCAGGAGGTGGCAGCCGGTGAAGAACACCAGGAACGCGGGGCCGCGTTCGCGGGCGACGAAGACGTACTGGCCCAGGTCGGCGAGGACACACGCGGCCAGCGCCAGCAGGGGCACCGGCGCGGTCGCCGGCCACACCAGGGCGAGGGGCAGCGTCACCAGGGCGAGGGCCGCCAGCACGGAGGCGGCGGCCCGGCCGCCGGTCTCCATGCCCTGCATCGCCCGCCCCCGGTCCAGGTAGAACGGCACCCGCAGCCGGCTGCGGACGAACGCCTTGCGCAGCAGCGGCCGCATCCGCGTCTCGTCGGACAGCCGCCCGCGGACGCGGGAGGTGAGCAGCATCGGGGAGCGGGCGGCGAGCCGTTCGGCGTGGTCGATCTCCTCGGTCTGCCGCAGCGCGGAGTTGAACCAGCCCGCCTCCAGGAAGGCGGACCGGCGCACCGCGCCCAGCGCGTAGAAGCCGCCGCTGACCAGGCCCTCGGCGCTCTTGCGC
The DNA here is from genome assembly GCF_007829875.1 of Streptomyces capillispiralis. Lineage (NCBI taxonomy): Bacteria > Bacillati > Actinomycetota > Actinomycetes > Kitasatosporales > Streptomycetaceae > Streptomyces > Streptomyces capillispiralis. The sequence continues at coordinate 1,825,538 of NZ_VIWV01000001.1, read as the reverse complement.
CAGTAGTGGTACTGCAGGATGCGGTAGTCGCAGACCGGTCCCTCGTCGAACAACGGCTCCTTGTCCGGTATGCCGAAGACGGCGCCGTACGACGGTTTCTCCTCGAAGAGCTCCACCGCCCGCGCCACCGCCTCGGGGTGCAGGGTCACATCGGCGTCCAGGAAGAACACGATCTCCCCCCGGGCGTGCCTCACGCCCAGGTTGCGGGTGGCGCCGGGGCCGCCGTTGCGCCCGGCCCGCACCACGGTGACGGGGTGCAGGGCGGCGATCTCGGCGGAGCCGTCGGTGCTGGCGTCGTCGACGACGATCACCTCCAGCTTCCGGTAGGTCTGCTCCAGGACGGAGCGCAGGCAGAGGTCGACGGTGCGGCGGTCGTTGTAGAGGGGGACGACCACCGACACGAGAGGTGCGGCCATGGGGGTCCTTGTGTCCTTCGGGTCCTCGGTCGGGACGCGCGGTACGTGACGGGGGTGGACGGGGGGAGTGGTCAGACGGCCTGGAACACCACGAGCAGCGCGGCCCACACGGAGGAGTTGGTGAGCATGACGGGGTCCCGCAGCAGGACCCGCACCGGGCTGCCGCCCTCGCTCTTCACGACCACGATCTGCAGATAGCGGAAGAGCGCGAACAGCGCGCAGGGGGCGGTGAGCAGGGCCGCCGGCGCGTAGCCGGACTCGGTGCGCAGGAAGAGCAGATAGCTGACCATGGTGAGCGCGGCGCACATCACCAGCACCAGGTCCAGGAAGTGCGCGGAGTAGCCGGCCAGCGCGGGCCGGTGCCCGGTGCCGGAGACCCCCAGCTCGTGCCGGCGCTTGCCCAGGATCAGCAGCAGGCACAGGGTCAGGACGGTGAGCACCAGCCAGCCCGCCACCGGCCGGCCGCTCGCCTCGTACCCGCCCAGCAGCCGCAGCACGAACCCGGTGGCCACGATGAACACGTCCAGCAGGTGCAGGTGCTTCAGCCGCCAGCTGTAGGCGGCGTTCACGGCCAGGTAGAGCAGGACCGTCCAGGTGCCCTCCGGGCCGAGCGGGGCGAGCAGCGCCACCAGCGCCAGGGCCAGCACACCGCCGAAGGCCACGGCGGCCGGCGGCCGCACCTGCCCGGAGGCCAGGGGCCGGTGCCGTTTCACCGGGTGGCGCTTGTCGCGCTCTCGGTCCGCGAGGTCGTTGACCAGGTACACCAGGGAGGACGCCAGTACGAAGGCGGCGGTGGCGAGGGCGACCCGTCCGGCCGTGCCCCAGTCCCACGGGGCGCCGAGCAGCGGCAGCGGCACCACCAGGACGTTCTTCGGCCACTGGCCGGGGCGCGTCAGGGCGGCCAGCCCGGCCGCCACGCCCCGCGCCGGCCGCGCCCCGGTCCGCGCGCCCGTGCTCCCGGCGGGGGCGGACTTCGCCCGTTCGTCGACGAAGGTCATGGCCCCTCCTCAGAAGAAGACTCTGGCCGCGGACAGCACGCCCTGGCGCCACGGATCCCGGCTGGTGCGGCCGGTGGCCCCGCCCGCCGGGGTCTCGTGCCGGGCGGTGCGCCACCACTCGTAGGTGAGCAGGACGGCGTCCCGGTTGGAGTACTTGGGCGTGAACCCCAGCCGCCGCGACGCCTTGTCGATGCTGACGTACGAGTCGTCCATCAGCTTGTGCAGCAGCCGCCCGTACACCGGGGACAGCCTGGCCCTCTGCAGCGCCGCGAGCACCCCGAGCGCGGGCCGGGCGGGCAGCCCGACGACCCGTTTGCCGTGGCCGGCGGCGTCCAGGACGGCCTGGAAGTCCTCGCGGAGGGTGCCGAACTCGGCGGCGGCCAGGTTGTAGGTGTCGTTGGCGACGTCCTCCCCGGCGGTGAGCACGGTGACGACCGCGTCGATCAGGTCGTCGATCGCGAACATCTGGATGCGTACGTCGCCCCTGCCCAGGACCGGGAAGTTGCGCCCCTCCTCCGCCCACTCGAAGAGCATCGAGAACAGCCCCATGCGGCCCGGGCCGACGAAGGTCTTGGGCCGCAGGATCGGCACGCACATGCCGTCCCCGCGGTACCGCTCCGCGACCTCCTCGGCCGCGGCCTTGGCCCGGCTGTAGGTGTCCACGGGCTCGCGCGGATACTCCTCGGTCGTGGGGACCACGCGCGGCAGCCCGTACACCGCGGTGGAGGAGACGTGCACCACCCGGGGCGTGCCCGCCGCCCGTGCGGCCGCGAACACGTTCTTGGTGCCGCCGACGATGATGGACCGTATCTGCTCGTCCGGATAGCTGGGCAGGGCCGCGGCGGCGTGCACGAGGACGTCGGCGCCCGCCAGGGCACGGCGCATCAGCTCACGGTCCCGGATGTCCCCGACGAACTCCACTCCCGGGCCGGGGCGCAGGTCGACACCGCGCACCTCCCAGCCGTCGGCGAGCAGGCGCTCGGCCAGCCGGCCGCCGAGCATGCCGGCCGCGCCGGTGATGGTGATCACCACTGCGAGCTCACCTTCTGCTTGACGAAACGCGCCACGAGACGGCCGAGGCCCTGCTCCAGCACCGCGCCCAGGGCGTCCACCGTGCGCTCCGCCTCGTCGGGCTCGGTGACCAGCGAGGGCCCGAGGATCAGCGGGTTGCGCCCGTTGAGGGTGTAGTAGGCGAAGATGTCGTGGTCCTCGTAGAGGGCGCTGATCACCGCGCAGGTCACCAGCTTGGTCTTGAACTGCGGGTCCCTGGCCATGCCGCCGGGCGCCAGTTTCGCCACCAAATCGAGCACCCGGGGACCGCCGTCGATGAAGACGCCCCACAGCGCACCGGCGCCCGCCACCCTGCCGATCGCGTCGGGGTGTTCCTTGGCGAGCCGGGCCAGTCCCGGTTCCAGCACGGCCTCCAGCGCGCGGGCGCGCGCCGGATAGTCGTCCTCCACCGCGATGTTGACCGCCTCCAGGGCGGTGGCGCACTCCTCGCCGAACCCGTAGTACGTCGTGGAGGTGGAGTTGAGCAGCGAGTCGCCCAGATTGTCGTACGCCTTGCGGAAGACCGGTTCCCGGGCGACGTAGGCGGAGATCGAGGACTTGCCGCCGCCGAACGACTTGGAGGTGGTGACCACGTCCGGCAGGAGCCCCGGGTACCGCATGAAGTAGAACATGCTGCCCGTCTTGCCCCACCCGGTGTAGATCTCGTCGAAGACCAGCACGATGTCGTGCCGGGTGCACAACTCGCGCAGTCCGCGCAGGAAGTGCTCCGAGCACCACTGGATGGTGGAGGCGCTGAACGGCTCGACGAGGATCGCGTACACGTCCCCGGGGTGCCGTCCGATCGCCTCGCGCACCGAGTCCAGGTCGCCGTACCGGAAGGTGTCGACGCCGGGGATGGTCGGGAAGGGGAACTGGCTCTGGCCGGTCAGCCCGCCCGAGCCGAGCAGCTTGCCGTGGAAGGCGCAGTCCGCGCGCAGCACCGTCTGCCGGGTGCCGGCGTGGTACTTGTAGGCGAGCTTGACCGCTCCCTCCACCGCCTCGGCGCCCGAGTTGGGCAGGAACGACATGGAGAGGTCGCCGGGCAGCACCTCCGCCAGGTTGTGGCCGAGCGCCGCCAGGTAGGGCGAGAAGTACGTCTTGTGGACCTCCATCCGCCGGTCACGGGCGAACCGTTCCCGGACGGCGAGGACGCGCGGGTGGTTGTGGCCGTGGTTGAGGACGCCGACCCCGCCGGTCATGTCGAGGACGCGGCGCCCGTCCTTGAGCGTCAGATAGGCGCCCTCGGCGTGGTCGACCAGTTCGCGGCCGAAACCGAACGAGGTCATCAGGGAGACCTGGCTCTTGTTCACATGCCGTCGGTAGAGGTCGTGCACCTCGCCGACCGCGAGCCGTTCGGCGTCGTCAAGGGTGTACACGGGTTTCTCCCATCGAAGTCACGGACTGCGGGCTCACGGGCCGCGCCGTTGCGGGCCGCGGACTCACGGGTGGTCCGGGGGCGCCCCGGAACCGGGCCCAGGCGAGGACGACGGCCGAACTGCCCAGTTCGGCCACGACACAGACGAGCCGGCTGGCGAGGGCGGCGGTCACCGCGGCGCCGCCGGGCAGGACGACGGCGAGCGCGGCGGTGATGGTCAGCTCCCGCACCCCCCACCCGTCCGGCACGATCAGCGCCAGGCTGCTGACCACCGTGGCCAGGGCGAAGGCGCCGACCGCCGGGCCCGCGCTACGCCACACCGGCGCGTCCAGCGCGAGGACCACGAACCACAGGTGGGCGCCGGAGACCAGCCAGGAGGCGACGGCCAGCAGCATGGCCCGCCGGACCGTCGCGTCGTCGGGCACCCGCACCGGCCGGCGCAGCCTCCTGGCCAGCGCCGTCACCGGCCGGGTCGCCAGCGCGGGCCGCACCACACAGGCGGCGAGCCCCAGGGCCGGCAGGAGCAGCCACGGCCAGGTGCCGGGCATCGCGGCGGGCGCCGCGAGCAGGGCGACCCCCGCCCCGGTGAGCAGCGTCAGGGCCAGGCTCAGGACGTACGCGGAGGTCATCTGCGCTCCGGGCACCCCGACGGCGCGGCCGTGCGCGACATGGGTGAGCACGCCCCAGACGCGTCCGGGGATGTACTTGCTGAGCTGGCCCAGGAAGTAGATCTTCGCCGCGTACAGGCCCCGCACGGCGTGCTCGCCGGGGATGAGCACCCGCCAGGCGTGCACGGCGAGCACCAGCCCCGCGACGTTGGCGGCCACCGCCGCGGCCAGCAGCGGCACGGCCTCCGGCCGGGCCAGCGCGCGGGCCGCCCGCGGGCCGTCCTCGCGCAGTGCGAGGCCGACGAAGACCAGCGCCGTCAGCACGACGGCCGGGGTGAGCAGCGCGCGCAGCCGGCGCTTCACCGGCTCGGCTCCCGGCGCACGGCGGCGTTCCCGCCGGCGGCCGTCCGGCCGGCCGGCGCGCGCAGGGCGCCGAGCGCGGCGCCGCTCAACAGGGCGGCGTGGGTGGCCAGATGGACGGCGGTGAAGAACGGCACGAACCCGGCGCCCCGGTGTCGTGCGGCGAACCGCAGCAGTCCCAGGTTGGCGGCGCAGAACGCGGCCAGCCCCGCCACGGGGGCCGGGGGGAACCAGGGGGCGAGCGGCAGCGTGAGGAGGAACAGGGCCGCCGCGGCGACCGAGGCGGGGCTGTTGGCCGTGAGGTTGCGGCGTCCGCCGCGCCGCGCCGACCGCAGCGCGGGCACCAGCAGCAGGGCGCGGCGGAACGTCTCGGCGAGCAGGGCGCCCAGCTCGTGCTCCTCGTCGTGCCGGGCCACGATCCGGTCGGTCAGCACGATGCGGAAGCGCGGGGCGAGCCGGTCGCTGAACTCCAGGTCCTCCGAGTCGCGCAGCCGCTCGTCGAACCCGCCCACCACCTCGAACACCCGCCGGGGCACGGCGGCCTGGGCGAAGAACGCGGTCTCCACCTCGCCCACGCCGCGGGCCCGCCACCAGTGGGCGTGCAGCACCTTGTACCGCTCCACCGGGCCGTCGTCGAACAGCGGGTCCGGCGCGATCACGCCGTGTACGCACCCGCAGTCCGGGTCCGCGGCCAGGATCTCCACGGCGGCCGCGACCGAGCCGGGGGTGAGCGCCTCGTCGGAGTCGAGGAAGAACAGGATGTCGCCCGTGGCGGCCGCGATGCCGGTGTTGCGGGCCGCCGAGACACCGCGGTTGGGCTCCAGCCGGATCACCGTGCACGGGAAGCCCCGGGCGATCTCGCCCGTCCGGTCGGTGCTGCCGTCGTCCACCACGATCACCTCGTGGACCGCACGGGTCTGGGCGTAGACGGACTCCAGGCAGGCGGCGAGGGTCCGGGAGGCGTTGTGAGCTGGGATGACGACCGATACGGAAGGCGGCATGCGGGTAGTGTCGGTCGCGCTGCGTATCGGACCGTTATCGGTTCTGTATCGTCCCCCGGCGGCCGTCGCGCCGGCCTGCGGGCGCCCCGGGGAGGGCGCCGGGCGCTGCTACTGTTCGGCCGCGTGTTCGCCCGAGACCCGTACGACCGCCCGCCCGAGGACGTATGACGGCCACCTCCGAAACCCTTCCGCCCCCCGCTCCGGCCCCGCCGCGCCCCGGGCGCCGGCGGGGCGTCGGCTCCGCGGTGCTGATCTGCCTCACCGCGTCGTGGGCGCTGTACTCGCTGCTCAACCTCGCGCTCGGCGGCCGCTGGTGGCTGTGGCTGGTTCCCGACCTGGTGCCGCCGCTCTGCTTCGTCGCCGTACCGCTGGTGCTGCTGGCGTTCGGCCTGCGCGCCGGACCCCGCCGGGTGCGCCGGCCGCTGGTGGCCGTGCTGGTGCTGTTGCTGCTGTCGGGACTCACCCGCGCCGGGGTGAACTGGGCGGCCCTGACGCCGGGCGGGCGGCCCGGACCCGCGCCCGCGGACGCGCTCACCGTGGTCGCGTGGAACACCAAGTACTGGGACACCGCGGACGATCCCGAGGCGTTCTACCGCTACCTCAAGGCCGAGCGGGCCGACGTCTACCTGCTGCAGGAGTACCTGGCATGGGTCGACGGCCGGCCCGCCCCGATCGACGAACTGGACCGCGTGCGCGCGGAGTTCCCCGGATACCACGTGGCGGTGCTGGGGGAGCAGGTGACCCTGTCACGGTTCCCCGTCGTCGCCCGCCCCCCGGTCGGACCGGGCCGGGACATACGCCCGGGCACGCCCTGGCGGGAGACGTTCGAGCGGGGCAAGGTGCTGCGCACGGACGTGTCGGTGCGGGGCCGGGTGGTCTCGTTCTACAACGTCCACGTGCCCGTCCAGCTCGACATCGAGCGAGGCGTCCTGAGTGGAGGTTTCTACGACGAGATCCGGACACGGGACGCCGAGCGCCGGGCGCACTACGCGGCCCTGCTGCGGGACGTGACGGACAACCCCCACCCGGTGTTCGTCGCGGGGGACTTCAACACCACCCCGGCCATGCGCGACCTGGACCCGCTGCGTGACACCCTCCACGACGCCCTGCCCGCCTCCGCGACCGTCCTCCCCCTCACCTGGAACAGCGAGGGGCTGGAACTGTGGCGGCTCGACTGGGCGTTCACCGACGACGCGCTGCGCGTGCACCGCTACGACTTCGTGGACCCGCGCGGGCTCTCCGACCACAAGGCGCAACGGCTGGTGGTGTCGCTCGCCCGCTGAGACCGGGCGGTGCCGGGACACGGGAACCGCGCCCCGCCACCACCCACCCTCCGGCCGCCCCCGCGGGGGCCGCCGTCCCCGCGCCGCGCCGTCGTCAGCGGCCCGCTCGGTCGAGGCGCTCGCGCTGCCCGGGGTCCAGTACGACGTCGAGCGCCCCCATCGCCTCCTCGACCTGGGCGACCCGGCTGACCCCGACGATCGGCAGGATCCGCGGATCGTGGTCCAGCAGCCAGGCGAGCACCACCTGGTTCACCGTCGCGCCCACCTCGTCGGCGACCTCGCGCAACGCGGTCAGCCGGGGCTCGGTGCCCGGGTGGTCGTAGGCGGCCGGGATCTCCACGTCGGCGCGGGTGTAACCGCCCGACAGCAGCGGGCTGTACGCCCACAGACGCAGATCCGGCTCGCTGCGCGCGTAGTCGAGCAGCTCGGAGGTGACGTGGACGTGCGCCGACGACGGCAGCGGCAGGTCGAGGCGGGGCTGCAGGTAGGAGTACCGGTACTGCAGGTGGGTGTAGCGGGGCCGGTCGCCCGCGAGGGCACGGGCCCGCTCGACGCGCCAGACCGCGTGGTTGCTCACCCCCAGCTCACCGGCCTTGCCGCTGTCGACGAGGTCGGCGAGGGCGTGCACGGTCTCGTCGAGGGGGACGGAGCGGTCCTCGATGTGGCTCCAGTACACCTCCACGCGGTCGGTGCGCAGCCGGCGCAGGCTGTCCTCCAGCGCCGCCCGGATCACCTTCTCCGACAGTCCCTCGGCGGACTCCAGGCCGCCGCCGGGGACGGAGGGCCGGGCGCCCACCTTGGTGCCGATCGACACGCTGTCGCGCGCGCCGCGGTCGGCGAGCCAGGCGCCGAGGACGAGTTCGCTCTCGTCGCCGTTGGCGCCGTCGGCCCAGAAGGCGTAGTTGTTGGCCGTGTCGAGAGCGGTGCCGCCCAGTTCGGTGAACCGGTCCAGGATCCGGAACGACGTCTCCTGGTCGACGCTCGTACCGAAGCCCAACGTGCCGAGAACGATGGTGCGCTGCGGGATGGCCATGGGGTGTGGGTCCTTGGGATGGGAGCCGGATGGTCCCCCCGTGTATACCTCCCGCGACGCTCAAAGGTCTAGGCCAATCCTGGCCGACCGTCCACCTCGGGTGACGCTCCGTCAGGGCCGCGGCCGGCGCAGGGTGGCCGTGAACTTGTAGCGCGAGCCGCGGTACACCGAGCGGACCCATTCCACCGGCCGGCCCTCCTCGTCCCGTGAGTGGCGGGACAGCAGCAGCATCGGCAGGCCCACGTCCGTGCCGAGCAGCCCGGCCTCCCGCGGGGTCGCGGGGGAGGTCTCGATCGTCTCGTCCGCCTCGGCCGGCCGTACGCCGTACACCTCGGCGAGGGTGGTGTAGAGCGAGGTGTAGCGGCTCAGGTTGCGGCGCAGCGCCGGGAAGCGCCGGGCGGACAGGTGCGTCGCCTCGATCGCCATCGGCTCGCCGCCCGCCAGCCGCAGCCGTTCGATGCGCAGGACCCGGTCCCCCGGCTCCATGTCGAGCAGGGCCGCCAGGTCCTCGCCGGCGGGGACGTAGCCGATGTCGAGCACCTGTGAGGCGGGGTTGAGCCCCTGGGCCCGCATGTCCTCGGTGTACGAGGTCAGCTGGAGCGTCCGGTAGACCTTCGGCCGGGCGACGAACGTGCCCTTGCCCTGGATCCGGTCGAGCCGGCCCTCACCCACCAGCTCCTGCAACGCCTTGCGGATGGTGGTGCGGGAGGTGCGGAACTCGACGGCGAGCAGGCGCTCGGCCGGCATGGGTGAGCCCGGTGTGCGCTCGTCGGTCATCTGCAGTAACCGCTGTTTGATGCGGTAGTACTTCGGGACGCGACCGGCGCGGCCCGGCGCCCCCGTGTCCGCCTGGGCGCTGCTGACGTCCGTGCTCATGACCTGCCTTCCGGCTGCGGTGTCCGGCGCGCGGACGGCAGGCGCCGGCCGCGGTGCACGTCGGCGGGCGGCCGTGATCGGCGCCGCACGCTCGGCGATCCTGTTATAACGGTGAGTCCTCTTTTTGGTCTAGTCCAACCCTCGACCCGTCCCCGTTTGTGCGGAGTTCTACGGGTCCTTCAGGGGGGTCGGAGGCGTTATCGGCCCGTGTTTGTACGGCCCTTGACAGAGCCATAGGTCTAGGCCAAGCTCCCCTTGCTGGTCTAAACCATTTAGAGGAAGCCGGGTCCCAGCCCGCCGAGCTGTTGCGCCGTTGTGAGGGTCACCGCCGAGGGCGTGGGTGTGCAAGGCATTCCTGAGGAGGGGTGGCGCGTGAAGCGCAAGCTGATAGCCGCGATCGGGGTCGCGGGCATGTTGTTCTCCGTCGCTGCGTGCGGCGACGACGGCGGTGACAGCGGCAAGAGCGCGGGGCCGGACAGCTACAAGGGGCAGACCCTCGTCGTCTGGACGATGGACGGCTCCGCGCCCGCCGACTGGAGCAAGGACGTCCAGGCCGCCTTCGAGAAGAAGACCGGCGCCAAGGTCAAGTTCGAGACCCAGAAGTGGGACGGCATCCAGCAGAAGGTCACCACCGCCCTCTCCGAGAGCAACCCGCCGGACGTCATCGAGATCGGCAACACCCAGACCCCCGCCTACGCGGCCACCGGCGGACTCGCCGAACTGGAGGACCTGAAGAAGGAGATCGGCGCCGAGTGGACCGACTCGGTCAACCAGTCCTCCATCTTCGAGGACAAGCAGTACGCCGCCCCCTGGTACTTCGCCAACCGCGTCGTCATCTACAACAAGAAGATCTGGGCCGAGGCCGGCATCAAGGACACGCCCAAGACGCGTGACGAGTTCTTCACCGCCCTCGAGACCATCGACAAGAAGACCGACGCCGAGCCGATCTACATGCCCGGCCAGAACTGGTACTTCTTCGACGGCCTGATCATCGGCCAGGGCGCCGACCTGGTGAAGAAGGACGGCGACACGTACGTCTCCAACCTCGCCGACCCCAAGGTCACCGCGGCGATGGAGATCTACGAGAAGTACGCCTCCTTCTCCACCGCCCCCAAGGACAAGGACGAGGCCACCCCGCAGCAGGCCGAGGTCTTCGCCAAGGGCAAGACCGGCGCGTTCATCGGCATGGGCTGGGAGGCGGCGACCGCCGTCGCGGCCAACAAGGCCATCGAGAAGGACCTCGGCTACTTCACCATCCCCGGTGAGAGCGCCGACAAGCCGGAGGGCGTCTTCCTCGGCGGTTCCAACCTGGCCGTCGCCGCGGGCAGCGAGAAGCAGGAACTGGCCAAGGAGTTCCTGAAGGTCGTCCTGTCCGACGAGTTCGAGGGCGCCCTCGCCAAGGCCAACGGCGTCATCCCGAACAAGAAGTCGCTGGAGGGCAACCTGGCGGGCAACGCGGTCGCCGAGGCCGCCGCCCCGGCCGCAGCGGTGGGCGGCACCACCCCGCTGATCCCGCAGTGGGCCGCGGTGGAGAACACCCCCAACCCGATCAAGGCGTACATGACCGCCGTACTGAAGGGCAAGTCCCCGGCCGACGCGGCCAAGGACGTCGAGTCCGAGATCAACGAGCGCCTCGCGCAGGAGAACTGACGACGCGTGCCGGGGGCGCCCGACGGCGCCCCCGGCCCCAGCTGTGTTGCTCGTACGGCCACGGAAGAGACGGCAAGTCATGCCAGTGCAGACCCAAGGCAAGGACACGGCCGGGGAGCCCGCTGTCCGCAAGGCCGAGGCCCCTTCGGGCCCGCGGGGGACCACCCGCGGAACCACGGCCTCCAGCGGCCGGCGCGCCGCCGCCGCCCCCTATCTGCTCCTGCTGCCCGCACTCCTCGCCACGCTGATCCTGCTCGGCTGGCCCCTGGTGAAGAACGGCATGCTGTCGTTCCAGAACCTCAACGCGCGGCAGCTCATCCAGCACCTGACCGAATGGAACGGCGTCGAGAACTACCAGGAGGCCCTGGGCAGTTCCGAGTTCTGGTCGGTCGTCCAGCGCACCGTCTGGTTCACCGCGGCCAACGTGGTGCTCATCATGCTGCTGGGCACCCTCATCGGCCTGCTGCTCGCCCGGCTCGGCCGGCGGATGCGGCTGCTGCTCATGCTGGGCCTGGTCCTCGCCTGGGCCATGCCCGTCATCGCCGCCACCACCGTCTACCAGTGGCTGTTCGCCCAGCGCTTCGGCGTCGTCAACTGGCTGCTGGACAAGGCCGGCTGGCACTCCATGGCGGACTACAACTGGCTCGGCACCCAGTTCTCCACGTTCTCCGTGGTCACCCTGCTGATCGTCTGGCAGTCCGTCCCCTTCGTGGCGATCAACCTCTACGCCGCCACCACCACCGTCCCCAAGGAGCTGTACGAGGCCGCCTCCCTGGACGGCGCCGGCGCCTGGACGAGCTTCACCTCGGTCACCTTCCCCTTCCTGCGGCCCTTCCTGTACGCCACGACCTTCCTCGAGGTCATCTGGGTGTTCAAGGCGTTCCCGCAGATCTTCGCCATCAATGAGGGCGGCCCGGACCGGCTCACCGAGACCCTGCCGATCTACGCCTTCGTCGAGGGCGTGGGCAACCAGCACTTCGGCATGGGCGCGGCCATCTCGTTCCTGACCATCCTGGTGCTGATCGTCATCACCTCGTACTACCTGCGCGCGGTGATCAAGCAAGAGGAGGACGAGCTGTGAAGCGCTCACCCTTCGGCCGTATCTGGCCCAACGCGACCGCGGTCCTGCTCTTCGCGGTGTTCGCCTTCCCGGTGTACTGGATGTTCGCCACGGCCTTCAAACCGCAGGGCGACATCATCTCCGAGGACCCCGTGTGGTTCCCGACGGACGTCACCCTCGCCCACTTCGACAAGGCCGTGCACGCGGACCACTTCTGGACGCTGGTGCGCAACTCCGTCACCGTCACCGTCGTCGCGGTGCTGCTGTCACTGGTCATCGCCCTGCTCGCGTCGTTCGCCCTGGCCCGGATGCGCTTCAAGGGGCGCCGGGGCTTCATCGTGACCTTCATGCTGGCGCAGATGGCGCCCTGGGAGGTCATGGTCATCGCCATCTACATGCTGGTGCGCGACAGCGACATGCTCGACAGCCTGGTCCCGCTGACCGCCTTCTACATGATGATGGTGCTGCCCCTCACCCTCCTCACCCTGCGCGGCTACGTGGCCGCCGTGCCCAAGGAGCTGGAGGAGTCGGCGATGGTCGACGGCTGCACCCGCACCCAGGCCTTCGTCAAGGTGATCTTCCCGCTGCTGGCGCCCGGCCTGATGGCCACCTCGCTCTTCGGCTTCATCACCGCCTGGAACGAGTTCCCCCTGGTCCTCATCCTCAACAAGGGCATCGAGCACCAGACGCTCCCGCTGTGGCTGTCGCAGTTCCGCACCGCGTTCGGCGACGACTGGGGAGCCACGATGGCCGCCTCCTCCCTGTTCGCGCTGCCCATCCTGATCCTCTTCATCTTCCTGCAGCGCAAGGCCGTCAGCGGCCTCACCGACGGCGCCGTGAAGGGATGACGCTTCGATGACGACATTCACCACCGGCACCGACACCCTCACCCGGGACGCGCTCGCCGTACTGCAACCGGGCTTCGCCGGCACCACCGCGCCCGACTGGGTGCGCCGCCGGCTCGGCGAGGGCCTCGCCTCCGTCGCCCTCTTCGGCCGCAACGTCACCACCGCCGAACAAGTGACCGCTCTCACCGCCCAGTTGCGGGCCGAGCGGGACGACCTGCTGGTGGCCATCGACGAGGAGAGCGGCGACGTCACCCGGCTGGAGGTCCGCACCGGTTCCTCCTTCCCCGGCAACCACGCGCTCGGCGCCGTCGACGACACCGACCTCACCCGGCGCGTCGCCCGCGAACTGGGCCGCCGGCTCGCCGAGTGCGGCGTCAACTTCAACTGGGCGCCGTCGGCCGACGTCAACGCCAACCCCGACAACCCGGTGATCGGCGTGCGCTCCTTCGGCGGCGACACCTCCCTGGTGGCCCGGCACACCGCCGCCTACGTCGAGGGACTGCAGTCCACCGGCGTGGCCGCCTGCACCAAGCACTTCCCCGGCCACGGCGACACCAGCGTCGACTCCCACCACGCGATCCCGCACATCGACCTCGACGCCACCACGCTGAACGAGCGCGAACTCCAGCCGTTCCGTGCGGCGATCGCGGCCGGCACCCGTGCCGTGATGAGCGCCCACATCCGGGTGCCGGTCCTCGACCCGGACCGCCCGGCCACGCTCTCCCCCCGCATCCTCACCGACCTGCTGCGCGGCGAACTCGGCTACGACGGCCTGATCGTCACCGACGGCATGGAGATGCGCGCCATCTCCGGCACCTACGGCCTCGCCCACGGCGTCGTCCTCGCCATCGCGGCGGGCGCCGACGCGATCTGCGTGGGCGGCGGGCTGTGCGACGAGGGCACGGTGCAGAGTCTGCGGGACGCTCTGGTGGGCGCCGTCCGCTCCGGTGAACTGCCGGAGGAGCGGCTGGCCGACGCCGCCGCCCGGGTGCGCGCCCTGGCCGCGTGGACCGCCGGTGTCCGGCGCTCCCCGGCCGCGGCGGTGGAGCCCGAGCCGGAGGTCGGCCTCACCGCGGCCCGCCGCGCGGTCACCGTCACCCGCGCCGGGACGGCCGCCCCGGTCACCGGACCGGTGTACGTGGCGACGTTCAACCCGGAGGCGAACATCGCCGTGGGCGACGAGACCCCGTGGGGCGTCGGCGCCGAGCTGGAGCGGCTGCTGCCGGGCACCTCCACCGGCTGCTTCACCGGCCCCGACGCCGGTGACGAGGCGCTGAGGGCGGCGGCCGGCCGGCGCGTCGTCGCCGTGGTCCGCGACGAGCACCGGCACCCGTGGATGGGCGCGGCCCTGGACACCCTGCTCGCCGCCGACCGGGACACCGTGGTCGTGGAGATGGGCGTCCCCCAGTCCGCCCCGCGCGGCGCCCTGCACATCGCCACCCACGGCGCGGCCCGGGTCTGCGGCACGGCCGCCGCGGAGGCGGTCGTCGCGGGCTGACCCCGCACCACCCGGCCGGCCCGCGTCCGCCGCACCGCCAGGGGAGAATCCTTCCTCCCCCGACGGTGCGGCGAACGCGTGTCCCGACACCGGCCGTCCACCACGCCGGCCCCCTCCCGCGGCCCGGGCGGCGCCTCCGCCCCCGCCCGACGGGATCGAGGCCCCCTGCCGTCGGCACCGGTGAGCCCCCGTAGCCTTCCTCCGCATGCTCGGCCGGCCCCCCGTGTCAAGCGTCACGGCAAGGGCACCCTGCGATGGCGGAGCGTGTCGTTATTGGGCCGAACGGGTGACCATGAGTAAGAATTGCCTGATGCAGACAGTCAGTGCGACAGGGGACGGAGCATGCCGGTGAACAGCCACGATGTCACCGACGAACAGTGGGAGGGGCTCGCCCAGGTCGTTCCGCTGCGGGGCCGCGACGCCTGGCCGTCCGCGGTGGGCCACCGCGCCCTGCCCGAGGCCGAGACGGAATCGCGGCGCCGCTTCGTCGTCCTGCGCGTCAACGTGTTCGCGGACGCCCGCGACGTCGCCGAGACACTGATGTCCGGCATACCCGTGCTGCTCGACCTGACCAACGCGGAGACCGAGGTCGCCAAACGGGTCCTGGACTTCAGCACCGGCGTCGTCTTCGGCCTGGCCAGCGGCATGCACCGGGTCGACCGCAACGTCTTCCTCCTGACCCCGGCCGGTACGGAGGTCACCGGGCTGATGAAGGGCGTCGGGGTCCCGGGCGTGTGAGGGGCGGGGCCCGCGTCGCCCGATCGTGGGAAGGCCCACCGAGCGGAACGGTTCGCCCCGCGCCGACCCCTTACCGTCCCGCACATGACCCCTGCCTCCCCGCCCCGCCAGGACACCGCCCCGCACCCCGCGCCGCCGGCCGCGGACGGGCGCCCCGGACTGCCGCGGGTGACCGAGCTGCTGTTGTCCGCGTTCGCCGGGCACCGCGGCGCCCGGCTGCGGCTGGGGGCCCTCACCCTGCTCACCGGACCCAGCGGCAGCGGCAAGACCACCGCGCTGCGGGCGTACGAGGCACTCGCCCGGCTCGGCGGCGGGGCCGAACTGGCGGAGGCGTTCCCCGAACCCGGGGCCTGTGTGCCGGAGCGGGCCCGCGTCGACGCCCAGCGCCGCCGCGGCTTCCGCATCGGCTGCACGGCCGACGGTCCCGAGGGGCCGGTGCGGCTGGAGGTCGCCGTGCAGGCCGAACCCGAGCTGCGGATCGTGGGGGAGCGGCTGACGGCCGACGGGCTGGTCCTGCTGCGCACGGCCCTGCGCGACCCCGGCCGGCGCACCGTGCAGGCCGCCTGGCACACGGCCGGGGCCACCCCGGTCACCCGCGCCCCGCTGCCCGACGACCGGCTCGGCACCGCCCTGCTGCCGCTGCGCGTCGCCGGAAAGACCCCGGGACAGCGCAGGGTGCTCGCCGCCGCCGAACAGATGGTGGTCGCCCTGCGCTCCGTCTTCCCCTGCGACCCCCGCCCCGAGCGGATGCGCGCACCCGTCCCGGCCGGCTCCGGCCGGCTGCTCGGCGGCTGCGACAACCTCGCCGACGTGCTGGGGCGCACCCGCGCCGAGTGCGGACGCCGGCACGCCCTCCTCGTCGACGCGGTGCGCGCCGGATGCGCCGGTCCGGTGGCCGACCTGCTCGCCGAACCGTGCGGCGCCGGACTGGTCCGCGCCCTGCTCGACCGGGGCGACGGCACCCGCACCGAGCTGCGCCGCCTCGGCGACGGCGAACTGCGGTACACCGCCCTCGCCCTGGTGCTGCTCACCGGCCCCGGCGTGCTGGAACTGGACGCGCCCGGCGAGGTTCCGGCCGCGCTGCGCACCCTCACCGTGCTCGCCGACGGCCTGGACCGCGCCCTGGACCCGGCACAGCGCACCCACCTGCTGCACCTGGCGGCCCGCATGTGCGAGCGCGGGCACCTCCGCCTGACCGGCGCGGTGAGCGACGCCTCCTGGGCCGCGCGGGTGCCCGGGGTGACGGTGGTACACCTGAACCGTGACTGATCCGCACGACGCCCCGCCCCCGCCCGAGCGCCCCGGCCTCGCCGAACTCCAGCTCCGGCTGGCCGACTTCGCCGCCGCGCGGAACTGGCAGCCGTACCACACCCCGAAGAACCTCGCCGCCGCGCTCAGCGTGGAGGCCTCCGAACTCCTGGAGATCTTCCAGTGGGCGACGCCCGAGGAGTCCGCCCGGGTCATGGACGACCCGGACACCGCGCACCGCGTCACCGACGAGGTGGCCGACGTCCTCGCCTACCTCCTCCAGCTGTGCGAGGTCCTCGGCATCGATCCGCTGACCGCCCTGGCCGCCAAGATCGACCGCAACGAACGCCGGTTCCCGGCCGCGGAGCCACCCGCCGGTGAGGAGCCGCCCACCGGGTGAGGAGCCGCCCGCCGACTGGGGAGCTGATGACTCCGTTATCACGCTCCGTGTCCAACACATGAACCGTACTCGAATTGTTGTCCGCAATTTTCCGTCTTCCTCTGGCTTTTTGTCTCACGGGCCCTCACTCTGGGTAGTGGACACAGGAGTTCAACGGATGCGGACGCGTGGGCAGCGCGTCGGACGGACGGGGGCAGCGCATGGACGCCGTGCGGCTCATCGTGACGAGCAGGCGGGCCCTGGCCGCGAGCGGCGCGGTGCCGGAGATGCTGACCGAGGTGTGGCAGGCCCAGGCCCTGGCACAGGCGATCGGCAGCCGCCTCGCGGTCGTCGGCCCACCCGAACTGCGCGGCGAGGCTCTGGGGCTGACCGAGCTGGCGGGCCGCGGCTGCGGCGTCCTGGACACCCCGCCGCTCGGCCCGGGGGAGCTGCGGGCGGCCCAGCTCACCGAGCTGGGCGAGGCCCGCCAGTCCCTGATGTACCTCGGCGGCCTGCTCGGCGAGGTCGGCATCGCCCTGGTCGCCATCGCCAGCGCCGTGGACGAGGAGTCGACGTACTGGCAGTGCATGGAGGCCATCGACGCGGCCGACGAGTCCCGCGACCGCGTCCTGGAGATGCTCCGCAAACTGGCCGACCGCGACCAGGGCTTACCGGAGCGGGAGGCCGGTTGAGCACCGGCCGCCCGCTCCCGACCGGTCACCCGGCCTCAGCGGCCCTCGCGCTCGTCCCCCGCGCCGACGGCCCCGGCACCACCGTCCCGCCCCGGCCCCGCCGCCTGCAGATCCGCGTCCAGCGCCGACAGGTCCGCGTTCAGCGCCGCCATCAGCTCCTCCATCTGCTGCAACAGCCCCTTCGGCGGCACTTCCGCCGCCCCGCCCCGCTGCGGCACGCTCTCTTCGGACATGACGGCCTCCTCGGCCCGTGGCCCCCGGGGGGCCGACACGATGACACCCCGGCGCACACGCCGGCGCGGGCGCCGGGCACTCCGGCTCCGCCCGAGCCAACGATCACCGCCGGAACGGGTCACTGGCCCGCTCGCACCCCACCGCCGGTCACCGCCGGATTTCACCCGACCGTGGCCCCGGGCACGCCGCCCGGCCCGACCGGGCCCCCGCGGAGCGTGCAGGATGGAGTCATGGATCTTCGCATCTTCACCGAGCCCCAGCAGGGGGCCACCTACGACACCTTGCTCACCGTCGCCAAGGCCACCGAGGACCTCGGCTTCGACGCCTTCTTCCGCTCCGACCACTACCTCGCCATGGGCTCCGCGGACGGCCTGCCCGGCCCCACCGACGCCTGGATCACCCTCGCCGGCCTCGCCCGCGAGACCCGGCGCATCCGGCTCGGCACCCTGATGACCGCCGGCACCTTCCGCCTCCCCGGCGTCCTCGCCATCCAGGTCGCCCAGGTCGACCAGATGTCCGGCGGCCGCGTCGAACTCGGCCTGGGCGCCGGCTGGTTCGAGGAGGAGCACACGGCGTACGGCATCCCCTTCCCGAAGGAGAAGTTCGCCCGCCTCGAGGAACAGCTGGAGATCGTCACCGGACTGTGGGCCACCGAGCCCGGCAAGACCTTCGACCACCACGGCACCCACTACGACCTCACCAGGTCGCCCGCGCTCCCCAAGCCGGTCCAGCCCAAGGTGCCGGTCCTCATCGGCGGCCACGGCGCGCGTCGCACCCCGCGCCTCGCCGCGCGGTTCGCCGACGAGTTCAACATGCCCTTCGCCTCCGTCGAGGACACCGCGCGGCAGTTCGGCCGGGTCCGCGCCGCCGCCCAGGAAGCCGGCCGCGACCCCGGCGACCTCGTCTACTCCAACGCCCTCGTCGTCTGCGTCGGCAAGGACGACCAGGAGGTCGCCCGCCGCGCCGCCGCGATCGGCCGCGAGGCCGAGGAGCTCAGGGCCAACGGCCTGGCGGGCTCGCCCGCCGAGGTCGTCGACAAGATCGGCCGCTACGCGGAGACCGGCTCCAGCCGCATCTACCTCCAGGTCCTGGACCTGTCCGACCTCGACCACCTGGAACTGATCTCCTCCCAGGTCCAGTCCCAGCTGCCGTAAGACCCCCGGCGCACCTCGAGCGGGACCGTCCCCCACCGGGGCGGTCCCGTTCGCCGCACGACCGCCCGAAAATTCGCAAAACCGTGCGGCCGCTTCCCTGTACGTTGGCCTGACGCGCCGGAGTCCCGGTGCGTACCCGCAGTTCAGAAGGTGTTTCGAGGTGTAACCACCGTGTTCCTGACGATCAGTACCACCGGCTCCGCCGAGCGCCCGGCGACCGACCTCGGTTTCCTGCTGCACAAGCATCCCGAGAAGGCGCAGGCGTTCTCCATCTCCTACGGCACGGCCCACGTCCTCTACCCCGAGGCGGACGCCGAGCGCTGCACGGCGGCGCTGCTGCTGGAGGTGGACGCGGTGGCACTGGTCCGGCGCGGCAAGGGCAAGGGCCGCGGCGGCGCCCCCGACGCGGCACTCGCCCAGTACGTCAACGACCGCCCCTACGCCGCCTCCTCCCTGCTCGCCGTCGCGATCGGCGGTGTCTTCTCCAGCGCCGTGCGCGGCCAGTGCCACGCCCGCCCGGAACTCCCCGGGCAGCCGCGCCCCCTGCGCGTCGAGGTGCCCGCGCTGCCCGCCCGCGGCGGCCCCGGACTCGTCCACCGGCTCTTCGAGCCGCTCGGCTGGACCGTCACCGCCGAACCGGTGCCGCTCGACACCGAGTTCCCCCAGTGGGGCGACTCCCGGTACGTACGCCTGGTCCTGGCCGCGGACACGCTCACCGTCGCCCAGGCCCTGCGCCACCTCTACGTCCTGCTCCCCGTCCTCGACGACGCCAAGCACTACTGGGTCGCCCCCGACGAGGTCGACAAGCTGCTGCGCGCCGGTGAGGGGTGGCTGCCCGGACACCCGGAGCAGGACCTGATCACCCACCGCTACCTCTCCCGACGCTGGTCGCTGACCCGGCAGGCGAGGGAGGCGCTGGAGCTGGTCCGGCTGGCCGAGGCGGACGACAGCGACGTCGCGGACATCGACAACGCCGTCGAGGCGGAGACGGAGACCGAGGAGAAGCCCGCCCCGCTCGCCGTACAGCGACGGGACGCGATCACCGCCGCGCTCCGCGCCCACGGCGCCGCCCGGGTGCTCGACCTCGGCTGCGGCCAGGGACAACTGGTGCAGCACCTGCTCAAGGACCCCGCCTTCACCGAGATCGTCGGCGTCGACGTGTCGATGCGGGCGCTCACCATCGCCTCCCGGCGGCTGAAGCTGGACCGCATGGGGGAGCGGCAGGCGGCGCGCGTGCGGCTCCTCCAGGGCTCGCTGGCGTACTCCGACATGCGGCTCAAGGGGTACGACGCCGCCGTGCTCAGCGAGGTGATCGAACACCTCGACCTGCCCCGGCTGCCCGCCCTGGAGCACGCGGTGTTCGCCGCGGCCCGCCCCCGCACGGTCCTCGTGACCACCCCCAACGTCGAGTACAACGTGCGCTGGGAGAGCCTGCCGGCCGGCCACGTCCGGCACGGCGACCACCGCTTCGAGTGGACCCGCGAGGAGTTCCGCGCCTGGGCCCGCCGGGTCGGCGAACGGCACGGCTACACCGTGGAGTTCCAGCCGGTGGGCCCGGACGACCCCGAGGTCGGACCGCCCACCCAGATGGCCGTGTTCACCACCACCACCGTGAAGGAGGCGAAAGCCGCATGACCACCGCCACCGCGCCCGCGCAGCAGCCGCGGGGCCGCACCCTGCCCGTCACCGACCTGTCCCTCGTGGTCCTCGTCGGCGCCTCCGGCTCGGGCAAGTCCACCTTCGCCCGCCGCCACTTCACGCCCACCGAGGTCCTCTCCTCGGACTTCTGCCGCGGCCTGGTCGCCGACGACGAGAACGACCAGAGCGCGAGCCGCGACGCCTTCGACGTGCTGCACTACATCGCCGGCAAGCGCCTCGCCGCCGGCCGCCGCACCGTCGTCGACGCCACCAGCGTCCAGCAGGACGCCCGCCGCCAGCTGATCGACCTGGCCAGGCAGCACGACGTCCTGCCCATAGCCATCGTGCTCGACGTGCCCGAGGAGGTGTGCGCCGAGCGCAACGCCGCCCGCACCGACCGCGCCGACATGCCCCGCCGGGTCATCCGGCGCCACACCCGCGAACTCCGCCGCTCCCTGCGCCACCTGGAGCGCGAGGGCTTCCGCAAGGTGCACGTGCTGCGCGGCGTCGAGGAGATCGAGCACGCCACCGTCGTCACCGAGAAGCGGTTCAACGACCTCCGACACCTCACCGGCCCCTTCGACATCATCGGCGACGTCCACGGCTGCTCCGCCGAACTGGAGTCGCTGCTCGGCAAGCTGGGCTACGAAGACGGCGTGCACCCCGAGGGCCGCACCGCCGTCTTCGTCGGCGACCTGGTCGACCGCGGCCCGGACAGCCCCGGCGTGCTGCGCCGCGTCATGGCCATGGTCAAGTCGGGCAACGCGCTGTGCGTGTCCGGCAACCACGAGAACAAGTTCGGCCGGTACCTCAGGGGCCGCACGGTCCAGCACACCCACGGACTCGCCGAGACCGTCGCGCAGATGGACGGCGAGAGCGAGGAGTTCCGCGCCGAGGTACGGGAGTTCGTCGACGGTCTGATCAGCCACTACGTCCTCGACGGCGGAAAGCTCGTGGTCTGCCACGCCGGACTGCCGGAGAAGTACCACGGCCGCACCTCCGGCCGGGTCCGCAGTCATGCCCTCTACGGCGACACCACCGGCGAGACCGACGAGTTCGGCCTGCCCGTGCGCTACCCGTGGGCCGAGGACTACCGCGGCCGGGCGGCCGTCGTCTACGGCCACACGCCCGTCCCGGAGGCGACCTGGCTCAACAACACCGTCTGCCTGGACACCGGTGCCGTCTTCGGCGGCAAGCTCACCGCGCTGCGCTGGCCGGAGCGCGAACTGACCGACGTACCGGCCGAGCGGGTCTGGTACGAGCCGACCCGGCCGCTGCGCACCGACGCCCCCGGCGGTCACGAGGGGCGCCCGCTGGACCTCGCCGACGTGCACGGCCGCCGGGTGGTCGAGACACGGCACGCCGGACGGGTGGCCGTCCGTGAGGAGAACGCGGCGGCGGCCCTGGAGGTGATGAGCCGTTTCGCGATCGACCCGCGGCTGCTGCCGTACCTCCCGCCGACCATGGCGCCCACCGCCACCTCGCACCTCGACGGCTACCTGGAGCACCCGGTCGAGGCCTTCGCCCAGTACGCGCAGGACGGCGTC
Source organism: Streptomyces capillispiralis (assembly GCF_007829875.1). Classification (NCBI taxonomy): domain Bacteria; kingdom Bacillati; phylum Actinomycetota; class Actinomycetes; order Kitasatosporales; family Streptomycetaceae; genus Streptomyces; species Streptomyces capillispiralis. Next base: position 1,803,852 of record NZ_VIWV01000001.1, on the reverse strand, counting down.
GACCGGGTCGTGTGCGAGGAGAAGCACATGGGCTCCCGCGCGGTCGCCCTGGTCTGCCGTGACGCCGAAGTGGCCGCCCGGCGCTTCGGGGCCGACGGCCCGACCGGCTCCCTCTACACCCGCACCGGCCGCCCGTTCTTCGACGACGCCGCCGTCACCGAGGAGATCCTCGGCCGGCTCCGCGCGGCCGCCACCGGGGCCGGCCTCTGGGACGAACTGGCCACGGACTGGCTGCTGCTGGACGCCGAGCTGATGCCGTGGTCGCTGAAGGCCGGCGGACTGCTGCGCTCCCAGTACGCCGCCGTCGGTGCCGCCGCCGGCGCGGTCCTCCCGGGCGCCCTGGCCGCCCTGGAGGGCGCGGCGGCCCGCGGCGTCGAGGTGGGCGACCTGCTGGAGCGCCAGCGCGAACGGGCCGGTGCCGCCTCGGCGTTCACCGCGGCCTACCGCCGCTACTGCTGGACCACCGACGGCCTGGACGGCGTGGGCCTGGCCCCGTTCCAGCTCCTCGCCGTGCAGGGCCGCAGCCTCGCCGCCCTGCCGCACGACGAGCAGCTCTCCCTGCTCGACCGGCTCGTCGAGCACGACACCACCGGACTGCTGCGCACCACCCGCCGTCTCTACGTCGACACCGCCGACCCCGAGTCGGTGCGCGCCGGCGTCGACTGGTGGCTGGAGATGACCGGCCGCGGCGGCGAGGGCATGGTCGTCAAACCGCTCGGCGCCCTGGTGCGCTCCGCGCAGGGCCACCTGGTGCAGCCCGGCATCAAGTGCCGCGGCCGCGAGTACCTGCGGATCATCTACGGCCCCGAGTACACCCGCCCGGAGAACCTGGCCCGGCTGCGCAACCGCTTCCTCAACCACAAGCGCTCCCTCGCCGTCCGCGAGTACGCGCTCGGCCTGGAGGCACTGGACCGGCTGGCCGAGGGCGAGCCGCTGTGGCGGGTCCACGAGGCGGTGTTCGGCGTACTGGCGCTGGAGTCGGAGCCGGTGGACCCACGGCTGTGACGGGCCGGCACCGAACGATTCCGGCCGAGTTCGACCCGTGAGGAGGACTCGGCCGGACATCGCTTGTCACCGCCCCACACGTCCCTGGCTAACCGTCAGTCGCCGTGCTAGCTTCGCAGGTCGGTCAGGCAGGCGAACCGACTCATGGGGGAACGGTCGGTGGAGAAGGGCGAGGGTTTCGGCGGCCCCGGGAGCGGGGGGCCGCGCGCGCACGGTCTCGAAATGCTGTCCCGGCTCACCGCCGCCCTGTGCGAGCTGAGCTGCATGGAGGACGCCCAGGGGCGCGTCCAGTTCGCGACCGTGCTCGGCGAGCAGCTGGCCCGCACGGTCGACGTGCGCGGCATACGGCTGCGCGAGGACGTGGTGGCCATGGTGCGCGCCGCGCTGAGCGTGGCGCAGGGGGAGCGCGTCCTGGTCACGGTCGTCGAGGTCTTCGAAGGGCCCGCGGCGGCCGAGGAGCTGGGCCGGCTGCTCGCCCCCGCCCCGTCCCTCCCCGGGCCGCTCTCCGGCCATGACACCGGCACCGCCCACGCCCTGCTGGCCGAGGCCAAGGGCGAGGTGTCCGCCACCCGGCTGCGCGACCGGCTCGCCGAGGAGCTCAACGGCCTCTTCCTGCCCGTCGGGCTCTCCCCCGAACAGCTCTTCGCCCACATCCTGGAGTGGAACGCGCAGCCGGACGGATTACCGCCCGCGGTGCTCCTGGTCGACGTGGCCGCCTCCCTCGCCGCATCGCCCGGTCACCGCGGGTCCCTGCTGAAGTGGACCGACGGCTGGGCGCAGCGCTCGGGACTGACGGCGGCGGTGGCCGGGCGCCGCGCCGCCCGCCTGAAGTCGGCGAGCGACCCGGACATCCCGTGCTGTCTGATCGTCGCCGTGGAACCCGCCCGCGACGGCACCGGCGAGATCGTCGTACGCCCCTGGCTCAACACGGTCCCCGGCCACTGGGACCCCCAGCCCGGTGAACCCACCACCACGACCCTGGACGGCCTCGGTCCCGCCGTCGAACAGGCCCTCCAGCAGGGCGCGCGGCTCTGGTCCGCGCCGGCCGACCCCGACCCCACCGGACGCGAACAGCCGACCTACGTCGAGTTCGTCCTCCCGTACGACCTGCTCAACCACGACGTGGCGGGGCTGCGGTTCACCACCGGCCACGGCAGGCCGCTGCCGCTCGGCCTCAAGTACGGGGTGCACCTGCGGAGTCTGGAGCGGATGCGCACCGACGACGTGCTGGTCCGCCGCCAGTGGCGGGAACGCTGGCGCAGCCTGCGGCAGCAGGGCGTCACGGTGCACGGCTGGACCGGCGCGGACGCCCAGCGGCTCGACGCCTGGCAGACCGCGCTCGCGGGGGAGTCCGGACGCACCGCCGTGGTGCTCGACGCCCCCGCCGACACGCCCGCGATGGAGGCGCTGAAGGCCGCCATCGCGGAGGGCATCGCCCTGGCCATATGGGACCGCAGGGGCGCCTTCGTCGAGGAGCGGCGCGAGGTCGTCACCGCGGTGTTCGCCTCCGTACCGATCGCCGCGCAGATCCCCATGGCCATCCACCGGCTCCGCAGGAAAGCCGTCGATCCGGACCAGAGCCCCGATCTGCTGGGGCGCCACATCGCCTTTTTCTGGGACGATCCGACGCGGCTCGTGGACATTCACACCGAGGACGGCGATCTCGCCGGCGAGGAGGCATCGGCATGACCGCTCAGGAGGAGCAGGCGGCCCCGGCCGACTGGTGGATCTTTCACGCCACCGGACAGGCGCCCGCCGCCGCCGTGGAACTCCCCGAGCCCCCGCCGTGGCGCCGTTTCGGCGGCACGCCCCTCCAGCCCGCGCCGCCCGACGACCAGCGGGCCACGCTGCGCCGGCTGGGCCCCGGCGAGGTCACCCCGCAGCTCGGCTCCGACGAGATCGCCATCGTCAACGCCGCGCTGGTGTTGCGCCGGCCGCTGCTGATCAGCGGACCGCCCGGCATCGGCAAGTCCTCCCTGGCCTATGTGATCGCGCGGGAACTGGGGCTCGGCCGGGTCCTGGAGTGGAACATCGTCAGCCGCACCACCCTGCGCGACGGCCTCTACACCCATGACGCGATGGGACGCGCCCAGGCCATCGCCGCCTGGCAGGCGGGCCTGCGGGACGCGGCGGCACAGGGCGCCGAGGCGGCGGCGGACCCCGGAACCGCCCCAAGTGATCGTCAAGTTCCGCCCCTGCTCGGCGATTTCCTCACGCTCGGGCCACTCGGAACCGCCCTGCTGCCCTACGATCGTCCCCGTGTGCTTCTTGTCGACGAGCTCGACAAGAGCGACATCGACCTGCCGAACGACCTGTTGCACGTCCTGGAGAACGGAAGCTATGACGTCCCGGAGCTGGTCCGTGACGCCGCCGACACCGCGAGCGTCCACACCAGCGACCCCGGCGTCCGTGCCGTACTGCGGCAGGGGCGGGTCGAGTGCCGGGAGTTCCCCGTCGTGGTGATCACCAGCAACGGCGAACGGGAGTTCCCGGCCGCGTTCCGCAGGCGCTGTTTGCCCCTCGAACTCCGCATCCCCACCCGCGAACAGCTGCTCGCCATGGTGAAGCGGCACCTCGGTGAGCGCCCGCGGGGCACCGAGGACCTGGTGGACCTCTTCCTCCAGCGCGTCCAGGCCGGCGGCACGCACTCCCTGGACCAGTTACTCAACGCTGTCCAGATCACTACCATGGGTGGTTTCCAGGTCGGCGGGAACGGGCGTACGCTCGTGGAAATGCTCCTCCGCGACCTCGCGAAGGGCCGCTGAATGGACAACGGCTTTCCCAGGGAGCGCGCATCCGGATCGGGCGACGGCGGACCTCTGCCGGGGTCGTCGCCTCCTTCGGCGTTCTCCGAGTCCGTCGAGTACGCGAGTGAGGTCGGAGGCTCCGTCATCGCTGCCCCGCTCCGGCCGGCCCCTGACCAGCCGTTCCCCGGTGCGGACGGCGGGTCACCGGATCCGCCGCGCTGGCAGGAGCTGGCGGACGCGGTGTGGCTGGCCGCGTACTGGGACCGTCACGGCGCTCCTCCCGGCGCCGGACCGGAAGCGGAGCCGCCCCCGGGCCTCGCCCGCCCGTCCGCGGGTGCCGGGACAGCCGCCGCGGCGCCCCCCACCGAGGACGGACCGGACCCCGAACCGCCCTCCGTGGATGCGGATCCGGCCGATCTCACGACCCACCCCGCCCTTCCCGGACCCTTCGCGCGGCTCCCCCTCGACCGGCCCGGCGCACCGCCCCCCACCGGGCCCTCCGCCTCCGCCTCCGGGCTTCCGGGCGGCGTTCCGGTCCCCGCGGACGGCGGGCTCTTACCGCACTCCGAGGGAGCGGGCACCCTCCACGTCGGACACCCCCTGCTGCCCGACGCCAACCTGCCGCAGCACGGACCCGGACGCCGCACCGCCCTGCTCGCCCGCGCCCTGCACCAGCTCGCCCGGCGGGTGCCCTCCCGCGACACCCTGGAGCTCGACGAGGAGACCACCGCCGAGCAGGGGGTCGCCGACGGCATGTGGATGCCGTTCCTGCGTCCCGCCCGCACCTCCGCGTTCGACCTGGTGCTGCTCGCCGACGACGCGCCCACCATGCGGATCTGGCAGGAGACGGTGGCCGGCCTCGCCGAGGCGGCCGAACACAGCGGCGCCTTCCGCAGTGTCCGCACCCTGCGGGTCACCCTCCCCCGCACGGGCACCGCGACCCTGCGCTGGACCAGCGGCGGCGCCGTCGCGGACCCGGCCGAACTCCTCGACGGCCGCGGCGGCCGCGTCTTCCTCGCCGTCACCGACGGCCTCGCCCACGGCTGGGCCGCCTCCGCCGCCGACACCCTGCTGAGCCGGCTCGCCCGCTCCGGCCCCACCGCCTTGGTCCACCTGCTCCCGCCCCACCTGCGCCACCGCACCTCGCTCTACCCCCACCCGGCGGTCCTGGAGGCCGGCGGCTTCGGCCTGCCCAACGACTGCCTCGGGCACTGGGCGCCACCGGGCGGCCCCGACCCCCTGCGCCCGCTGCCGGAGGCGGCCGACGACTCCCTGCCCGTTCCGGTGCTCTCCCTCAAACCCGGCTCCGTCGCCGCCTGGGCCGACCTGGTCACCGGCGAGCGCGGAGTACGCCGCTCCCTGCCCGTCGTCCTCGCCGGCACCCTCACCAAGGGCGCGCCCGCCCCCGGTCTGCGCGCCCCGCGCCTCCCGCGCGCCGCTGCCGCCGCCGTACGCCGCTTCTTCACCCTCGCCACCCCCGCGGCACGCCGCCTCGCCACCCAGCTGGCCGCCATCCCGTTCGAGTTCGACCTCGTCGAACAACTGCGGCGCCGGGTCATGCCGGAGACCGGCCCCGACCACCTCGCCGAGATCCTCATGGGCGGACTGATCGACTGGGACAGCGAGGGCGGGGGCCGCCCCGAGTTCGCCGACGGCGTGCGCGAGGCGCTGCTCGCCACCACCACCCGGTCCCAACTCGCGCGCACCGTCAGCGTGGTGGGCGACCTGCCGGCGGCCGGCGAGCGGGGCGTGGCGCTGCGCGCCGCCCTGCGCGACCCGGTCGGCACCCTGCTGCCCGACCCGGCCGAGCGCGGCTGGGTGCGCAGCGAACTCGCCGTGATGCGGGCGCTCTCGGGGCCCTACTCCGAACGGGCGAACCGCATCGAACCCGACTTGTCCAGGCTCCTTCCCGACTCGTCCGAACGGGCGCCGCAGGAGCCATCCGGAAGCATGAAACACCCGGACGGCGACGAGTCCCCCGACGATCAGGACGGGAGGCATCCAGCACCGGGCGTTCGCGTCGCGTCTGGAGACACCGTGCCGAGCCTGGTGACCGAGACCCCACACGAAGCCCCGGAGGCTGAGCCGCTCATGCAGAGCACCACGACCGCAACGCCGGCCCTCATGGTGGACGTTCCGCTCAGGAACCACTCGTTCGTCGGCCGTCAGGCGTTGTTGAGGGCCGTGGAGGAGCAGCTCGACGCCCAGGACACGGCGGCCGTGCTGCCGCACGCCCTGCACGGTCTCGGCGGCGTCGGCAAGTCCCAGCTGGCCCTGGAGTACATCTACACCCACCAGCACCAGTACAACGTGATCTGCTGGATCCCGGCCGAGCGGGAGAGCCTCATCCTGGCCGCGCTGGCCCGCCTGGCGGCCCGCCTCGGCGTCGCCCAGACGGGGCAGGAGACCGCCAACACGGCGGTGCCGGCCGCCCTGGACGCGCTGCGCCGCGGTGAGCCGTTCGACAGGTGGCTGCTCGTCTTCGACAACGCCGAGGACATCGAAACCGTCCGCCAGTACTTCCCGAGCAGCGGGCCGGGCAAGGTCATCATCACCTCCCGCAACCGGGCGTGGGAACGGGTGGCGACCCCGCTCCCGGTGAACGTGTTCGAGCGCGAGGAGTCCGTCGAGCTGCTGCAGAAGCGCTCGCCCGACCTCTCCGAGGACGAGGCGGGCCGCCTCGCCGACGCGCTCGGTGACCTGCCCCTCGCCGTGGAGCAGGCCGGTGCCTGGCGCGCGGTCACCGGCATGCTCGTCGACGAGTACCTCGACCTGCTCGCCCAGCGCAGCCCCGAGATCCTCGAACTGGACCCCGCCCCCGACTACCCCGTCTCCGTGGCCGCCGCCTGGGACATCTCGCTGGAGCGGATCAAGGAGAAGAACCCCGGCGCCCGCCAGCTCCTCGACATCTGCGCCAGCATGGCCCCCGAGCCCATTCCGCGGTCCATGCTGCGCGGCGGCCGGGGCGTCAACATCACGCCCGAGGTGGACCCCCTGCTGCGGGAGTCGATCAAACTCAACCGGGCCGTACGCGACCTCAACCAGTTCTCCCTGGTCAAGACCGACCCCCGGACCGACACACTCCAGATGCACCGCCTGCTGCAGACGGTGCTCCTGGCCAAGCTCGACCCGGAACAGCGCGCCCACATGAGGGACGCCGCCCACCAGTTGCTGTCCGCCGCCAAGCCGGGCCACTACGCCTCGTCGCAGGAGTGGCGTTCGTACCAGGCGCTGCTGCCGCACATCCTCACCTCGCAGGCGGTCACCAGCTCCGACACCTATGTGCGGGAACTCGTCTCCAACACGGTGCTGTTCCTCTACTCCTGGGGCGACCACGAAGGCGCCGCGGACCTCGCCCGGCAGGCGTACAACGCCTGGCTGGCGGCGTCCGGCGAGGACGACATCAACGTCATCCGCATCACGAAGACCTTCGCCTTCGCCCTGCGTCAGATCGGGCAGATCGGGGAGGCCATCCCGCTCAGCGAGAAGGCGCTGGAGGCCTCCCGGCGCATCCAGGCGGACCCCGAGGACCTCATCGACTCGCTCAGCGCGATGGCCGACGCCCGCCGCTACCAGGGCAGGTTCGCGGAGGCCCGGGAACTCGGCCGGGAGGCGACCGAGCTGGCCCGCACCATGTTCGGCACCGATGACGAGATCACCCTGGCGGCGACCCACAGCTGGGGTGTCGACCTGCGGCTGTGCGGGCGGTTCGACGAGGCGCTGGTCCTGGACCAGGAGAACGCCCGGCAGCGCGAGCTGTTGTTCGGCCCCGGCAGCTACCTCACCCTGAACACCCTCAACGCCCTCGCCATCGACATGCGGGAGAACGGCGACTACCCGAGGGCCCGGGACTTCCAGGAGGACGTCTACCGCAGGGCCCGGGAGGAGATGGGCGAGCAGCACCCGCTCACCCTGCGCGTGGCCCGCAACCTCGCGGTTTGCCGCCGCCGGGACGGGGCGCTCGACGAGGCGCTGAAGCTCGCCGAGGAGACCTTGGACCACTTCGTGGCCCGTTACGGTCCGGTCCATGCCGACTCGCTCGCCACGGCGACCAATCTCGCCGTCGACCGGCGGCTGGACGGAAAGTACGAGGAGGCCCGCCGGCTCGGCGAGGAGACGGCGCTGCACTATGCGTCGCTGCTCGGCGACGACCACGCGTACACGCTGCTGACCAAGGCGAATCTCGCGGCCACCCTGCGGATGCACGGCGCCCTGGACAGCGCCGGTGAGCTGGAGGACGACGCCTTCCGCAGACTGGTGGCCACGGTGGGACCCGACCACGTGATGACGCTGACCGTCGACATCGGCCGGGCCAGCACCGCCTACGCCCGGCTGGACTTCGACCGGGCACAGGAGATCGACGAGGCCAACCTGGCCGCGCTCACCGCGGTGGCCGGGGCGGAGCACCCGCTGACCCTCTCCTGCACCGCGAATCTCGCCCTCGACCTGCGGGGTCTTGGCCGGGGCGGGGAGGCGGACGCGCTGCAGCGCAAGGCGGAGGAGGGCTTCACCCGCGTGGTCCGGGCCGGGCACCCCTGGCTGGTCGCGGCCGGCCAGCGCCGCCGTATCGAATGCGACCTCGCGCCCATGCCCCTCTGAGCGGCGCGACGACGGGAAGCGTCCGGGCCGGGTGAAACCGGACCCGGACGGGGCTCCTCAGCCCAGGTCCGCCACCGGGGCGGTGCGGGTGCCGTCCTGCCCGGGGGCCGGGGCCGGAGGTCCGGCCGCGTCGTCCGGACGGCCGGACTCCCGTTCGGCCAGACGGCGGGTCAGCAACAGCAGCGGCTGGGTCAAGAGCGTGGTGGCCAGGGCCATGAACACCAGGACGCTGTAGAGCCGTTCGCTCAGCAGCCCCGCCTGCAGGCCCGCGTTGAGGGCGATCAGTTCGGTGAGGCCGCGGGCGCTCATCAGGATGCCCACGGTGCGCGCGTCGTGCCGGTCGAGACCGCCCAGGCGGGCGGCCGCGTGACCGCTGCCGATCTTCGTCACCGCGGCCAGCGCCGTCACCACCAGTACGGCCACCCATCCCGTGGCCCCCATGCCGTTCAGCGCCACGGCCTGGCCCGAGATCACGAAGAAGAACGGGAGCAGCAGCGAGCTGACGTCGTGCAGGGGCCGCAGCAGATCGGGATCGAGGGTGCCGTCCGGCTCACGGGGGGCGACCACACCCGCCAGCAGCGCGCCGAAGATGACGTGCAGCCCCAGGGAGTGCGTCACCCAGGCCGACCCGAGGGCGAAGCCGATGAGCAGCGCCATCCGCAGCGAGGCCTCCATGTGCGTGCGCCGCAGCAGCAGGCGCAGCAGGGGCCGGGCCGCCAGGAGTATCACGGCGACGAACCCGGCCGCGATCACCGCCCGCCAGGGCCAGCCGAGCGCGTGGTCGCCGCCGTTCTCCATCAGCGCGCCCGCGAGCACCGTCCAGCAGACCACGTCGAGCAGGCCCGCCGCCGAGACCGCGACCACGCCGGGCACCGTACGGGCCAGACCGTTCTCGCGCACTATGGCCGTCAGGACGGGGACCGCCGTGACCGACAGGGCGATCCCGGCGAACACGACCATCGGCACGGACGGGTCCCGCGGCATGCCGAGGGCCCGCAGCCGGTCCCAGAAGAGCAGCGCGGCCCCGCTGCCCACCGCCATCGGCACCAGGAACGAGGCCAGTGCCACCGTCACCGCCGTGCGCGCGCGGTCGCCCAGCAGCTTCAGGTCCAGCTCGTAGCCGACCGCGAACAGGAACACCACCAGGGAGAACTGCGCGAACCCGGTCAGGGCCGTACCGATCTCTTCGGGGAACAACGCCTCGTACACGCCGGGTGCCGTATGGCCGAGCAGGGAGGGACCGAGCGCTATCCCCGCCGTCAGCTGGCCGACGATGTACGGCTGGCCCAGCTTCCGGGCCGCCCAGCCGGCCGCGTGCGCGGCCACCAGGATCAGGGCCGAGGCGCCCACGAAGTGCGCGATCAGCGCGTCAGGGCTCATGCGTCCCCCTGTGGTCGGTGTGCGGTCGGCCAGGTGGCCGCCGATGCGTCTTCGCACGCTTGCACGAAGCCAACTCTCCCAGGATAAAGGGCATCTGACGGCGCATCGGGTGTCTCGGGCATGCTTCTCCCGAGTCACGGGAAGCACACTGGTGGCGGTCCCGTCCGGCTGTGGGACGGGAGTGCCTCCGGCCGACGTCCGTGCTGCCGTGCGCCGTCGGCGCGCCCTCAAGAACGGCGCCGCGTGGGTCGCGCGGCCGGCCCGCCGATCCGGAGGGACTGTTTCCGGCCGTACGGACATGTCTCGCGGCCCTCAGGGGAGCGGGCCGTACTCTGCAGTAACCCGGGGGTCCGGCGGCGCGGGCCCGTGTGCGCCGGGGCACTGGTGTTCTTTGGCCCGCGGGCCGGTGGGCAAGCGCCGTTCGTCCCTCGTCCCGCCGTGCCGTGCCGCGGGCGGACCCGCAGGCGGCCGGGCCTGTGCCGGCCGCCCGGCGCCGGTCTCGCGCCAGGCCGTCACGCCCCAGCAGCCCGTCCCGTGACAGGGAGTTCGGCACGGACGCCACGGGCGTGTCCACCGGTCGCGTGCGGCACCGGCCCGGTGCGCGGCGGTGCCGTCCTCGGGCGTCCTGCGTGCGGACACCGGCACCGGGCGCGCGGCCTGACGGGCAGGGCATTCGGACTGATGCACGGCTCCCGTACCCCATGCGCGCGGTGAATGATGATCGGGTGGCGTGATCGTACGGTTTTCGATGCGGCACTCAATGGCCATGATGGATTCAAGGACACGGGGCATCGCGTGCCACCGTGCGAGAAGGGGGACGCACCTTGCATCAGCCGCCCGCTCACCGCAACGCCGAAGCCGCCGCCCGGGAGCCGACCCTCGATGCGGGGACTCCTGTCCGGGAGTCGGACCTGGCGGATCTCGCGGCGCTTCCCCTGACCGCCGTGGACGGCCTGGGGCCCCTCCGATCCGGCCATCGTCTTCTCGCGGAGGTCCTGCGGTCCCGCGGCAGCATCCGGGGCGGCGGCGAAATACCCAACGCCCGCGCCGAGTAGCGGCCCCGGAGCAGGGGGAGCGCGCCCCACCGGGTTCCCCCGCCCGCCCACCGACCGGAGGTCCCCGGTGATGAATGCGCCGCGCACTGCCCCGTTCCGCATGCCCGAACCCCTCTTCGCGGAACTGGCCGCCGGCGGTGGCTCCGCACAGGCCGTCGCCTTCCTCGAACAGGGGGAGCGCGCCCGCCGCCTGCTGCTGCTGCGCACCCTGCTGAACCGGCTCGGCGACGTGCCCACCCCGCTGACCCCCGCCGCCGAGGCCTGGCGAGTGTTCAAGGAGGCCGCCGGGCGGGCGCCGGGGCCGGTCGAGCGGCTGCTGCTCGCCCCGACGACCGGTGCCTGGATCGCGCACCTGCTGCGCCGTCTGCACGGGACCGCGACCGGGCCGGAACTGTGGTCGGAGGCGGGACGGTTGAACACCCTCGCGGTCGCCGCGTCGCTGCACGCCGGAACCGAAACGGTTCTGCGCGTTCCGTTGCACGACGGGACGCTGCCCCTGCCCGGTCTGGGACTGGCCCGGCTTCCGGACGCGGCGGCCGGGCTGACGGAGGGCACCGCGCGCACCCGGGCCGGCGAACTGACCCTGACGGGGCCGGGGCGGGCGGGCGGGCCGGCGTCCCTGACCTGCCGCCCCGCGTCCGTCCCGGTGGGTGAGGAACCGCCCGCCGGCACCGGCTGGCTCCCCCTCCGCACCCTCACGGCCGGCTCCGCGGCCATCCCCCTGGACGACCTGGACCCCTACCGCGACCTCGACGACCCCATCCCGCCCGCCCGGCTGGACGACGACGAGGCGGCGGCCTGGCAGCGGCTGTTCGACGAGGCCACCGCGATCCTCGCTCGCCGGCCCGGAGCCGGGCCCGGGCGGCTCGACCCCGCCGTGATCCGGTCCGTCGTCCCGTGGGAACGCACAGGCCTGCTGCCCCCGCCACCCCCCGACGTGCGGGTCTCGGCCTCCAGCGGCGACTCCTACGGCGCGATGGTCATCGCCCGCCCCTCCTCGCCGCTCGCGCTGGCGGAGGCGCTGGTCCACGAGTTCCAGCACAGCAAGCTCGCCGCGCTGCTCCACCTCTTCCCGCTCCTCGACGACGACCGCGCGGAGCGCCACTACGCCCCCTGGCGCCCCGACCCGCGCCACCTGACCGGTCTGCTGCACGGCGCCTACGCCTTCACCGGTGTCGCCGGGTTCTGGCGGGACCGGCTGTCCGACCCGGAACATCGCGGGACGGCGGCCTACCACTTCGCCCTGCGCCGGACGCAGAGCCGGCTCGTGGTGCGCACCCTCCTCACCAGCGGACGTCTCACGGCGGACGGGCACGGCCTGGTCGGCGGGCTGGCCCGGACGCTGGACGGCTGGCTGCGCGAACCCGTGGACCCGGCCGCCGCGGCCCGTGCCCGTACCGCCGCCGCCCTCCACCGCACCGAGTGGCGCCTGCGCAACGTGGCCCCGCCCGCCCACCACGAACCGGACGGGCACTCCGTGCCACCCGGGGGCGAGCCCGTCCCCCCGCCCCTGTCGGCCCCCCTCCGGCTGCGCACGGACCGGGCTCCCTGGCCCGACCACCGCACCCACGCCTTCGCCCTCCCGCCCACCGACCCCGCCACCCCCGACGAACACCTCGCCGCCGGTGACGCCGCCGCCGCGCTGGCCGGGTACGACGAGGGGCTGCGCCGGGAGCCCGGTGACCCGCACCTGCTCGCCGGGTGGATCGTCGCCCGCGCCGCGCTGGACCGGGGCCCCGGGGCACGGCGGCTGCTGGCCCGACCCGAGCTGGCCCGCCCCGGGCCGGCCCGACCCGCGCTCGCCCGGCCCGACCTGGCGCGGCCCGAGCCGGTCCGGCCGGGACCCCGCGGCTGACGGAAGCGGATTTCCGTACCCGGCGGACAGGGGTGAACGGGCGCCCGGATGGTCAGGATGGAGGCATGACCTACCACGTCGACTCCGAGGCCGGACGGCTCCGCCGGGTGATCCTGCACCGGCCCGATCTCGAGCTCAAAAGGCTCACCCCCAGCAACAAGGACGCCCTGCTCTTCGACGACGTGCTCTGGGTGCGCCGGGCGCGCGCCGAGCACGACGGGTTCGCCGACGTCCTGCGCGACCGGGGCGTCACCGTGCACCTCTTCGGTGACCTGCTCGCCGAGACGCTGGAGATCCCGGCGGCCCGCGGCCTCGTCCTGGACCGCGTCTTCGACGAGAAGGAGTACGGCCCGCTCGCCACCGACCACCTGCGGGCCGCGTTCGAGACGCTCCCGGCGTCCGAGCTGGCCGAGGTGCTGGTCGGCGGGATGACCAAGCGGGAGTTCCTGGACGCCCACCCGGAGCCGACCTCCGTGCGCTTCCACGCGATGGAGCTCGACGACTTCCTCCTCGGCCCGCTGCCCAACCACCTCTTCACCCGCGACACCTCCGCCTGGATCTACGACGGTGTCTCCATCAACGCGATGCGCTGGCCGGCCCGGCAGCGCGAGACCGTGCACTTCGAGGCGATCTACCGGCACCACCCCCTCTTCCGCGCGGAGTCCTTCCACGTCTGGTCCGAGGGGCAGGCCGACTACCCGTCCACGATCGAGGGCGGGGACGTCCTGGTCATCGGCAACGGGGCGGTGCTGATCGGGATGAGCGAGCGGACCACCCCGCAGGCCGTGGAGATGCTCGCGCACAAGCTGTTCGCGGCCGGGTCCGCCGAGACCATCGTGGCCCTCGACATGCCGAAGAGACGCGCGTTCATGCACCTGGACACCGTGATGACGATGGTCGACGGCGACACCTTCACCCAGTACGCGGGCCTCGGCATGCTCCGCTCGTACACCATCGAGCCGGGCGCGGGGGACAAGGAGCTGAAGGTCACCGACCATCCGCCGGAACACATGCACCGCGCGATCGCCGCCGCCCTCGGACTCAGCGAGATCCGGGTGCTGACCGCCACCCAGGACGTGCACGCGGCCGAGCGCGAGCAGTGGGACGACGGCTGCAACGTGCTGGCCGTGGAGCCGGGCGTCGTCGTCGCCTACGAGCGGAACGCCACCACCAACACGCATCTGCGCAAGCAGGGCATCGAGGTCATAGAGATCCCGGGCAGCGAGCTGGGGCGGGGCAGGGGAGGGCCGCGCTGCATGAGCTGTCCCGTCCAGCGGGACCCCGTATAGAAATACAATTCATCGTATAGACTTCCAAGGGTTCGTGTCCCCCATCCCTGGAGCGCCCCATGGCGACTGTCCCGACCGCCCTCGCCGGCCGCCACTTCCTCAAGGAGCTGGACTTCACCGCGCAGGAGTTCCTCGGCCTGGTGGAGCTGGCCGCCGAGCTGAAGGCCGCCAAGCGCGCCGGGGCCGAGGTCCAGTACCTGCGGGGCAGGAACATCGCGCTGATCTTCGAGAAGACCTCGACGCGCACCCGCTGCGCGTTCGAGGTCGCGGCCGCCGACCAGGGCGCCTCCACGACGTACCTGGACCCGTCCGGCTCGCAGATGGGGCACAAGGAGTCGGTCAAGGACACCGCCCGGGTGCTGGGCCGGATGTACGACGGCATCGAGTACCGGGGCGACAGCCAGGCCAAGGTGGAGGAACTCGCGGCGTACGCCGGGGTGCCGGTCTTCAACGGGCTCACCGACGACTGGCACCCCACCCAGATGCTCGCCGACGTGCTCACCATGACCGAGCACGGCACCAGGCCGCTCACGGACACCGCCTTCGCCTACCTCGGTGACGCCCGCTTCAACATGGGCAACTCCTACCTGGTGACCGCGGCCCTGCTGGGCATGGACGTCCGCGTCGTCGCCCCGAAGTCGTACTGGCCCGCCCAGGAGGTCGTCGACCGCGCCCGGGAGCTCGCCGCCGTCAGCGGGGCCCGCGTCACGCTCACCGAGGACGTCACCGAGGGGGTCGCGGGCGCCGACTTCGTCGCCACGGACGTCTGGGTGTCCATGGGGGAGCCCAAGGAGGTGTGGGACGAGCGGATCACGGCCCTCGCGCCGTACGCGGTGACCATGGACGTCCTGCGCGCCACCGGCAACCCGGACGTCCGGTTCCTGCACTGCCTGCCCGCCTTCCACGACCTCGGCACCCAGGTCGGCCGGGACATCTTCGACAGCCACGGCCTCACCTCCCTGGAGGTGACCGACGAGGTGTTCGAGTCGGAGCACTCGGTCGTCTTCGACGAGGCGGAGAATCGCATGCACACCATCAAGGCGGTGCTGGTCGCGACCCTCGCCTGACCGGGGGCGGTCAGGCCGGGCGCCGCCGCTGGCCCGGCAGCCGGAACCACACGGCCTTGCCCGACTCGGTGGGACGGTGGCCGCAGGACGAGCTCAGCGCGCGGATCAGCAGCAGTCCGCGCCCGTGCTCCTGCCAGGGGTCCGGAGCCTCGAGGACCGGACGGGTGAGGTCGCCGGGCGGTGCCGGGTCGGTGTCGTGCACCTCGACGTGGAAACCGGCCGGCAGCAGCCGCACCACCAGCTCTATCGGCGCGCCGCCCGAGGTGTGCTCCACGGCGTTGGCCACCAGCTCGGCCGTCAGCAGCTCCGCGGTGTCGCTGTCGGCGGAGTGCTCCCGCTCGGCCAGTGCCGTGCGGACCAGTGCACGGGCCACGGGCACGGCCGCGGTGGTGTGCGGCAGCGCGACGCGCCAGGAGGTGGAGGCGGCGGGAGGTTCGTGCACAGCGGGTCCGTTCATGGAGCGGGTGCTCCTGCTTTCAACCGTCAAGGGTACGGCGCGCCCGGCGCGCCCCTTCGCGGGGGCGGCACCGGCGGCCCCGGCCGGGCGCCGTCCGGGACGTCGTGCCCCGGCAACGGGCGGCATACCCGGCCCCTCGCCCCGCCTCCCGCCCGCGGCCCCACCGTTACCTGCGTGTCGACGAAGCGTGACGGATGTGACGGATGTGACGGCGTGCCGCAGCCGGGAACCGCCGTACGGGGATGCACCCGAAGAGCCTATCGCGCGACCGTGACGACAGTCATCGATGGGTGATAACTTCGAGGGGCGGAGCCCAGTGAGCCGCGCCGTGCCCGTCCGAGGAGGCCGCCCGCATGAGTCCCTTCACCGGATCCGCCGCCCGCACCGGCCGCTGGGAGCATCTGCGCGTCGATCTCACCGACGGCGTCGCCACCGTCACCCTCGCCCGCCCCGACAAGCTCAACGCGCTCACCTTCGGCGCCTACGCCGACCTGCGCGACCTGCTCGCCGAGCTGTCCCGGGAGCGGGCCGTACGCGCCCTGGTGCTGGCCGGCGAGGGGCGCGGCTTCTGCTCCGGCGGCGACGTCGACGAGATCATCGGCGCCACCCTCTCCCTGGACACCGCCCAGCTGCTCGACTTCAACCGGATGACCGGGCAGGTGGTGCGGGCCGTACGGGAGTGCCCGTTCCCGGTGATCGCCGCGGTGCACGGGGTGGCGGCCGGCGCCGGCGCCGTCCTGGCCCTCGCCGCCGACTTCCGGGTGGCCGACCCCGGCGCCCGCTTCGTCTTCCTCTTCACCCGGGTCGGCCTGTCCGGCGGCGACATGGGGGCCGCCTATCTGCTGCCCAGGGTCGTCGGTTTGGGCCACGCGACGCGGCTGCTGATGCTCGGCGAACCGGTGCGCGCCCCGGAGGCCGAGCGGATCGGCCTGATCAGCCGGCTGACGGACGAGGGCCACGCCGACGAGGCCGCCCGGGCGCTGGCCCGCCGGCTGGCCGACGGCCCGGCCCTGGCGTACGCCCAGACCAAGGCGCTGCTCACGGCGGAGCTGGACATGCCGCTCGCGGCGGCGGTGGAACTGGACGCCTCGACCCAGGCGCTGCTGATGAACGGCGAGGACTACGCCGAGTTCCACGCGGCCTTCACCGAGAAGCGCCCCCCGAAGTGGCGGGGGAGGTAGCCGGATGGCACCGACGAAGGCGACCGCGGCCGCCGCCGCCCCCGTGTCGCGCGGTGCGGCGGGCCACCCCCACCGCATCGCGGTCGTCGGCGGCGGACCCGGCGGGCTCTACGCCGCCGCGCTGCTCAAACGCCTCGGCCCCGACCGGGAGATCACCCTCTGGGAACGCAACACCCCCGACGACACCTTCGGCTTCGGTGTCGTCCTCTCGGACGAGACCCTCGGCGGCATCGAGCACGCCGACCCCGTCGTCCACGCCGCGCTCCAGCGGCACTTCGTGCGCTGGGACGACATCGACATCGTGCACCGGGGCGTGCGCCACACCTCCGGCGGTCACGGCTTCGCCGCCCTCGGCCGGCGCCGGCTGCTGCAGATCCTGCACGAGCGCTGCCGCTCGCTCGGAGTGGAGCTGCGCTTCCGGGCCGAGGCCCCCGATCCGGCCCGGCTGGCACGGACGTACGACCTGGTGGTGGCCGCCGACGGGGTGCACAGCACCACGCGCGCGGCGTTCGCGGACGTGTTCCGGCCGCGGATCACCGAGCACCGCTGCCGCTACATCTGGCTGGCCGCCGACTTCGCCTTCGACGCCTTCCGCTTCGAGATCGCCGAGACCGAGCACGGCGTGATGCAGCTGCACGGCTACCCGTACTCCCGCCCGTCGCCCGGCCACCACCCCGCAGCGAGGCCCTCCGGGCCGCAGGACCACGGTGCCTCCACCGTGATCGTCGAGATGCGCGAGGAGGTGTGGCGTGCCGCCGGGTTCGACGAGACGCCGGAGAACGAGTCGGTCGAGCGCTGCGCCAAGATCTTCGCCGAGGCGCTCGGCGGACGCCCGTTGAAGTCCAACAACTCGGCCTGGACCACCTTCCGCACGGTGGTCAACGAACGCTGGTCGCACGGCAACGTCGTGCTCCTCGGCGACGCCGCCCACACCGCCCACTTCTCCATCGGCTCCGGCACCAAGCTCGCCGTCGAGGACGCGCTGGCACTGGCCGCCTGCCTGCGCGAACACAGCGGGTTGGAGGCTGCGTTGACCGCCTACGAGGCGGAGCGCCGGCCCGTCGTCGCCTCCACCCAGCGTGCCGCACGGGCCAGCCTGGAGTGGTTCGAGAACCTGGACCTGTATCTCGGCCGGCCGCCCCGCCAGTTCGCCTTCAACCTGCTCACCCGCAGCCGCCGCGTCACCCATGACAACCTGCGGCTGCGCGACCCCCGCTTCACCGAGGCGGTGGAGCGCGAGTTCGGCTGCCCGCCCGGTACGCCCCCGATGTTCACCCCGTTCCGGCTGCGCGGTCTGACCCTGCGCAACCGGGTCGTCGTGTCCCCCATGGACATGTACTCGGCGGTCGACGGCGTCCCCGGCGACTTCCACCTCGTCCACCTCGGCGCCCGCGCGCTGGGCGGCGCCGGCCTGGTGATGACCGAGATGGTGTGCGTCGGTCCGGAGGGCCGCATCACGCCGGGCTGCGCGGGCCTCTACACCGGCCGGCAGGCCGAGGCGTGGCGGCGGATCACCGACTTCGTGCACACGCGGGCCCCCGGCACCGTGATCGGCGTGCAGCTCGGCCACAGCGGACGCAAGGGCTCGACCAAGCCGATGTGGGAGGGCATGGACGAACCCCTCGACGACGGCAACTGGCCCCTGGTCGCCGCCTCCCCGCTGCCGTACAAGCCGGGCAGCCAGGTCCCCCGCGCACTGTCCCGGGCGCAGCTCACCGATCTCAGGGAGCAGTTCGCCGACGCCGCGGTGCGGGCCGCGCGGGCCGGGTTCGACCTGCTCGAACTGCACTGCGCCCACGGCTACCTGCTCTCCGGTTTCCTCTCCCCGCTGACCAACCACCGCACCGACGCCTACGGCGGTTCGCCGGAGAAGCGGCTGCGTTTCCCGCTGGAGGTCTTCGACGCGGTGCGCGAGGTCTGGCCCGGGGACCGGCCGATGACCGTCCGCATCTCCGCCACCGACTGGGCGGAGGGCGGCATCACCGCCGACGACGCGGTCGCCGTCGCCCGCGCCTTCGCCGCGCACGGCGCGGACGCGATCGACGTGTCGACCGGGCAGGTCGTGGCCCACGAGAAACCGGAGTACGGCCGCTCGTACCAGACCCCGTTCGCCGACCGGGTGCGGCACGAGGCGGGCGTCCCGGTGATCGCGGTCGGCGCGATCTCCTCCTGGGACGACGTCAACTCGCTGATCCTGGCCGGGCGTACGGACCTGTGCGCACTGGCCCGCCCGCACCTGTACGACCCGCACTGGACGCTGCACGCGGCGGCCGAACAGGGCTACGAGGGCCCGGGCGTCGTCTGGCCGGCCCCCTACCGGGCGGGCAGCCGGCGCCCGCGCACCGGCCGCACGGACGCCCCCCGGCCCCGCCTCGCACTGGGCGACTGACCGCGACCGCCCACCCGGGCGACCGGGAAGAATGTCACCGGGGCGCGAGGGGGAACGGTCACCGGGGTGTGAGGCGAGACGGTCACCCGGTCACGAACGCCGCGCCCGCGTCCCGCAGCCGCTCGTGCAGGGCGCGGAACACGCTCGCCGAGCGGGCGCCCGGCCAGTCGGCGGGGAGCAGGGCGGCGGGCAGTCCGGGGTCGGCGTAGGGGAGGTGGCGCCAGGAGTCCAGGGCGAGGAGGTAGTCGCGGTAGGCCTCCTCGGGCGGGGTGTCCGCGCGCCGCTCCCAGGCGTGCAGCACCCGCGCGTGCCGGTCGAGGAACGCCTCGTGCTGATCGGCGATCCCGGCCAGGTCCCACCAGCGGGCCACCGCCTCGGCGGTGGGCGCGAAGCCGAGGTGCTCACCGCGGAAGAAGTCCACGTACGTGTCCAGGCGCAGGCGCTCCAGGGTGTGCCGCGTCTCCTCGTACAGCCGGGCGGGGGCGATCCACACGCCGGGGGCCGCCGTGCCGAAGCCGAGGCCGGACAGCCGGGAGCGCAGGACGTGCCGCTTTTGCCGCTCGGACTCCGGCACGGAGAACACGGCGAGCACCCATCCCTCGTCCGCGGGCGGCGCGGTGGCGTAGACGCGGCGGTCGCCGTCGTCCAGCAACTGGCGTGCCTCGGGCGAGAGGTCGTACCCCGCGGCGCCCCGCGCGGTGCGCGCCGGGACGAGCAGCCCGCGCCGCTTGAGGCGGGAGACCGAGGAGCGGACGGACGGTGCGTCCACCCCGACCGCGGCCAGCAGCCGGATCAGCTCGGCGACGGGCACCGGGCCCGGCACGAAGCGGCCGTACGCGCCGTAGAGCGTGACGATGAGTGATCTCGGGGCGTGCTGGGCTTGCTGGTCGGACACGTTGATCATCTTAGGTCGTGCGGACGCGTGCGGTCGCCCGGCGTCATCCCTGGTCATCTCCCGTTCCCGCGGGGGCGCGCAGCAGGAACCGCTGGAGCTTGCCGGTGGCCGTGCGGGGCAGCGCGTCCATGAAGACGATCTCGCGCGGGCACTTGTAGGGCGCGAGTTCGGCCTTCACGAAGGCACGCAGCGCCTCGGCGTCCCGCCCGGCGCCCTCCTTCAGCACCGTGTACGCCACCACGACCTGGCCGCGCGCCTCGTCGGGCCGGCCCACCACCGCCGCCTCCACGACGTCCGGGTGGCGCAGCAGGGCGTCCTCCACCTCGGGGCCGGCGATGTTGTACCCGGCCGAGATGATCATGTCGTCGGCGCGGGCCACGTACCGGAAGTAGCCGTCGGGGTCGCGGACATAGGTGTCGCCGGTGATGTTCCAGCCGCCGCGCACGTACTCCCGCTGGCGCGCGTCGGCCAGGTAGCGGCAGCCGACCGGGCCGCGCACCGCGAGCAGTCCCGGCTCCCCGTCCGGCACGGGCGTGCCGTCGGCGTCCTGGACGCGCGCCTGCCAGCCGGGCACGGGGACGCCGGTGGTGCCGGGCCGGATCCGCTCGTCGGCGGCGGAGACGAAGATGTGCAGCAGTTCGGTGGCGCCGATGCCGTTGATGACGCGCAGTCCGGTGCGGTCGTGCCAGGCCCGCCAGGTGGCGGCCGGCAGGTTCTCGCCCGCCGAGACGCAGCGGCGCAGCGAGGAGACGTCGTGCCCGTCGAGGGCGCCGAGCATCGCCCGGTAGGCGGTGGGCGCGGTGAACAGCACCGACACCCGGTGCGCGGCGATCGCGGACAGCAACTGCTCGGGGTGCGCCTGCTCCAGCAGCAGCGCGCTGGCCCCGGCGCGCAGGGGGAACACCACCAGACCGCCGAGGCCGAAGGTGAAGCCCAGCGGGGGGCTGCCCGCGAACACGTCGTCCGCGACCGGCCGCAGCACGTGCCGGGAGAAGGTGTCCGCGATCGCCAGCACGTCCCGGTGGAAGTGCATGCAGCCCTTGGGACGTCCGGTGGTGCCGGAGGTGAAGGCGATCAGCGCCACGTCGTCGGCCGCGGTGGGCACGGGCGCGTACGGTGTGCCGGGCGCGGGGCGGTGCAGCAGGTCGTCGGGGGAGTCGCCGCCGTACGTGGCGATCCGCAGGTCCGGGATCCCGGCCCTGGCGAGGTCGTCCAGCGACCGGACGTCGCACAGCGCGTGCCGGACCCGCGCGATCGCGCAGATGGTGCCCAGTTCGTGCGGGCGCTGCTGGGCCAGCACGGTGACGGCGACGGCGCCCGCCTTCAGCACCGCCAGCCAGCACGCCGCCAGCCAGGGCGTGGTGGGGCCGCGCAGCAGCACCCGGTTGCCCGGGACCACGCCGAGGTTGCCGGTGAGGACGTGCGCCAGCCGGTCCACCCGGGCGCGCAGCTCGCCGTACGTCCAGGTGGTGCCGTCGGGCGTGTGGAAGGCGGGGCGGTCGCCGGGCGGGCCGTGCAGCAGTTCGGCCGCGCAGTTCAGCCGCTCGGGGTAGCGCAGCTCCGGCAGGTCGAAGCGGAGGTCGGGCCACTCGTCGGGCGGCGGGAGATGGTCGCGGGCGAAGGTGTCGACGTGCGCGGTGGCCCGTGGATTCATGACGATCCGCCCCCTTGGCGTGGTGGGCTCGCATCAGGAGCGTATCGCGTTGGTGACGGCAGTCAACGGTCCGCGATAACCTCGGGAGTGGCCCAGCGGCGAGGGAAGGACCGGCGATGACCGCATTCTCGCTCGAACCGGCGCAGCTCGCCTGGTGCGCGGAGCTGCGCGCGCTGGCGGCCGACCGGCTCCGCCCACTCGCCGGGAAGGGTGAGCCGGGGCGGGTCAACCGGGCCCTGGTCGCCGAACTCGGCGCCCTCGGCCTGCTGTCCCGCCTGTTCACTTCCGGCGCCCTCGACCTGTGCCTGATGCGGGAGTCCCTCGCCCGCGTCTGCACCGAGGCGGAGACCGCCCTCGCCCTCCAGGGCCTGGGCGCCCACCCCGTGCACACCCACGGCACCGCCGCCCAGCGGGCCCGCTGGCTCCCCCGGGTGAGTGACGGCGGCGCGGTCGCGGCGTTCGCGCTGAGCGAGCCCGGCGCCGGCTCCGACGCGGCGGCGCTCGCGCTCGCCGCCCACCCCGACGGCCCCTCCGGCTGGCGGCTCACCGGCGAGAAGTGCTGGATCTCCAACGCCCCGGAGGCCGACTTCTACACCGTCTTCGCCCGCACCACCCCCGGCGCCGGCGCCCGCGGCGTCACCGCCTTCCTGGTCCCCGCCGACCGCCCCGGACTCACCGGCTCCGCCCTCGACATGCTCTCCCCGCACCCCATCGGCACCCTCGCCTTCGACGCCGTACCGGTGACCGCCGACGACGTCCTCGGCACGGTGGACGCCGGTTTCCGGGTCGCCATGGACACCCTCAACCTGTTCCGCCCCAGCGTCGGCGCCTTCGCCGTCGGCATGGCCCAGGCCGCCCTGGACGCCACCCTCGCCCACACCGCGCGGCGCGACGCGTTCGGCGGCACCCTGAAGGACCTCCAGTCCGTCGCCCACCAGGTCGCCGAGATGGCCCTGCGCACCGAGTCGGCCCGGCTGATGGTGTACGCGGCGGCCACGGCGTACGACACGGGCGCCGACGGGGTGCCCCGGCGCGCCGCGATGGCGAAGCTGCTGGCCACCGAGACCGCGCAGTACGTCGTCGACCGGGCCGTGCAACTGCACGGCGCACGCGCGCTGCGGCGCGGGCACCCGCTCGAACACCTCTACCGCGAGGTCCGCGCGCCCCGGATCTACGAGGGCGCGAGCGAGGTGCAACGGGGCATCATCGCCAAGGAGCTGTACAAGAACCTGGAGGACCGGTGACCGCCGAGCGCGTCAACCCGCCGCACCTGTCCCCGCCGGCCGGCTTCTCGCACGCCGTGGTGGCGACCGGCTCCCGGCTGGTGTTCCTGGCCGGCCAGACCGCCCTCGACGCCGGGGGCGAGGTGGTCGGCGACACCCTCCCCGAGCAGTTCGCGCGCGCCCTCGCCAACCTCCTCGCCGCCCTGCGCGCCGCCGGCGGCACCCCGGCCGACCTGGCCCGCGTCACCGTGTACGCCACCGACGTCGCCGCGTACCGCGGCCACGCCCGCGAACTCGGCCGGATCTGGCGGGAGTCGGCGGGCCGCGACTACCCGGCGATGGCGGTCGTCGAGGTGGTCCGCCTCTGGGACGAGCGGGCCCTGGTGGAACTCGACGGCTTCGCCGTGCTGCCCTGACCGCACCGCCCCGGACGCGGTCGCCACCGAAGGGTGACGCCGAGTGGCCGCGGGCCCGTGCGCCGGGTACTGGTGGAAAGCTCCATTCCGCTCATTTCGGGAGGTTCCCCCATGCCCGTACGTCCCCTGCTCGGCGCCGTGGCCGGTGCGGCACTGCTGCTCGGCGCCGCCGCGGCGGCCCCCTCGGTGGCGGCGCCCGCCGCCCCCCTCGCCCCCACGGCCTCCATGACCGTGGACGCCGAGGGGCGGATCGCCGGCGACACCGTCACCCTCTCCGGCACCTACCGCTGCACCGTCGACACCGGAGAGGTCTACGTCGCCTCCTCGGTGAACCAGGCCTCGTCCTCCATCCGCTACGCCATCGGCGGCACCCGCGCGGTGTGCGACGGCAAGGAACACCGCTGGGAGAACACCGGGAAGGTGCCCGCCGGCGCGCTGAAGGCGGGCGGGGCGCACGTCGAGGCAACCCTCCTGGAGCTGCGCCCCAGCGGCCTGATCCTGCTGCCCGTCCCGCACGCCGTCCGCCACCAGGACATCACCCTGGCCGAGGGCTGACCGGCACCGGCCGGCGGATCACCGCCCGCCGGCCGGCCAGTCCAGCAGCCGGGCCCCGATGACCGCCGTCTGGAGCATGTAGCGGTGGGCCGGGTCCGACGGGTCGGCGCCGGTGAGCTTGTGGATGCGCTCCAGGCGGTACGTCAGCGCGCGCACGCTCAGGGAGAGCCGCCGGGCCGCCTCCGCGGCGACACAGCCGGCGTCGAAGTAGGCGGTGAGCGTGTCGAGGAGCGGCCGGGCGCCGCCCCGGGCCGCGGTCAGCGGCCCCAGGGTGTTGTGGACCAGGTCGGTCATGGCCTGGCGGTCGCGGGCCAGTACGGGGTAGACCAGCAGGTCGGCGGCGCGCAGCACCGGGTCGTCGAGCCCCAGCCGCTCGGCTATCTCCAGGGTGTTCAGCGCCTCCTCGTAGGACTGCACGACACCCCCGGCCCCGGACTGCGCGCGGCCGATGGCGACCTGGCCGCCGTTGGTGGCGGCGTACGCCTGTTTGGCGAAGTGGGTGAGCACCTCGCCCTGGTGTCCCGGCGCGATGCACAGCAGCCGCCCGTCCTTGGTGGTGAGCAGGATGCTGCGCTCGTCGAACCGGGAGAGCAGGGCCCGCTCCACCTGCCGCGGCACCGGGTCGCCCTCGTCGTAGGCGGCGGGACCCCGGGCGACGGCGACGGCGTGCGCGTGGGACAGCCGCAGGCCGAAGCGCTCGGCGCGTTCGGCGAGCCGCCCCAGGTCGCTGCGGCCGTAGAGCAGGTCGTCGATGAACTCCCGCCGGGACGCCTCCTCCTGACGCACCGCCAGCCGCTGCGCGCGCTCGTACCCGGCGGCGAACGCGTCGACGACCTGCTGTACGGCGGCGAGCGCGCCGTCGGCCGAGTCCGCGCCCCGGGGCCATGCCTCCCGGGCGGCGGACAGATGCGCGCCGACCAGGGAGCGCAGTCCGAAACCCGCCTCCGCGGCCCGTTCCCCCAGGGCCCGGCGGGAGGCGATCTCGTCCCGGGTGAGGCGTCGGCCCGTGGCCGCCACCTCGGTCAGGATGTGGGCATAGCCGCTCAGATACTCCTCCGGAATCTCGCGTTCTGTCACGTGGTCCCCCCAAGTCCTGACGCGTTCCTCACACCGGCATGGTGTCCCACCGGCACCCAGACCCTAGGGAAAACTGCCGGGATCCGGCAATGCGCGAACGCGGGTCCGCCGGGCACCATGGTCCGCGGGGAGCACCGCGGAAGGTTCCGGTGCCGGGCACCGGCAGGTGCCGGCGCCGGAACCGGAGGGGAGCCGTGCTGCCCGCCGACGTGAGCGGAGAACGGGGGAGGGGGTTCCGATGCACAGGGTCGTGGAGTCCGCCACGGGTGCGCCCACCCTCCTGTTCACCGCCGCCCTCGTCGTCGTGATCTGCTTCTGGCTGCTGGTGGCCGTCGGGGCCACCACCGCCCGCAGCTTCGACTCCGACGCGGACCTCCGCCCCCTCGGGATGGGCGGCGTACCGATCGCGGTCGCGTTCTCGCTGCTGACGCTCCTCGCCTGGCTCCTGGCCACCGGCACGGGCGTCCTGCTGGACACGACCCTCCCGGACGGGCCCGCCGAGGGACTGCTGCGCCCGGCCGCCGCGTGCGGCGCGCTGCTCGCCGCCTGGCGGCTCACCCGCCGCCTCGTACGACGGCTGCACCGCCTCTTCCCGGACGAACCCGGCCCGTCACGGCCGACGCGCGAACCCCACGCGGACCGTGACGGTGCGTCACGCGCGGTGCCCCGGCCGGCGGACGGCATCCGTCCGCGCCTGCCGCAGAACCGCGGCACCGGCTGAGCCGTCTCCTCCTCCACCGGACGTCCACCCGCCTCGTCGACGAGGCGCCTCTCCACCCGACTTCTGCCCACATTCCAGCCCAGAAGGACGTGTCCCATGGATGCCGCCACCGTGGGCATCGCCGTACTCGTCGGCGTCGCCCTGCTCCTGCTGCTCATCGGCCTGCTCGTCGTCTCCAGACTGTTCCGCAAGGTGGAGCAGGGCAAGGCCCTGATCGTCTCCAAGACCCGCAGGGTCGACGTGACGTTCACCGGGTCGGTCGTCCTGCCGGTGCTCCACAAGGCCGAGGTCATGGACATCTCGGTGAAGACCATCGAGATCACCCGGGCCGGCAAGGAAGGCCTGATCTGCCGCGACAACATCCGCGCGGACATCCGCATCACGTTCTTCGTCAAGGTCAACAAGACCGTGGACGACGTCATCAAGGTCGCCCAGGCCGTCGGCACCGCGCGCGCCAGCGACCGCAACACCCTCCAGGAACTGTTCCACGCGAAGTTCTCCGAGGCGCTGAAGACCGTCGGCAAGCAACTGGACTTCACCGACCTGTACACCAAGCGCGAGGAACTGCGGTACCGGATCATCGAGGTCATCGGCGTCGACCTCAACGGCTACCACCTCGAGGACGCCGCCATCGACTACCTGGAGCAGACGCCCCTCACCCAGCTCGACCCCGGCAACGTCCTCGACGCCCAGGGCATCCGCAAGATCACCGAACTGACGGCCGTGGAGCACGTCCGCACCAACGAGGCCCAGCGCGGCGAGGAGAAGGAGATCACCCGGCAGAACGTCGACGCCCGCGAGGCCATCCTGGAACTGGAACGCCGGCAGGCCGACGCCGAGATCAAGCAGCGCCGGGAGATCGAGACCGTACGGGCCCGCGAGGAGGCCGAGACCGCCCGGGTGGTGGAGGAGGAGCGGCTGCGCGCGCAGAGCGCCTTCCTGCGCACCGAGGAACAGCTCGGCGTGCAGCGCGAGAACCAGGCCCGCGAGGTCGCCGTCGCCGCCAAGAACCGCGAGCGGGTCATCGCCGTGGAGAGCGAGCGCATCGAGAAGGACCGCCTGCTGGAGGTCATCGCCCGGGAACGGGAGACCCAGCTGACGCGGATCGCCGCCGAGAAGGAGGTCGAGGCGGAGAAGCGGGAGATCGCCGAGGTGGTCCGCGAGCGGGTCGCGGTGGACCGCACGGTCGCCGAGCAGGAGGAGTCGATCCTCAGGCTGCGGGCGGTCGAGGAGGCCGAGCGGCAGCGGCAGGCCGTCGTCATCGCCGCGGAGGCCGAGGCGCAGGAGAGGCTGGTCAAGGACATCAAGGCGGCCGAGGCCGCCGAGCAGGCCGCCGCCCACCGCGCCGCCGAGGAACTCACCCTCGCCGAGGCCCGGTTGAAGACCGCCGACCTGGACGCGCGGGCCAAGCTGCGGCTGGCCGAGGGAGTCCAGGCGGAGGCCGCGGCCGAAGGACTGGCCGCCGCGCAGGTCCGCGACAAGGAGGCCGAGGTCGCCGAGAAGACGGGCCGTGCCGAGGCCGGGGCCACCGAGGCCCGGCTGCGCGCGGAGGCCGAGGGAGCCCGGGCCAAGGCCCTCGCCGACGCGGAGGCCATCAGCGGCAAGCTCCGCGCGGAGGCGGCCGGCCTCACCGAGAAGGCGGCGGCCATGGCCGCCCTCGACGAGGCGTCCCGCGGCCACGAGGAGTACCGGCTGCGGCTGGAGGCGGAGAAGGACGTCCGGCTCGCCGGACTGGAGGTGCAGCGGCAGGTCGCCGAGGCGCAGGCCACGGTCCTCGCCACCGGACTGGAGAACGCGGACATCAACATCGTCGGCGGGGAGTCGGTCTTCTTCGACCGGCTGGTGTCCTCGATCGCGCTCGGCAAGGGCGTCGACGGCTTCGTCCGCAGCTCCGAGACCGCGCAGGCCCTCGCCGGCCCCTGGCTGGACGGCTCGGCGAACTTCACCGAGGACCTGAGCCGCGTGCTGGGCTCCGTCTCCACGGCCGACGTGCAGAACCTCACCGTGTCCGCGCTGCTGACGCGGCTGATGACGGAGGGCGGCGAGCACGCCGGCCGGCTCCGGCAACTGATCGAGCAGGCGGGGGAGCCGGGCCTCACCGACACACCGCCGGCCGCGCCGAACGGCGCCGCCAGGGCCTGACCACCCACGGCCGGGAGCCGCCGCACAGGGGACGGCGGCTCCCGGCCGTACCCTTCCCGAGAGGCAGTCATGACCACCGGTACCCACGAGCCCGCCGCCCCGGCCCCGCACCGGACCCCCGCCGCCGAGGAGACGGTCGACGCCGGCGCCTACCAGGTGCTGCGCGACCGCCTCTCCGCCCAGGCCGCCGAACTCGCCCGCCGCGCCCAGGCGTTGAACGGGCTGCGGGCGCAGCAGTTCGGCGCCCCCGCGCTGCGCCTGACCGGCACCGAGCGGCTGCGCACCGGCCGCACCGCCGTACCCCGCGACATCGTCGCCGTGGGCGGCGTGCTCCTCTTCGGCTACGAGACCCGGCCCCGCCCCGACGGCGACACCGCGGTCGGTGACGTCCTCGCCGCGCACGACCGCGACCTGAACCGGCTGCCCGACGACGCCGTGCCCGGACTGCTCGACGACCCCGCCTTCCTGCGGGAGTTCGCCGCCCTGCACCGCTACTACCGCCAGGCACGCCTGCTGCGGCTGCGCCGCGTCGAGGGCAGACTGCTGGCCGTCTTCCAGACCGGCGAGAAGGCCGGCGACATCCGCGTCCTGCGCTGGTCGGTGACCGAGGACGGCCGCACCGCCTTCCTGGACGCGCGCGGCGACCGCGACCACGCGATCACCCCGCCCGACGACATCCACTGGACGGCCACCACCCGCGAGGACCACGTCCTCGGCCGTCACCCGCACGTCTCCGTCCGGGGCGAGGTCTTCGTCGACACCCTCGGCGGCACCCTCACCGTCAAGGCCGACGACGACACCGGCACCCCCGACGGCATCCACACCGAACCGGTCGACGAACCTTTGCAGTCCCTCGCCGACGCCGAGATCGCGCACGCCCGCGTCGGCCCCCTGATCCTGCTGCGGATCCTCCCCTACAAGGAGACCGCCCACCGCCACCTCGTCTTCAACACCCTCACCCGGACCGTCGTCCGCCTCGACGCCGTCGGCCAGGGCGCCCGCCGGCTCCCCGAGGACCAGGGCATCGTGTTCCCCGGCGGCTACTGCCTGGCCAACGGCAGCCACAAGACGTACGAACTCGACACCACCGGCATGGAGTTCGCCCGCGAGGTGCGCTCACCGCACGGCGAGGACGTGCTGTACGCCTTCCACGCTCCCGGGCGCGGACGCGGACTGCTGCTGTCGTACAACCAGATCCGTGAGGCGGCCGCCGCCCCGATGGCCTGCCACGGCTGGGCCCTCTTCGACGACGGGCTGCTCGCCCTGCTGCGCCCCGACGGCGACGACCCCGCCCGCGTCCACCCGCTCCAGCTCTGGGACTCGCCCTACGCCTCCGACGCCCACGCCGCCGCCGTCCCGGCCGGCGAGGGCCGCCTCGCCCGGATCGGCAACGCCGACCTGGTGCGCGGCATCTCCGACTGCCTGTCCCTGGCCCGCTCCGCCGCCGAGACCACCCCCACGGCCGAGAGGTACCGGACCCTGACGGCCGCCTGCGTCCGCGCCCTGGACACCCACCACTGGCTGGGGGAGGACGAACTCGGCGACCTGCGCACCCCCTTGACGCGGATGCGGGACACCGCCGAGCAGGTGCTGGCCGAGTTCGAGACCGTACGCGACCTCACCGGCCGGGCCGCCCGCGCGCTCGACGAGACCGCGGACCGGATCGCGTCGGTGGTGCGCCGACTGCGCGGCGAGCAGCCCCGTGAGGCCGCCGCCTGGGTCACCGGACTGACCGAACTGCGCCAGGCCCAGGGCCATCTGCTGACCCTGAGGGACCTGCGGTACGCCGACCGCGCCCGCATCGACGCGCTGGCCGCCGAGACCGACTCCGACCTCGCCTCCTTCGGGCAGCGCGCCGTCGCCTTCCTGGCCCGCGAGGACGCCTTCGCCGCCCACCACGCGGACGTCGAACGGCTCGTCGCCGAGGCCGGGGCGATCACCACCACCGCCGGGGCCGGCCCGGTCGCCGCCCGGCTGGACGAACTCGCCGACGGCCTGCGCACGGTGACCGAGGTGGTCGGCGGGCTCGACATCGCCGACGCCACCGTCCGCACCACCGTCCTGGAGCGCGTCGCCGAGGCCCTGGGCGGCGTCAACCGGGCCCGCGCCGTCCTCGACACCCGCCGCCGCGGCCTCCTCGACCGGGAGGCGCGCGCCGGGTTCGCCGCCGAACTCGCCCTGCTCGGCCAGACCGTCACCGGCGCCCTCGCGGCGGCCGACGACCCCGAGGCCTGCGACGACCACCTCAGCCGCGTCCTGGCCCAGCTGGAGGCCCTGGAGTCCCGGTTCGCCGAGTCCGACGAGGTGCTCGACCGGCTCGCCGGCCAACGCACGGAGATTTACGAGGCGTTCGCCACCCGCAAGCAGTCCCTCACCGACGCCCGCGCCCGCCGCGCCGGGCAGCTCGCCTCCGCCGCCGACCGCGTCCTGGAGACGATCGCCCGGCGCTCCGCCGCACTCGCCGACGCCGACGCGGTGAGCACCTACTTCGCCTCCGACCCGCTGGTCGCCAAGGTCCGCCGCACCGCCGAGGAACTGCGCGAGCTGGGCGACCGGGTACGCGCCGAGGAACTCGACGGGCGGCTGCGCTCCGCCCGGCAGGAGGCCGACCGCGCCCTGCGCGACCGGGACGACCTCTACGCGGACGACGGACGCGCCCTGCGCCTGGGCGCCCACCGGTTCGCCGTCACCACCCAGCCCTTCGACCTCACCGTCGTCCCGCACGGCGACGGCCTCGCGCTCGCCCTCACCGGCACCGACTACCGCGCCCCCGTCACCGACCCCGCCCTCCTCGCCGACCGCCCCCTGTGGCACCGGCACCTGCCGTCCGAGTTGCCCGGGGTCTACCGCGCCGAACACCTCGCCGCCCGCCTGCTGCACGAGCCCGGCCCCGACGCCCTGGCCGCCGCCGACGACCTCGCGGCGCTCGTCCGCCGGGCCGCCGAGGAGGCGTACGACGAGGGGTACGAGCGAGGCGTCCACGACCACGACGCCACCGTCATCCTCACCGCCGTACTGCCCCTGTACGACGGCGCGGGACCGCTGCGCCACGCGGCGGCCGCCCGCGCCCACGCCCTGCTGTACTGGGCGCACGGCACCACGGCGGAGGAGCGCGCGGACCTCACCCGCCGGGCCCGCTCCCTGGCCCGGGTCCGTGACGCCTTCGGCCCGCCGCCCGCGCTGGACGCCCTCCGCACGGAGATCGCCCGGGCCGTGCGCGCCTGGGACGAGGGCGCCACCGCCCGCCCGGAGGCCTGTGCCGCGTACCTCTTCGACGAACTGACCACCGGCCCCGAGGGGTTCGTGATCAGCACCCGGGTCCGCACCCTGCTCGACAAGTTCCGCCGCACCGTCGCCACCGACGCCTACGACGACGACCTGCCCGCCCTCGGCGACCTCACCACCCGCCGCCAGCTGGTCGAGGCGTGGCTGACCGCGTACACCGCCGCCACCGGCGACCCGGCGGACGCCGGTGACCTCGCCGAGGCCGTCGCCGCCGAACTCTGCCCGCGGGTGCCCCGCCACGCGTCGGACGCACCCCTGACCGCCACGGCGGAGGGGCTGCTCGGCAGTCACCCCCGGATCACCAGCCGCCGCCTCACCCTCCGCCTGGACGAGTTCCTGGACCGCACCGAGGAGTTCAGGGAGCGCGACGTCCCCGCCTTCCGCGCCCACCAGCGCCGCCGCACCGCCCTGCTGACCGCCGAGCGCACCCGGCTGCGCCTGGACGACCACCGGCCGCGCGTGATGGCGTCGTTCGTCCGCAACCGGCTGGTCGACGAGGTCTACCTGCCCCTGGTCGGGGACGGCCTCGCCAAACAGCTCGGCACCACGGGGGAGTCCGGCAGCACCGCCGCCGGCGGCCTGCTGCTGCTGATCTCCCCGCCCGGCTACGGCAAGACGACCCTCATGGAGTACGTGGCCCACCGGCTCGGCCTGGTCCTGGTGCGGATCAGCGGCCCGGCGCTCGGGCGGGCGGTCACCTCGCTCGACCCCGCCGAGGCGCCGAACGCCACCGCACGCCAGGAGATCGAGAAGATCAACTTCGCGTTGGCCGCCGGCAGCAACACCCTCCTGTACCTCGACGACATCCAGCACACCTCGCCCGAACTGCTGCAGAAGTTCATCCCGCTGTGCGACGCCACCCGCCGCGTGGAGGGCGTGTGGCGGGGCGAGCCGCGCACCTACGACCTGCGCGGCAAGCGGTTCGCCGTCTGCATGGCCGGCAACCCCTACACCGAGTCCGGCGAGGTCTTCCGGGTGCCCGACATGCTGGCCAACCGCGCCGACGTGTGGAACCTCGGCGACGTCCTCACCGGCAAGGAGGACGTCTTCGCGCTCAGCTTCGTGGAGAACGCCCTCACCGCCAACCCGGTGCTCGCCCCGCTCGCCGGCCGCCACCGCGACGACCTGGACCTGCTGGTCCGCCTCGCCGAGAACGACCCCACCGCCCGCGCCGACCGCCTCACCCACCCCTACGCCCCCACCGAACTGGACCGCGTCCTGGCGGTGTTGCGCCACCTGCTCACCGCCCGCCGCACGGTCCTCGCCGTCAACGCGGCCTACATCGCCTCCGCCGCCCGGTCCGAGAACACCCGCACCGAACCGCCGTTCCGGCTCCAGGGCTCCTACCGCACCATGAACAGGATCGCCCAGCGGATCCAGCCCGTCATGAACGACGACGAGCTGGCGGCCGTCGTCGACGACCACTACACGGCCGAGGCCCAGACCCTCACCAGCGGTGCCGAGGCGAACCTGCTGAAGCTCGCGGAACTGCGCGGCACGCTCACCGCCGCGCAGGCCGCCCGCTGGGACGAGGTGAAGGCCGCCCACGTCCGCACGCTCACCCCGGGCGGCCCCGACGAGGACGCCCTGACCCGCGCGGTGGCCGCCCTGGCCCTCCTCGGTGACCGCATCGCCGCCGTCGAGTCCGCCATCACCCGGGCGGCGGACCCGCGTCGGCCGATGGCGGACCCCGCCGACCCGACGGGCCGTCGGATCGAGGGGGCGGGTCCCTGAAACCCCCTGAATTCGACCCGCACCGGGCCCACCGGTCGCGGGAGAGGGAGATGTCCTCTGCCCTGCGAGGCGGCGTCCGGGACCGCGCGCGACGCGTGAGCGGGTACGCCGGCGCCTCACGCGGCTATGCGACGTCCGTCTCCGGAGTGGCGGTCGCGGCGTAGTCGGTGGGTGTCCGGCCGTAGCGCTTGCGGAAGGCGCGGGCGAAGTGGCCGCTGTCGGCGAACTGCCAGCGGGCGGCTATGTCCGAAATGGTCATGCGTCGGTGCGGTGTGATGAGCGCGCGGCGCGCCTCATCGAGGCGGCGATCCCGGATGTAGGCGCTCAGCGACTGCCCTTCACGGGCGAAGGCCCGTTGAAGGGTGCGCGTGGAGACGTTCAGTTTCCGCGCGAGAGCCGCGGGGGAGAGGGCGGGGTCGGTGAGCCGCCCGTCGGCCAGGTCCCGAGCGGCCTGGGCCAGCGCCGGCGACAGCAGGGGCTCCACGTCGTCGAGGCCACCCCCGACGGCGGCCCGAGCCAATTCGGCCAGGGTGTCGCGGGCGGCGTCGACCCCGGCCGGCCCGAGACCGCCCAGCATCCGGCTCACCATGGTGGCGTGCGCGGTCAGCAGCCGCACTTCGGCGGTGTCGGCCGGGCCGGTTGCCGGCATGCCCCGTCCGCGCCGAATCTCGGCGGCGGGCAGCACGAGCACCTGGGCGGTGGTGCGTGGCGCCGCGGAGAAGTGGGAAAGCTTCCCCGTCTGCACCAGCAAGCGGCCGGCCGGTGCCGTGTGCTCGATTCCTCCCGGTTCTCCGAACCGCCAGGTGCCCCGGTGGACGATCCACAGACGTACGTGATCGTCGGTCCCGACCCGCAGGCCCGCCGTCCTGAGGGCGGCCGCGTTCTCGAAGCGGTTGAACATCAGGTCCCGCACCCGGAACCCACGGGACCGCGCGGCGAAGCCGGCGACGGTCGTCCGGCTGAAGGACGGCAGCGCGAAGGTGTCGCCCATCCGGGTCCGCCACTCGCGTGCGAAGTCGCCGAAGGCGTTCGCACCGCTCAGGCTCACCGAGAAAGTGCCGTTCATCGTTGTCGCGAAACTTCCGTTCAGGTTGTCGCGCCGGTCCTAGCCCCCGCGCCCAAGCCCTTCCTACGGTTCCGATGTGAACCGGAACAATGGTAACGAGGTGGCGAATTGAGCACGATCGCGATTGTCGGCGCGGGCCCGCAGCTGGGCCGGGCGATCGGCCGGCGGTTCGCCGCCGAGGGGTTCGACGTGGCGCTGATCGCCCGCAACCGCACGACGCTCCGGGCGGTGGCCGACGATCTGTCCGATACGGGCGCCCGGGTCGAGGTGTTTCCCGCCGACGTCACCGATCGTCCCGCTCTGCACGCGGCGCTGACCGCCGCCGAGGAGCGGCTGGGGCCGATCGACGTACTCGAGTACTCGCCCGCGCCGACCCCGGCCGACCTGCGCCGGGCGCCGCTCGTCGAGGCCACGAAGGTCACCGTCGACTCGGTTCTGGCCCAGCTGGACCTCTACCTGCTCGGCGGTGTCGCGGCGGTGCAGCACGTCCTGCCCGGCATGCTGGAGCGCGGCACGGGGACGGTCCTGGTCACCAGTGGCGCGGGTTCGGGGCCGATCATCGCCCCCCACGTGGCGAACGTTCAGATCGCCACCGGCGGCATGCGCAACTGGATCCTCAATCTGCATGCCGCGCTCTCCGGTACCGGCGTCTACGCCGCGCACGTGGCGATCGCCGCCTTCATCGGCCAAGGCGGCCACGACTCCCAACCTCAGACGATCGCCGACGCCTACTGGCGGCTGCACACCGAACGCACCGAAGCCGAGCTGGTCGTCCAGGACCTGCCGGACGACTACCTGGAACAGGGCCTGGCGGACAAGTTCGTCGAGTCCTGAGCCCGCCGTTCAACGCCCGGCCGGGTCCGCTCGACGAGGCCGCCAGGCATCCGGGCACGGCCACCCCCACCACGTCCAGCCGCGTCGCGGGCACCGGCGGCGCAGCGGCGAAGACGCGTCCTGCCCGCCGACGGCCGAGGGGTGCGTCCGGCCCCTCGTCGGACGCACCCCTGCCGGGCCGCACTCCCCTGCGTGAGCGACGCCCCCGACCGGGGCACTTCCTCGGCCGCGGCCTTCCACTCGGGTGTCCGCCGCTCCGCACGGAAGCGGACCTGCGGGAAGCGGACTTGCAGGTCGCGGAGTCCTCGCCAGGGGATGCCCACGTTCCGGGCACGCGCGCGGGAACGGGCGCGCCGAGGGCGGTCCGGACACGGCCGGCACCGGCTCACCGGCGTGCTCATTCGCCCGCCAGCGCGGCCACCAGCTCCTCCGCCGTGCGGGGACCCGCCCCGGTGTCCGTCAACAGCCCGTACGCACGCAGCAGTCGGGCCGCCGCGACGCCCCACGGCAGCCGCAACCCCGCAGCCGCGAGCAGGTCCGTGCGGGCCAGCGTCTCGGTCGCCGGCCCGGTGTGCACGCCCGACGGGGTGAGCAGGGCCGCGTCGTCGGCCCAGCGCAGGGCCAGGTCCACGTCGTGCGTCGCCATGACAACCGTCGTGCCGTCCGCCCGCAGCCCGTCGAGGGTGGTGAGCAGGCGTTCCTGGCCGTCGGGGTCCAGGCCCGCCGTCGGCTCGTCCAGGATCAGCACGCGGGGCCGCATGGCGACCGCGCCCGCGATCGCCGTCCGCTTGCGCTGCCCGTAGGACAGCAGATGCGTGGGACGGTCGGCGAGGGCGGTGATGTCCAGGGCGGCGAGCGACTCCGCCACCCGGGCGCGTACCTCCGCGTCGGGCAGGCCGAGGTTCAGCGGTCCGAACGACACGTCCTGGCCGACCGACGCGGCGAACAACTGGTCGTCGGGGTCCTGCACCACCAGTTGTACGGTGGTGCGCAGCGCCGTCAGCCCTCTGCGGTCGTAGCGCACCGCCCGCCCCTCGACGGTCAACTCGCCTCCGCTCGGCCGCAGTCCACCGCTCAGCAGCCGCATCAGCGTCGTCTTCCCGCTGCCGTTGCGCCCGAGCAGGGCCAGCGCACGCCCCTCGCGCACCTCGAAGTCCAGGCCGCTGAGCACGGCAGGGCCGTCCTCGTACGCGAAGGACGCGCCCCGCAGGGCCACCAGGACGGACTCGCTCACGACAACGGCCTTTCCAGTACGAGGGTCAGGGCGGCCAGCGCCGCCAGCAGCGCCACGCTCAGCGCCGCGAACCGGACGGAGACACGGGCCTCGGGCACCAGCACGCGCAGGGTGCCGTCGTAGCCGCGCCCGGCGAGCCCGTTCTGCAACCGTGCCGCCCGGTCGAAGGACCGGACGAACGCGGTCGCGCCGAGCCCGCCGAGGGACCGCCAGGCCGCCGCCCGGGTGGTGTGCCCGAGCCGGGCCGCCTGCGCCTGCCGGATCCGGCGCACCGAGTCGAGCAGTAGGAAACTCATCCGGTACGTCACCAGCGCCACGTCGACGAGCGGCGCGGGCACCCCGGCGCGGACCAGGCGGGGCAGCAGGTCGGACATGGGGGTGGTGAACGCGAACAGCAGGACGCCGAGGGAGGCCGCCGACGTGCGCAGCAGCAGCTCCCCGGCGCGCGGCGGCCCGTCCGCGGCCCAGGACACGAACCCGTCCGGCCCGCCCACCCGCACCAGCAGCGGGAGCGCCCCGGTCAGGCAGAAGCCCAGCGGCACCCGGTAGGCGCGCCACAGCCGCCGGCCCGGCACGCCCGCCGGGCCGAGCAGCACCGCGAGCGCGGTGACCAGCACCAGGGCCGCGCCCGGCCAGGGCGGCAGCGAGATCGCGAGCAGGGTGAGCCCGAGTCCCAGCACGGCCTTGTCCACGGGATGACGGTGGCGCCAGCGGCTGCTGTGGGCCGCCGCGTCGATCGGCAGCACGGGGGGCTCAGTCCCCCCGCCGGGACGCGGCCCCGCCGCCCACGCCCCCGCCGGCCCCGGCCCCGGCCTCACCGGCCCCGGCCCCGGCCTCACCGGCCCCGGCGTCGGGCCCCGGTCCTTCCTCCCTCCGCGCGCGTGCCCGCGCCTCGCCCTGCCGCCGTCCGCGCCGCACCCCGAAGTAGTACGCGAGGACGCCCGCGCCGATCGCCGCCTGGAGGGCGAACAGCGCCGACTCGATCTCCCCGGACGGCGGTTCGTACAGGGGCGAGAACCACGGCTCGTAGTCCGGGTCGATCTCGGTGATCGCCGTCTCCGCCTCGGCGTCCGCGCCCGCGAACGGCTCCTCCTTGTGGTCGCCCAGTCCGAGCGCGAGCGGCAGCACCGCGAGCGCGGCCACGAGCACCAGCAGCAGGGTGTTGATCCTGGCGTTGCGGCTCATCGGGTCACCGCCCCCGTCGAGTCGGCCGTCGTCCGTCCGGCCGCCGAGGTCACCAGCACCCCGAGCCGGGTCAGCTCCCCCTTGCTCGACTGCACCAGCATGCGCATCACCAGCACGGTCAGCAGGCCCTCGCTCACCGCGAGCGGGATCTGGGTGACGGCGAAGATGGAGCCGAACTTGCCGAGCGCGCCCAGGAATCCACTGCCCGGGTCGGGGAAGGCGAGCGCCAGCTGCACACTGGTCACGCAGTAGGTCGCCAGGTCGGCGACGAACGCGCCGGAGAACACCGCCGGCATCAGCGGCACGCCGTACCGGCGCAGCAGCCGGTAGACGCCGTACCCGGCCCAGGGACCGGCGACCGCCATCGAGAAGACGTTGGCGCCCAGCGTGGTCAGCCCGCCGTGGGCGAGCAGCAGCGCCTGGAACAGCAGGGTGATGGTGCCCAGCACCGCCATGGCCGGCGGCCGGAACAGGATCGCGCCGAGCCCCGTGCCGGTGGGGTGGGAGCAACTGCCGGTGACGGACGGCAGCTTCAGCGCGGACAGCACGAACGTGAACGCTCCCGACGCGCCCAGCAGCAGGGTGCTCTCGGGCCGTTCCCTGATGTCACGGACGAGTGACCGGGCTCCGTGGACGACGAACGGCGCCGACGCGGCGCCCCAGGCGACCGCGTGCGCCGGCGGCAGAAAACCCTCGGCTATGTGCATGGCTCAGCAGACCCTCTCCAGCACCTCGTGGATGGTTGACGCGCCTTGGCCGGTCTCCTGGCTGACGGGTACCACCGCCCGTGCTCCGCCTTCCCGGGTCCCGAAGGACCCAGTGGCCGTCCGTGAGGACTGGAGCCGGACTTCCCGATCACAGTGGCGAGGGCCGCACCGGTATCGCACCGATTTCCCGTCACCAAGGCGTGGCGACAGTAGTGCCGGTTCCGGTCCGGTGACAAGCGGCCACGGGGGCGCGCGGACAGCGCCCGACGGCTCGCACCCCGGCGCACACCTGCGCACTTGACACGGGCGGCGCCGTCCGTCGAGGCCGTGGACTGAGGGGCCGCCGTCCTGGGTAGAGCCTTGCTGCACTTAATATGCAACAACGATTTTCAGGCATCAGGGATGTGAGGACCGATGACGACCCGACGAATACGGGGTGCCGCCGCGGCGATGGCCATGGCCGGCGCCGTCGCCGCCTGCTCGGCGCCGGGCGGCGGCGGCGAGGACGGCGGCGCGTCCGCCGCATCCGTCGTGATCGGGGTCCCGTCCGAACCGGACACCCTCAGCCCCCTGCTCGGCTACGGCAAGGACGGCAACTCCAAGATCTTCGACGGCCTCCTCGCCCGCGACGCCGCCATGGAACTGAAGCCCGCGCTGGCGAAGGCGCTCCCCGAGGTCACCGACGGCGGCCGCACCTACACGTACACCCTGCGCGAGGGCGTGAGGTTCAGCGACGGCGAACCGCTCACCGCCGACGACGTGGTCTTCACCTACCGCACCGTGCTGGACGACCGGACGAACAACACCGCCCGGAGCGAACTGGACGTCATCGACGAGGTCCGGGCGGAGGGCGACGGCAAGGTCGTCTTCACCCTCGACCACCCCTACGCGGCCTTCGCCGCCCGCACGGTCCTGCCCATCGTCCCCGAGCACGTCGCCGGCGGACAGGACCCCAACACCGGCTCCTTCAACACGAAGCCGGTCGGCACCGGACCGTACGTCCTCACCGGCTGGAGCAAGGGCGAAAAGCTCACCTTCAAGGCCAATCCGGACTACTGGGGCGGCGCGCCGAAGGTGAAAAAGCTCACCATGGCGATCATCGCCGACGACGACGTCCGCGCCACCCGGCTGCGCTCCGGCGACCTCGACGGAGCGACCCTCCCGCCCAACCTCGCCGCCACCTTCAAGGGCGACGACGACAAGAAGACCTACCGGGCGACCTCCTACGACTTCCGCGCCGTCACCCTGCCCACCGGCGACCCGGTCACCGGCGACACCGCGATCCGCCGCGCCCTCGACCTCGCAGTGGACCGCGAGGCCATGGTCGACAAGATCCTCGACGGCGCCGGCCGCCCCGCCTACGGACCGCTGCCCGTCGACGACCCCTGGTTCGCCGACGGCATCGAACGCCCCCGGGACCTCGCCGAGGCCGGCAGGATCCTCGACGCGGCGGGCTGGAAGCCCGGCAAGGACGGCGTCCGCGCCAAGGCCAACCGCCCCGCCCGGTTCACCCTCTACTACCCCTCCGGCGACAAGGTCCGCCAGGACCACGCCCTCGCCTACGCCTCCGACGCCAAGGAGGCCGGCATCGACGTCCGCGTGGAGAGCGCCACCTGGGAGGTCATCGAACCCCGGATGAAGCACGACGCCGTGCTCGCCGGCTTCGGCAGCACCGGCGACCCCGACTTCGGCCTCTACACCCTGCTGCACTCCTCCCTCGCCGGCGACGGCTTCAACAACATGGCCCGCTACGACAACCCGGCCGTCGACCGGGCCCTCGACACCGGCCGCCGCGCCCAGGACGCCAAGGCCCGCGAGGCCGCCTACGACACGCTCCAGCGCGAACTGGTGAAGAACCCCGGCTACACCGTCCTCACCCACATCGACCACCTCTACGTCCTCGCCGACCGCTGGGAGGGCCTGACCACCCAGACCGAACCGCACGAGCACGGCTTCGCCAGCGGCCCCTGGTGGAACGCCGAGGACTGGCAGCCCCGCGCATGACACCCCTGCCCTGGGCGGCGATGGCACGACTGACGGCACGGCGGGCCCTGTTCGCCGTGCCCGTCCTCCTCGTCGTCACCTTCGGCGTGTTCGCCGTGGCCGCCGCCTCCCCCTTCGACCCCGTCAAGGCCTACGCCGGCACCGCCGCGCTCGGCGCCGACCAGGAGACCCTGGACCGGCTGCGCGACAACCTCGGCGTGGACCGGCCGTTCGCCGTCCGCTGGTGGGACTGGCTCACCTCCGCGCTCGGCGGCGACTTCGGCCGGTCCACCGTCATGCGCCAGCCGGTCGCCGAGGTCATCGGCGAACGCCTGGTGTGGTCCACGCTGCTGTGCGCCGTCGCGTTCGCCGCGGCGGTCCTGCTCGGCACCCTGCTCGGCGTGCTCGCCGCCCGCCGCCCCGGCTCGCTCCTCGACCGCACGGTCACCTCCCTCGCGTACTCCCTGGAGGCGGCCCCGGTCTTCTGGATCGCCCTGCTCGCCATCTGGCTGTTCGCCCTGAACCTGGACGTCCTGCCGGCCGGCGGCCTCACCGACACCGGCAGCGACCACGTCACCGCCGGCCAGGTGGTGAGCCACCTCGTCCTGCCCGCCGGCGTCCTCGCCGTCTCCCAACTGCCCTGGTTCATCCTGTACGTCCGCCAGGGCGTCGGCGACGCCCTCGCCGAGGACCCGGTGCGCGGGGCCAGGGCCCGCGGCCTGGCCGAACGCACCGTCCTGCTCGGCCACGCCCTGCGCAGCGGACTGCTGCCCGTCCTCACCCTGATCGGCTCCCGCGTCCCCGAACTCATCACCGGCGCCCTGCTGGTGGAGACCGTGTTCAGCTGGCCGGGCATCGCCGCGGCCACCGTGGAGGCGGCCACCGCCGTCGACTTCCCGCTGCTGGCCGCGCTGACCACCCTCGCCACCGCCGCCGTCCTCGCCGGAAACCTGCTCGCCGACCTGCTCTACGGACTGATCGACCCGAGGGTGAAGCTGAATGAGATGTGACTCCCATGGCTGACACCACCGCCGACACCAAGCACACCGCCTGGCGCTCGCACGGCACCGCCCGCCGCTCCACGCACACCCTCCGGCTGCGCGTCTCCGCCACCCTCGTCGCCGTGACGGTCCTCGCGGTCCTGCTCGTACCGCCCCTGGTCCAACTCGACCAGCAGAGCGTGGACCTGGCCGCCAAACTCCTGCCGCCCAGCTGGGACCACCCCTTCGGCACCGACGACGTAGGCCGCGACCTGCTGCTGCGCTGCGTCTACGGCCTGCGGGTCTCCCTGCTGGTCGGCGTGGTCGCCGCGCTCACCGCCACCGTGATCGGCACCGCCGTCGGCGCCACCGCCGGGGCGCTCGGCGGCTGGGCCGACCGCGCGGTCATGCGCCTCGTCGACACCCTCTCCTCCGTCCCGCACCTGCTGCTCGGCGTCTTCATCGTGGCCATGTTCCGCCCCGGCGTCTGGCCGGTGGTGATCTCCGTGGCGCTCACCCACTGGCTGTCCACCGCCCGCATCGTCCGCGCCGAGGTCCTCTCGCTGCGCTCCCGCCCCCACCTCGACGCGGCCGTCTCAGGCGGCGCCTCCCGGTGGCGGGTGACCGTACGGCACCTGCTGCCCGCCGTACTGCCGCAGGCCGGGCTCGCCGCCGTCCTCATGGTGCCGCACGCCATGTGGCACGAGTCGGCGCTGTCCTTCCTCGGCCTGGGCCTGCCCGCCCACACCGCCAGCCTCGGCACCCTCATCCAGGGCGCCCGCGGCTCCCTGCTCGCCGGACAGTGGTGGCCCACCCTCTTCCCCGGCCTCTTCCTGATCGTCCCCACCCTCGCCGTCGCCGGACTCGCCGGTGTCTGGCGGGAGCGGATCAGCCCCCGCCGCCGATCGGAGCTCATGCTGTGACCGAGCGACCCCCCGTCCTGTCGGTGCGCGGCCTGTCGGTGCGCTTCCTGCTGCCCGGCGGGCGCCGGATCGCCGCCGTCACCGACGCCCGCTTCGACGTGCGCCCCGGCGAGTGCCTCGCCCTGATCGGCGAGAGCGGCTGCGGCAAGTCCGTCCTCGCCTCCGCCCTGCTCGGCCTGCTCCCCGCCAACGCCCAGACCGCGGGCAGCGCCCGGCTCGACGACCTCGACCTGCTCACCGCCGGCGAACGCACCCTCGCCCGCACCGTGCGGGGCCGCAGGATCGGCCTCGTCCCGCAGAGCCCCGCCGCCCACCTCACCCCCGTCCGCACCATCCGCTCCCAACTGGAGGAGACGGTCGCCGAACTGAGGGGCGTACGGGGCCGTGCGGCCCTGCGCGAGGCCGCCGAACGGGCCGCCGCCCGTGCCGCGTTCCCGCCGGACCACCTCGACCGCTACCCGCACGAACTCTCCGGCGGCCTCGCCCAGCGCGCCGCCACCGCCCTCGCCCTGGTCGGCGGGGCACCCCTGCTGCTCGCCGACGAACCCACCACGGGACTCGACCGCGACCTGGTGGACCGCACCGTCGACGAACTGCGCCGCCACGTCGACACCGACGGCGACCGGGCGCTGCTGATGATCACCCACGACCTGGCGGCGGCCGCCCGCGTCGCCGACCGCGTGGCCGTCATGTACGCCGGCCGGATCGTCGAACTCGCCGACGCCGACGCCTTCTTCGGCGCCCCGGGCCCCCGCCACCCCTATAGCCGGGGCCTGCTGGAGGCCCTCCCCGACCGGGCCTTCACCCCCATTCCGGGACTGCCCCCCGCACTCGGCGACCTCCCCGACGGCTGCGCCTTCGCCCCCCGCTGCGAACGGGCCACCGGGGCGTGCACGGCGCTTCCGCCCTTCACCGGGTCGGTCGCCTGCCACCACCCGGTCCCGGCCGCCACCCCGGAGGACATCCGTGCTTGAACTGCGCGCCATCACCGCCGGCTACGACCGGCGCGCCCCCGCCGTCCGCGACGCCTCCCTCACCGTCGCCCCCGGCGAGGCCGTCGGCCTGCTCGGCCCCAGCGGCTGCGGCAAGTCCACCCTGGCCAGGGTCGCCGCCCTCCTGCACCGCCCCGACTCCGGAACCCTCCTCGTCGACGGCGCCCCGGTCCGCCGCTGGCGCCACCGCGCCCCGCGCGCACAGCGCACCGCCTTCGGCGTCGTGTTCCAGCAGCCCCGCCTCTCCGCCGACCCCCGGCTGCGCCTCACCGACCTGATCGCCGAACCCCTGCGCGCGACCGGCCGGCGCGAGGCCGTCCCGGGGCGCGTGACCGAACTCGCCGACGCCGTCGGCCTGACCCCCGACCTGCTCACCCGCCGCCCCCACGAGGTCAGCGACGGCCAGCTCCAGCGCGCCTGCCTCGCCCGCGCGCTGGTGCTGCGCCCCCGCTGGCTGATCTGCGACGAGATGACCGCCATGCTGGACGCCTCCACCACGGCCGCGCTGGTCGCGGTCGTCGAGGACTACCGCGCGGCGACGGGCGCGGGACTGCTGGCCGTGGGCCACGACCAGACCCTGCTCGACCGCTGGTGCGACCGCACGGTCCACTGGGACACGGTCACCGCAGCGTGATGTCGCGCCCCTGAATGACGGTGGAGTTGTCCCCGGCCGTCGCCGTCATCGTCACCGTG
The DNA here is from genome assembly GCF_007829875.1 of Streptomyces capillispiralis. NCBI lineage: Bacteria > Bacillati > Actinomycetota > Actinomycetes > Kitasatosporales > Streptomycetaceae > Streptomyces > Streptomyces capillispiralis. The sequence goes on along the minus strand of NZ_VIWV01000001.1, from coordinate 1,760,529 downwards.
CCGGGGGCGGCCGGACCGCCCGGCCGCGGCAGCAGCGGAGCCAGCTCCTGGTCCAGCACGCGCCGCAGCTCCCGCGCCAGCTCAGGATGGTCGCGGACCAGCCGCTGGAGCTTGCGCTGCCAGTCCTGGGCGAGCCCGGTCTCGGCGTCGGCGTCGTCGGCCTCGCGCGCCGTCAGCACCTCCTCGCGCACCTCGGCCAGCTCCGCCTCGATGGCCGGGACCCGCTCGGGGTGCACTCGCCGCCACAACTCGACCGCCGAGGTGCGCGCCTGCTGCCACGCATCGGTCGCCATCGCGCCCACCAGGGCGGTTCCGGCGGCCAGTACCAGTGGATCCACGTTCGCCTCCGTGTGTCGGTGCGGGTGATGCCGCGGGTGTCACGTCGTGTCGGGAAGGGTCCCGTCGGAGGCCGCCTCCTCGGACAGCTCCCAGACGACGGCGTCCAACTTCACGGCGGGTGAGAACCCTTCCGCGAACCCCGTCACCACCAGCCGGGCGATGCGCCCCTCGTCGGTGCGCACGCACAGCACGGCGCCCCGCCGGGCCGGCGCCGCGATCGATCCGGCGGTGGCCGCCGCCTCGGCGCACTCCGCGTGACCCGGTGTCCTCCCGGCCACTTCCCACTGCGCCACCGCGACCCCGCCCCCCGCCATCACCTGCGTGCTGCCGAGGTTGCCGATGGTGATGTCGCTCGTGCCCAGGAACGAGCTGTCGCCGGCCGGCGGATCGGCGTCCAGCTCCTTGCCGTACAGGTCGAGCACCAGGGTGCCCCGCCACTGCTCGGAAGGCTCGGCGGCCGCCCCGCCGGGAGGGGACCGGGTGCCCGCGTCGTCCTGGCCCTCCGCCCGGGGAACGCCGCTCGCCGTGCCGTCCGACGCGAGAGAGGACCGGGGACCGGAGCCGGCCTCCGCGTCGTCGACGAAGTGGACGTACAGGAACACCGCGCCGACGGCGGCGACGAGCAGCCCCAGGAAGGCCGCCCATCCTCCCGCGCGGATGGTGGTGTTGACGGTGTGGAAGGTCCGGCCGTCGATGTCGCGGCCCTGGACGACGAAGCCGTTGTCACCCGTCTCGACACGCTGGTCCACCCTGGGCGCGCGGGGGTCCCGCCGGGCACCGGGTTCCTCACCGGACAACGCCTCACCCCCCCCGAAATCGCCGCATGTGCGCCTTGTATACCGCGCGCGCCCCGAAGTGTAGAAGAGGTGAAGAGGTGTTGATCGGGCTTTGCGTCAACTGGCGCCCCGGGCACCGGTGTTGCGAAGGGTCCGGGACGGTCCGGTGCGGTCAGCCGCCGCCCTGTGCGCGCGGCCGGACCAGGCCGCTCTGATAGGCGATCACGACGAGCTGGGCCCGGTCGCGGGCGTGGAGCTTGGTCATGGCGCGCTGGATGTGGCTGCGCACGGTCAGCGGACTGAGCACCAGGTGGTCGGCGATCTCCGCGTTGGACCTGCCGTGCGCGGCCAGCGCCATGACCTCGCGTTCGCGTTCGGTGAGGCCGGCCAGGCGTTCGGGCGGGGCGAGCGGGGTGTCGTCGTCGGGGGCGGCCAGGAAGCGGGTGATGAGGGTCCGGGTCGCCGTGGGGGAGAGCAGGGAGTCACCGGCGGCCACGGTCCGGATGCCGGCCAGGAGGACGTCGGGGCCCACGTCCTTGCCGAGGAAGCCGCTCGCTCCGGCCCGCAGCGCCTTGGCGACGTTCTGATCGTTCTCGAAGGTGGTGAGGATCAGGACCCGGGTGCCCGCCAGCTCCGGCCGGGAGCAGATGGCGGCGGTGGCGGCCAGACCGTCGGTGCCGGGCATCCGGATGTCCATGAGGACCACGTCGGGCGTGTGGGCGAGGGCCAGCTCGGTCGCCTCCCGCCCGTCGGCGGCCTCCGCTACGACGGTCAGGCCGGGGTCGGAGTCGATGAGGATGCGGAAGGTGGCGCGCAGCAGGGCCTGGTCGTCGGCGAGCAGGACACGGATGGTCATGGGGCGGTGCTTTCGTCGTGGCCGTGCAGGGGCAGGGTGCAGGCGACCTCGAAGCCGCCCTCGGGCCGGGGCCCCGCGTGGAAGGTGCCGCCCGCGGCCAGGGCGCGCTCGCGCATCCCGAGGAGCCCGAAGCCGTGGCCGGGAGCCGGGCCGGGGCCGGGCCGGGGCGCGGGAGGGGCGGGGGCGTCGTCGGTGACCGTCAGGGTGAGGAAGCGCGGGGTGTAGGCGAGCCGGACCCGCGCCGTGGAGGTGGCCGCGTGCTTGGTGACGTTGGTCAGCGCCTCCTGGACGATCCGGTACGCCGTCAGGTCGAGTCCCGGGGCCAGCGGCCGCGGCCGCCCCTCCTCGGTGACCGTGACCTCCAGCCGGGCCGCCGCGCAGGCGGCCACCAGATCGGGCAGCCGCGCCAGGCCGGGCGCGGGCGCCAGCTCGTCGTCGAGGTCGGTGTCCTGGCGCAACAGGCCGACGGTGGCCTTGAGTTCCCGCAGCGCCGCCGAGGTCGTCCCCGACAGCTGGCCCAGGATCTCGTACGCCCGGTCGGGATCGGTCCGCGCGAGGTGGGCGGCGGTGCCCGCCTGGGCGTTGGCCAGGGCCAGGTGGTGGGCGACGACGTCGTGCAGTTCGCGGGCGATGCGCATCCGTTCCTGGACGACGCGGTGGCGGGCCTCCTCCTCGCGCTCGCGGGCCAGGTGCTCGGTCCTGGCGGCGGCGTACGCCCGGCGCACCCGCACATAGCCGCCGAGGGCCGCGGACAGCGGCACCCATGCCGCCGGATTGACCAGGCCGAGGAGCCACTGGTGGCGCAGCTCGCTGTGGAACAGGCCGGAGACGACCAGGACCGCGGTGACCACCAGCGCGCTGTACCAGGCCGCCCGGCGCTCGGTGCGCAGGCTGACGGAGAACTGCGCGGCCATCAGGGGGCTCATGGTCATGGCCGTCACCAGGTGCCCCAGCGCGGCCACGCCCGTCATGCACAGCGTGGTCACCGCCAGCACGGCGAGGGGGTGGCCGTGGCGCCGGGGCAGCACCGCGCAGGCCAGGACCGCGAGGGCGATGCCGGGCCACAGCGGGGGCGGTCCCGGCATCACCCAAAAGGACAGCAGGACGCCGAAGAGGGCGAGCGCGGACAGCAGTACGAGGACGAGGGCCTCGGTGACCAGGGGACGGCTCGTCACCCGTCGCTGCCAGGGTGTGCTCATCGTGCGTTCTCCGGGTCGGGCGCGGAAGGACATCGTGACAGACGGGGGCCGCGGAACCGGGGGACACGGTTCCGCGGCCCGCCGGGAACAGCAGCGGATCAGTTCCGATCACGTACGGATCACGTACGGAACAGCATCGGATCAGGTACGGGCCGGCTCCCCGGCCGGTTCCCCCGCGTGCCGGTCGCCGTCCGCCGCCCCCGGCACGGGCCGCATGGTGAGCCCGGCACCCTCGATGTCGACGCGGGGCAGGAGCGCGTCGAGCCGGCGGGGCAGCCACCACGCCCTGTCCCCGAGCAGAGCGAGGACGGCCGGCACCAGGGCCATGCGGACGACGAACGCGTCGAACAGCACGGCGACGGCGAGCCCGAAACCGATGGTCTTGATCATGGACTCGCCGGAGCCCACGAACCCGGAGAACACCGCGATCATGATCACCGCGGCGGCGGCGACCACCCGGGCGCTGTGCCGGAAGCCGCTCACGACCGCCTGCGCCGGCCGTTCGCCGTGCACGTACGCCTCCCGCATGCGGGAGACCAGGAAGACCTCGTAGTCCATGGCCAGGCCGAAGACGATGCCCACCAGGAAGACCGGCATCAGGCTCATGACGGGCCCGGTCTGCTCGACGCCCAGCAGCCCGGCGCCCCAGCCCCACTGGAACACCGCCACGACCGCACCGAGCGACGCCAGCACCGACAGCAGGAACCCGAGGGCGGCCTTGACCGGCACCAGCACCGACCGGAAGACCACCATCAGCAGCACGAGCGAGAACAGCACGACGACGGCCAGGTAGGGCACCAGGGCGTCCTGGAGGGCCTGGGCGACGTCGATGTTCATCGCCGTGCTGCCGGTGACCTCGAAGGTCGCGCCCGTCCCGCTCTCCACACCGGGACGCTCCGCCCGGATGGTCCGCACGAGCCGCTCGGTCGTCCCGTCGTTCGGCGCGGTGGCCGGGACCGCCGAGAACAGCGCGGTGTCACCGGCCTCGTTGAACCGCGGCGGGGAGACGGACACGACACCGTCCGTGCCCCGGATCCCCTCGGCGATGGCCGTCGCGGCCGCCCGCGGATCGGCCGCGTCCCGGACGTCGGCGACGATCGTCAGCGGACCGTTGAAGCCCGGGCCGAAGCCGTCGGCGAGCGCGTCGTAGGCGCGGCGCTCCGTCGTCGAGACCGGTTTGGCCTCGGCACCCGGCATGCCCATCTCCAGGTCGGCGGCGGGCAGGGCGAGCACGCCCAGCCCGGCGACACAGGCCAGCAGCACCGCGACGGGGCGGCGCAGCACGAACCGGGCCCAGCGGGTGCCGCCGTTGCCGGCGGCGGAGGTGCGCCGGGCGGCGGCCGCGCCGCGCCCGCGCGCCGTGCGGGACAGGACGGCGTCCGGCCACATCCCGAGCAGGGCGGGCACCAGCGTCAGCGCCACCAGGACGCCGACCACGACCGCGCCCGCCGCGCACAGGCCCATCTTCGTCAGCATCGGTACGCCCACCACCGACAGCCCGGCCAGCGCGATGACGACCGTGAGACCGGCGAAGACCACGGCGGAACCGGCCGTCCCGGCCGCGAGTCCCGCCGCCTCCCGCGGCGCGTGCCCGTTCGCCCGCTCCTCCCGGTAGCGGGACACCACGAACAGGGCGTAGTCGATGCCGACCGCGAGACCGAGCATCGAGGCGAGCGTGCCGGTGGTCATGGACAGGCCGAGGGTGCTGCCGAGGGCGAGGATCGCCCCCATGCTGATCCCGACCCCGATCACGGCGGTGAGCAGCGGCAGCCCGGCCGCCGCGAGCGAGCCGAACGTGATCAGCAGGACGACGGCGGCCAGCCCGATGCCGATGGCCTCGGCCGCGCCTCCGGCGGCCGGCTGCGAGGAGAGCGCGCTGCCGCCCACCTCGACCGTGAGGCCCGTGTCCCGGACCTCGTCGACGGCCCGCTCCAGGGCGTCCCGGTCGGCGTCGGTGAGGTCACCGGCCGCGACCTCGAAGGTGACGGTGGCGTACGCCGTGGAGGCGTCCTCGCTCACCGCGCGCGCCGCGAACGGGTCCACCGTGCCGGCCACCCGGGGTCCCGCGCCGGCCTCCGCGACGAACTCCTCGATGGCGGCGCGGTGCTCGGCGGCCGTCACCTTCTCCCCGCCGGGGGCGATGAACACGACCCGCGCGTCGGCGCCGTCGGCGTCCGGCCCCGGGAACCGCTCGCCGATCAGGTCGAAGGCCTTCTGCGCCTCGATGCCGGGCATGAAGGAGGTGCCGTCGTCACCGGCGGCGGGCGCCTTGGCCGCGCCGGCCCCGGCGGCGCCGAGGATCACCGCCCACAGCAGTACGACGAGCCAGCGGCGCCGGAAGGCGCCACGGCCGATGCGATACAGGAAGGTAGCCACGTGTCTGGGGTCTCCGCATTCGATCTCGGTTGCCTTCCCAGACTCGCGGGCGCTGTCCCGCACGGCGTCGTGCGCCTACCGGCACTTCCCCTGGTGCGCTCGCACCAGACGGGCGCGCCGCCTCCTCCTCAGGGATGACGGCGCGCGGTCGGGTGCGGGATGGCCGGGGGAGCGTCCCCGCCGGCGTCAGACCTGCGGATCCTCCAGGGGAGCCACGTCCACGGGGGCGTCGTCCAGGAACGCCTCGTCCGGGGCGCCGCCGAGGAAGCCCTCCATGAGCTCGTCGATCCGCACCTCGTTCGCACCGGCCGGAGCCGTGACCTTCTCGCCCTTGCCCATGCGCAGCACCAGCGCGAACTTCTTGACCTTCGCGTTCTCCGCGAGCTTGGCCAGGTCCACGGACACCTCGGTCAGGTCACCGTTCTTCAGCGTGAAGTCGGCCGTGACCTTCTCGTTCGGGGCGTCCTTGAAGTCCTTGGCCGTCGGCATCTCGGCTCCGGCGGGCAGTTCGTCCGACAGCGGCCGGAGCTCGTCGAACAGCTCGGTCAGCAGGGTGCGGAAGGGCGCCGTGGCCTCGATGTGCTCGGTGCCGTCGGAACCGCCGGAGGTCTTGAAGTCGACCTCCTGGGCGATGACCTGCCGCAGCGCCTTGGTGATCTTCTTCTGCGTCTTGGCGTCGAGCGTGGGCTCCGCGGCGGGCTCCTCGCCCCCGGGCGCCCCCGCCATGCCGCCGCCGGTCTCCTCCAGCTCCTTCGTCGAGACCTTGAGCCACTCGCCGTCCAGGAACTTCTTGAACGCCTCGGCGCTCTCGGGCAGTTCCTCGGCCGGCGGCAGCGGGGCGCCCATCATCTGCCCGATCGCCTCCGCGTCGGCGCGGACGTAGGTGTAGTCGCCGATCACCCGGTACTCGACCAGATCGCCGTCGGGGCCGCTGAACTTCATCGCCATGGCGCTGAAGTCGTCCTCGCCCGACTTCTCGAGCGGCTTCTTCGACTGTACGGAGAAGGAGATCCGGGCGCTGCTGAGCAGCTCGGCGACCTCGTCGGTCATCTTGTCGTCGGACTCCGCCGAGTCGTCCATCGCCTTCAGCGACGCGGCGTCGGTGTCCAGGTCCAGTTCGAAGGAGAGCGACTTCTCCTTCCCGAGCTGTTCGAAGGCCCGGTCGAGCTTCTGTCCGGCGGACAGGTTCTCCACGGTGCCGCAGGCGGCGGAGCCTGCCAGGACCGCGGTGACGACGGCGGTGGCGGTGAGGGTTTTGCGTATGGCGGAAATGACGGTCTCCTCGTGCATGCGACCAGGGTGGTCGCTGAAGAGACCGACCAAGGGGGCGAAAGGTTGCACGGAGACACGGACGGCGTTTCCCGCATCGCCTCTGATCGGCCGGGGTGCGGTGGGCGGGCGTCGCGGCCGGTTGAGCGGTGACGCCGATCGAGGCGGGGGAATGTCAGTGGCTGGTGACAGGATCACCGGCATGGTTCTCGTCCGTACGACTCCGCCGCGGCCCGTCGAGGTGACCGCGGTCTTCCCCGAGCTGGCTCCGCTGGCGCGTCCCGCGATCCGGCTGCACCCCCGTCCCGGGGCGCCCTCGGTCGGGGACAGCTCGGTCGGAGGGCCGTTGCTGTGGCCGGCCGGGGAGCCGTGGCCGCACTGCGAGGACGCGCACCTGCATGGTGACAGCGGATTTCGCCAGTCGCCGGCGGAAGTGCGGCTCGACAGGCGCAGGATGGCCCGGTCGCGGAAGGACCCCCATGCTCCCTCGTTCGGGCCCGAGGAGGAGGCGGCCATGGAACAGGCTGTCGCGAGGCTCGCGGAGCGCATGGACGCCGGTCCTCCCCGGCCCGCGGAGTGCCCGGTCCCCCTGTTGCCCGTGGCTCAGCTGTACGTGCGCGACGTACCCCTGTTGCGACCGCCGGGAGAGGCCGATCTGCTCCAGGTCCTCTGGTGTCCCTACGACCACGAGCCGGACTGGAAGCCCTCGACCGCGGTGTTCTGGCGGTCCGCCGCCTCGGTCGTCGATGTCCTCGCCACGCCACCGGAACCGTACGAGGCCAACTACCCCGGCTATGTGCCTCAGGCGTGTCTGCTGGCACCGGAGGCGATCACCGAGTATCCCAACAGCCTCGACCTGGACCCGGCGTTGAGGCAGGCGGTGGGGGACTGGAGCAGATGGCAGGCGGCCGGTGCGGACGTGGACGGCTCGTACGCGGACTGTCCTGCGGAGTTCTACGACGGCAATCTGGCCGATGCTCCCGGCTGGAAGGTCGGCGGCTGGCCCCCGTGGGGCCGCACCGACCCGTACCGCCGGTACTGCGCTGTCTGTGACGCCCGGATGGTCCCCCTGCTGACCATCGCCTCCTTCGAATGGGACAGTGGTACGCGCGGCTGGGCGCCGTACGAGGACCGGGCCGACGCCCACGCCTCCGGTCGCCGCGCCGGACACTTCCCCACGCAGCCGACGAGGGTCGAAGTGGGCAGCACGGACAACATGCAGCTCTACGTCTGCCCGGCCTCCCCCGAGCATCCGCACACCGACCTGATCCAATGAACGGCCGGGCCCGCCCCGCGGGGAAGTCGGGGGCCGCGCGGTTCGGGGAGCACGTCAGGTGCGCGGCAGCACGCCCAGGAGCGTCGAGGTGAGGGAGATCCGCAGGGCGTCGCGCAGCTCCAGGTGGAGCACGCCGAGGGCGGGCTCCTCCTCGTAGGCGGCGAGGAGGCTGGGCGGCGGCGGGACGTACGCCGACAGGGCGCCCGCCGAGACGAGGCCCATCAGGCAGAACATCTGGGCGCCGTCGCCGAGTTCGGGCACGTGGCGGCGCACCAGCTCGGTCATGGTCGCGAGCCGGGCGTGCGAGGACCGCTTGTGCCGCTTGGCCACCTCGACGGAGACGTTGTGTTCGAGGACGCCGCCCTGCGCGCCGAAGAGGTCGCAGAGCACCACCCGCTCCGCCAGTGACCGGCTGAGGACCTCGGCCAGCTGCCCCGCCCGCACGTCCGGCGCCGCCTGCGCCTCGACGCCCGCGGCCAGTTCGTCCGCCAGCTCGGTGAGCCAGCTCTCCAGGAAGGCGTCCAGCAGTTCGAGCAGCACGGCCTCGCGCGACTCGAAGTACCGCAGGACGTTCGACTTGGCCAGGCCCACCCGCCGGCTGAGCTCGTTGAGGCTCACCTCGGCCACGGGCATCTCGTCGAGCATCGCCGCCGCCGTGTCCAGGATCGCCCGGCGGCGGATCTCCCGTTGCTCCTCGTTTCTCGCCCGCTGAAATGTCACGCCCTCACCCTAACTTAAAGACCGACGGTCTGTTGACATTAGACCGCCGGTCTTTTACGTTGGGCTCGTAACAGACCGATGGTTCTTTAAGGGGCGGGACAACATCATGAGTGAGAACTGGACCGAGCGGCACATCCCCGATCAGCACGGCCGGGTGGCGATCGTGACCGGCGCCAACACCGGACTGGGCTTCGAGACCGCCCGGATGCTCGCGGCGCGCGGGGCGGCGGTGGTCCTGGCCGTCCGCGACATCGAGAAGGGCAAGCAGGCGGCCGCCCGCATCACCGGCGACGTCACGGTCCAGGCCCTCGACCTGACCTCCCTGGACTCGGTCCGGTCCGCGGCGGACGACCTGCGCGCCGCCCACCCGCGCATCGACCTCCTGATCAACAACGCGGGCGTGATGTACACCCCGAAGCAGACCACCGCCGACGGCTTCGAGCTGCAGTTCGGCACCAATCACCTCGGCCACTTCGCCCTCACCGGCCTGCTCCTGGACCGGCTCCTGCCCGTCCCCGGCTCCCGCGTCGTGACGGTCAGCAGCACCGGTCACCGCATCCGGGCCGCCCTCCACTTCGACGACCTCCAGTGGGAGCGCTCGTACAGCCGCGTCGCCGCCTACGGCCAGTCCAAACTCGCCAACCTGATGTTCACGTACGAACTGCAGCGCCGGCTCGAAGCACACGGCACCACGGCCGCGGTGGCCGCCCATCCCGGCGTGTCCAACACCGAACTCGCCCGCAACACGCCCGCCGCGCTGCGCGTACCCGTCACCTGGCTCGCGCCGCTGCTCACCCAGAAGGCCGAGATGGGCGCCCTGCCCACCCTGCGCGCCGCCACCGATCCGGCGGTCCGCGGCGGCCAGTACTACGGCCCCGGCAACCGGGGTGAGATCCGGGGCTACCCGAAGCAGGTCAGTTCCAGCGCCGACTCCCACGACCAGGCCGCTCAGCGGCGCCTGTGGACCGTCTCCGAGGAACTCACCGGCGTGACGTTCCCCGTGTGACGAAGCGGTGACTCCGCAGCGGAGGGGCAACCGCGTGCCTACTCATCGCGGTCCGCGCCGAGCTGTACGACCGGGCCCCGTCGTCGAAAGGCGCCTCCGGGCCGGCCCACCGGTGGTCATCGTGGTGCACGAGCGGTTCCCGATTCGAGAGGATCCCCGGCCGAGGGCAGGGACGCCGTCCCGGTGTAAGGACCGTCACACCCTGTGAGTAATGGTGGGGTGGCTCCGGCGGGCGGTGAACAATCGGCGGGGAACGCCGAAGAGGAGAGAGAGGGCCATGAGCAAGCACTTTGCCGTCGTCGTCCTGGGGGCCGGCCCGGGCGGTTACACGACTGCGGTCCGCTGTGCCCAACTGGGTCTGAGCGTCGCGGTGGTGGAGGAGAAGTACTGGGGCGGTGTCTGCCTCAACGTGGGCTGCATCCCGTCCAAGGCGCTGCTGCGCAACGCGGAACTGGCGCACATCGTCACGACCCAGGCGAGCACGTTCGGCATCCGGGCCGAGGGCGCCGTCACCTTCGACTACGGCGCCGCGTACAAGCGCAGCCGCAAGGTCGCCGACGGGCGCGTCTCCGGCGTCCACTACCTGATGCGCAAGAACGGCATCACCGAGTACGACGGGCGGGGCACCTTTACCGACGCGCACACCCTGCACGTCGCCCTCGGTGACGGCGGCACCGAGACGATCACCTTCGACCACTGCGTGATCGCCACCGGTGCCACCACCCGGCTGCTGCCCGGTACCGAGCTGAGCGACCGCGTCGTCACGTACGAGGAGCAGATCCTCGCCGAGGAACTGCCGGAGAGCATCGTCATCGCGGGCGCCGGCGCCATCGGCGTCGAATTCGCCTACGTACTGCACAACTACGGCGTCAAGGTGACCCTCGTCGAGTTCGCCGACCGGATCGTCCCCCTGGAGGACGCCGACGTCTCCAAGGAACTCGCCAAGAACTACCGCAAGCTCGGCATCGAGGTGCTCACCTCCACCCGGGTGGAAGCCATCGACGACACCGATCCGGCGGCCCCCGTGCGGGTGACCGTCACCCAGGACGGCACCCGGCGGACGCTGGAGGCGGCCAGGGTCATGCAGGCCGTCGGCTTCACCCCGCGCGTCACCGGGTACGGCCTGGAGACCACCGGCGTACGGCTCACCGAGCGCGGCGCGATCGACGTCGACGGGCGGGGCCGCACCAGCGTCCCGCACCTCTACGCCATCGGCGACGTGACGGCCAAGCTGATGCTCGCGCACGCCGCCGAGGCCATGGGCATCGTCGCCGCCGAGACCATCGCCGGTGCCGAGACGATGGAGATCGACTTCCGGATGGTGCCCCGCGCCACCTACTGCCAGCCGCAGATCGCCAGCTTCGGCCACACCGAGGAGCAGGCCCGTCAGGCGGGCCACGACATCGACGTGGCCAAGTTCCCGTTCACGGCCAACGGCAAGGCGCACGGCCTGGCCGAGCCCGGCGGCTTCGTCAAGGTGATCAGCGACAAGCGGTACGGCGAGATCCTCGGCGCCCACCTCATCGGCCCCGAGGTCACCGAGCTGCTGCCCGAGCTGACCCTGGCCCAGCAGTGGGACCTCACCGTCCACGAGGTCGCCCGCAACATCCACGCCCACCCGACCCTGGGCGAAGCGGTCAAGGAAGCGGTGCACGGCCTGGCCGGACACATGATCAACATGTGACATGAGTCCAGGGTGACCAGCCCCTTCCCCGACGGCACCCACTCGGCCGCCGAGAGCCCCGCCCCGCACCCGTGGCTGACCCCCGTCCAGCCGTCCCCGGGGGTGTGGCGCGGGCGGGACAGGGGCGGTCACCCCACCCTCTCGCGGAGGTCGCACCTTCACCCGGGCCACGGAAATGGACGGTGACGACTGAGCCGGATCCGTCCAGCGGCGGCAGGCTCAGCACGCGCGGCGCCACCACGCAGGCCGGCGCCGCCGGTCAGGCCCGCGACCGGCCCTGCCCCGCAGCCGACGGACAAGCAGGGCGCCGGCCGCCAGAGCGAGTGCGAGGAGCCCCCCGCGCGCACCGGCGCCGGCCGGCCGCACGCCCCGTACCACGGAGGTACCCCGAGCGGGAGACCGGTGGGACGGGTGCCTTCCGGGATGCGGGATGTCGGCCTCCCGCAGAACGTCCCGCGCGACGCGCCGCCACACACGCTCGGGCGGCGCCGCCGGCAGGTCCGCCACCCGCGCACCGCGCGCGGCAGCCACCACACGGGTCATCTGCGCCAGTTCACGGCGACAGCGCGGACACCACACGATGTGCCGCAGGGCGTCGGCGTCCTCGTCGCCCTGCGCGTGACCGAGTGCCAGTTCCATCAGGTGAGACGACTCCACGTGGCTCACTGCGCTCTCCCGTGTCTCGGGCTTCCTCGTCCCGGTGTGCACGAGCCCGTCGCGCGTGAGGCGACGCCGTCACTCGCGCACCGGCTCCGCCGTGACGACGAGGTTGGCCAGGTAGCCTCCGCGCGCGGGTTCGAACGGCGGCGCACAAGTGATCAGCGTGAGGACCGGGTCGCCCGTTCGGCGGAACACCGCAGGCGGCAGCTCGTCCTTGGGCGCGGTGGCGCGCGAGACGACGCGGTAGACGACCGGCGCGGCCTCCGCTCGCCGGACCTCGACGCGATCGCCGCGCCTCACGTCGTAGAGTGCGGCGAACTCACCGAGGGCGCCCGTCTCGCCGTCCACGTGTCCGACGAGTACGGCCGACCCTTCGGGGCTGCCAGGCGCCGGGCCGTAGCGGTACCACCCGGCCACGGAGGGATCCTCGGGGACGGTCATGGCTCCCTGTTCGGTCACGCCGACCGGTCGTACACGCGCGTCGAGACCCACGTCGCGGACCTGAACACGCTCGGGCGGCGCGAGGGCGGCGGTGTCGGTCGGTGACTGCGCACCGCTGGGCGACCGGGCCGTCGCCGGCTGCTGCCGCGCGGGCGCGGTCCCGAAGCCGGGAGGTGCGGGTGCCTGCTCCGACGGCTCCCCCGAAACGGCGAGGGCGGCTGCCAGAGCGGCAGCCACCATCGTCAGCCCGGTCAGCGCCCGTGTGGCGTCAGCCACGCCGGCCGGCGACCTGGCGGGCCACCATGGCGCCCGTCAGCGTGATCGCTCCGGCCGCTGCGGCCCACGCGAGCCACTGGTCGGGGGAGTTCGGTGTGACGGCGGCACCGCTGCCGCCGGCGTGCACCGCGTTGGGCGTCGTCTCCATGCCGCTGAACGCCTGGGTGGCCAGGGCCAGATTCTTGTCCTCGGCGCTGCCCCAGGCGTAGACGACGTTGCTCGTGCCCTCCTTGAGGTCGAGTTCGGCCGGTCCGATGGCCACGGTGTCCGTGCCGGCGAGGACGACGTCCGCGTTCACGGTCCCCGCGTCGACGGCCGCGGTGTCCTCGTCGGGGTTCGTCAGGTCGGTGAAGACGGGCTGACCGCCGGCGCGGACGTCCACGGCGGGTGCGGCCGCGACATGGCGGACGGTCAGGCGGGCCTGGCCGGTGTCCACCGTCGAGACATCGTCGGTGAACGTCGCCAGCCGGGGTTCGCCGTCGGCGGAGAGGTGGGCGGCGACCGTGGCGTTGCCGCCTTCGGGTACCTTCACCCGCTTCTCCAGGGCGGGTGTGCCCTCGGGGCCCCGGCCCGCTTCGAAGATCTGGATGTCGTAGGTTCCCGCGTCGAGGGACTGCGGGTCGGTCACCGTGCCGGGCTCGAAGTCGCTGAGCAGTTCGTCGCCGTTGGCGTAGACGTCGACCGTCATTCCGGGGATGCCGTGGAAGACGGACACCATGGCTTTGTCCCGCGCCTGTGCGGGGGCCGCCATGGCGGGTGCGGTCAGGCCGAGGGCCAGGGCGCAGGCCCCGGCGGAAGCGGCGACGGCGATGGTGGTCCGGGAAGTCATGGGGATCATCCCTTCGTGAGGAGTCTCCGCCTGCCGCGGAGTCTCACGCGTGTTTCGCGGGTGGGCGGCGACGTGGATGCGCCGGGGCGGCACTTCTTCGACGCGGTCACTCGTCGATGCCGTGTGCGTCGCCCTGGTCGACGCACGCACGCAGCCGATGCAGGCCCCGACGGGTGTGGCTCTTGACCGTGCCCAGCGGCACTCCGGTGCGTTCCGCTATCTGGACCTGCGTCAGGTCCTCGAAGAAGGCCATGCACAGCACCTCGCGCTGAGCGCGCGGCAATCGGGACAGGGCCTCGACGAGCAGCACGCGGTCGAGCACCCCGTCCGGTGCCGGCCGGACGAGCCGGGCGGGCGCGGCGTCCCGCGCGGCCGATTCGGCCAGCGCCAGCCGCCGCCCCCTGGCCGCCAGCGCGTCGACGATCTTGCGTCGCGTGATGCCGACCAGCCAGGCGCCGAGCGCGCCCCGCTCGGGCCGGAAGCCGTGCCGCCCGCGCCAGGCGCCGATGAACACCTGCTGGGTGACGTCCTCGGCCTCATCCGTGTCGCCGAGGGACCGGGTGGCCATGGTGTGCACCAATGAGCCCCAGCGCCGGTAGATGGCCGCGAACGCGGCCTCGTCCGCGGCGACGAGGCCGCGGGCCAGTTCCTCCTCGTACCGCGTCTCCTCCACGGGCGGGACGAGGGCGGTGGTCGGACGCGGGTGTGTGTTCATGGCCGTTCCTCCTGCCGTGCGCCGTGCGCCGTGCGCCGTGCGGGGACGGACGGCCGTCCGTCCCCGCACGGCGAGTCCGCCGGTGCGGCTCGGGTCGCCGCCGTGCGCGTGCCTTCAGTGTTGGACGCACAAACGACGCAGACAACATGCGTCGTTTGTGCGTCGTACCTCGGAGGCGTGAGCACGCGGAGGGAAAGCGATGAGGACCGAGTCGGCGACAGCGGCCGCGCGGCGGCGGGCAGAGACCACCGGCGAGGCGGCTCGGCGTCCGGAGGTGGCTCCCCCCGCGGTCCGCACGCGTACGGCAGGACCGCGAGGGGAACCGTCCGTGCGCCGTGCACTGGGACGCCGCCGCGTCGGAAGAGCTGCTGCTCGCCGTGCTCGCCGACCACGGACTGGTCGCCGGCTGGACGGAGGTGATCGTGCCGACGCTTCAGGTCGTCGGCCGCAACAAGAGGGGGAGACCGCGGGCGAGCAGTACGCCGAGGTCGAGCCCCCGGCCGGGCGGGGCAGTCGGTGGCCGGTCTCGCGCGTCCGTCAGGACGTGCCGAGGCGGTCACCGCTCCGGAGCCGTCGGTGTCCTCGTGACGCGGTGCCGTCCGCCGGTACGCGGTCCAGGCGCCCGAGAGGCCGGAGGACGTGGTCCGCCGGACCGGTGGCCACGACCGCCTCGCCGGTCGGCGGGCGCTCGCGCGCCACGCTCCGGCACCGGCACGGGCCCGCCGCTCACCGGACGTACGTCACCTCAGTGGCCGACCTGGGTGTGACTACGGCGGTGTGTCGCCCCGCTTGCGTTCCTGTTCGCGGACGTCCGCGAGGTCGGTGAGCCGGTCGAGTTGCCGCACCGGACGGGCGGTGCGCTGGTTGCCGGCCAGCCGCTCCCGGTGCCGGTCGAGGAAGGCCCAGTAGCCTGCGGTGTACGGGCACGCGCGCTCCCCGGTCCGGTCGCCCGGCCGGTAGGCGCAGGGGCCGCACAGGTCGCTCATGCGGTTGATGTAGGCGCCGCCCGAGGTGTAGGGCTTGGTCGTCATGCGTCCGCCGTCGGCGTACTGGGACATGCCGAGGACGTTGGGGAGCATGACCCAGTCGTAGCCGTCCACGAAGCAGCGGTGGAACCAGTCCGTGACGGCTGCGGGGTCCCAGCCCCGCTGGAGGGCGTGGCTGCCGAGGATCATCAGCCGGGGGATGTGATGCGTCCATCCCGTGTCGCGCACCTGGGCCAGGACCGTGCGCAGGCAGTTGGCCCGGACGGCATCCGCGTCCAGGTCGTTCCACCAGTCGGGCAGGGGTGCGGTGTGCCGCAGCTCGTTGGAGCGCCGGTAATCCTCTCCGAAGTACCAGTACAGCTGCCAGACGTACTCGCGCCAGCCGGCGATCTGCCGCACGAAACCCTCCACGCTGTTGAGGGGTGCCCGCCCCGCGCGCCACGCCCTCTCCGCCTCCTCGACGCATTCGGCGGGATCGAGCAGACCGAGGTTGAGCGAGGAGGAGAGCAGGCTGTGGCTCATGACCGGGTCGGCGGCCAGCATCGCGTCCTCGTACGGTCCGAACGTGGCGAGCCGGTGCTCGACGAAGCGGCGCAGGGCTCGCCGCGCCTCCGCCCGGGTCGCGGGGAACAGGCGGGGCCCGTCCCGTCCGACGAAGGAGACGTCCCCGTCGCGTTCCCAGCGGTCGAGGTCGTGACGGACCTCTTCGTCGATGTCGTCCTCGCGCGGCCGGTACGGACGGCCGATCGCGAGGGAGGCGGTGTCGCGGGGCGGGGGCTCCCGGTTGTCGTGGTCGAGGTTCCACCGGTCTCCCGCCGGTCGACCGCCGTCCATGAGCAGGTCGTGCCCGCGACGGACCCAGTGGTAGAAGTCCTCCTGCCGCAGCCGCTTCCCGCCGTGGCCGTCCGCCCACGCGGCGAAGTCGGCCATCGGCACGAGGAAGCCCCGTGCGGGCCCCACCGTCACCCGCGGGAGGGCCCGCACCAGGCGGAGCGCCGCGTGCGAGGTGGGGTGGTGGACACCGACCGGGCGCCCGCGTGCCGCCCGGTCGAGGCCGTCGCGGTAGGTCTCGGCCCGCACGTAGGCGACGCGGTCGCCCAGCTCGGTCGCGCGGTGACGCATCGCGGACAGCACGAGATGGGCCTTGGCCCGGTGGAACCGGCGCCGTCGGAACACGGAGCGGGCCTCGATCATGAGCACGGGCGTGTCGCTCCCGGGCCCGTGTTCGTCCGCGGTGAGGAAGTGGGGGCCGAGCTGGTCGCCGAAGAGCCAGTGCACGACAGACGTCTCCTCAGTCGCGGCCGCGGGCGTGCTGGAAGCGCGCGAGCCCGTCGGCGAGGTCGATGACCGGTTCCGGATAGTCGAGTGCGTCGCGTTGGTCCGCCGGCAGGCGCCAGGGCTCGTGCACCCTCGCGCCGTCCACGTCGCGGAGTTCGGCGACCCAACGGCGGACGTAGGTGCCGTCCGGGTCGAAGCGTTTGGCCTGGACGAGGGGGTTGAGGACGCGGTGGGGACGGGTGTCGGTGCCGGTCCCGGCGACCCACTGCCAGTTCAGCTGGTTGTTGACGATGTCGCCGTCCACGAGGAGGTCGAGGAAATGCCGGGCGCCGATCCGCCAGTCCACGTACAGCGTCTTGGTCAGGAAACTCGCCACCAGCAGCCGCGCGCGGTTGTGCATCCAGCCCTCGTGACGCAGCTGGCGCATGGCCGCGTCGACGACCGGGTATCCCGTACGCCCGTCCCGCCACGCGGCGATGTCCTCCACGGCGTCGTCCTCCTTCCGCCACCGGTCGTGGCGGGTGCGGTAGTCCTCCGTGGACGCCTCGGGCCGCGCCGCCAGCACCTGGTGGTGGAAGTCCCGCCAGCACACCTGGCGTACGAACGCGTCCGCGCCCGGCCCGCCGTGTTCCCGGGCCCGGTCGACCAGCTCCACCGGTGACAGCGCTCCGAAGTGGAGGTACGGCGACAGCCTGGACGTGGCGTCACCCGCCAGGTCGTCGTGCCGGTCCGCGTAGCAGGACAGTCCGGATCGCGACCAACGCGAGAACCGGTCGCGCCCGGACGACTCCCCTCCGGCCGGCAGACCGGGCGAGGCGCCGGCCACCTTCGCCCGGTCCGGCAGCGGCTCGCCGCGCATCCCGTCGGGGACCCGCACGGTTCGCGGCGCGGCGAGGGGCTTCCTCAGCGACTCCTGCGACCAGCGGCGGAAGTACGGGGTGAACACGGCGAAGTGGTCGGAGCCGGAGGGGGTCACCGCCCCCGGAGCCACAGCGGTGATCACCGCGTCGTGCACGCGCAGTGCCACACCACTGCCGCCGAGTCCCGCGCGCAGCCGCTCCTCACGGTGGTGGGCGTACGCGGTGACGCCCGCGGCGATGTGCACCTCCGTGGCCCGGTACTCGGCGGTGACGGAGCGGACCTCACGGACGACCGGCCCGTTCCGGATCAGGAGCCGGCCACCGCGGCGTCGCAGCGAGGCGTCGAGGTCGTTCAGGCAGTCGGCGAGGAAGGCCTTCCGGTTGGGTGCGTCGAAGCCTGCCGCGTGGATGCCGGGATCCAGCACGAACAGCGGAACCACCTCGTCCGCCGCTCGGAGCGCGGCGCGCAGTGGAGGATGGTCGTGCAGACGCAGGTCCGACGTGAACAGGACGACCGCGACGGTCATGGTGTCACTCCTGTCGCAGTGGTACGCGGTGGTACGTGAACGGGTGCCCAGCGCTCCACGCTCCGTCGCCGACGCCGACGCCGGACGCGTCGAGGGCGCCGCTCATTCCCGCGGGCGGCCATGCCCTTGGCGGCCGCCCGGGTGATGTTGCGGGCCGGGCCGCCGGAGACGACGGCGTGCAAGGGGGGACGGCCCACCAGTAGGCGTGGCCCGGCAGGCCCCGCGGAGGGGACAGGACCCGCTGCCGGTAGCGGGTACGGCCTCCCGCGTCCGTCTCGACGTACCCCTCCGGCCGGGCCGGTCCAGGCTGCCGCGTCTCGGCCCGCAGCCGCGGCAGCCGTAGCGGCTCGATCCTCCTGACGCGCCAGAGGTCCAGTGGGTCACCGACGCACAGGCGCTCCGCGCCCCGCTCTCCACTCGTCGCCACGGCCCTGCCTCTCCGGCTCGCTCCTCCGCACGCTGTCCCACCGCCGATCATGGGGCCCACGGCGTCACCGCGCCCGTCGTGGCGAGGCGGCCGGCCGGCACCGGGAACCACCCGGCTCCGCCGGGTTCGGCCGGATCACCGCGGGACGGCACGGGTGCGGCCGCAGCCGCCCGCGACCCGATCGCCCCGGGCACCCGCCATTGCGCCATCCCGCTGTCCCGCAGGACCGCCGGCCGCCCGGCCTCCAGGACCGGCGGTACGGGCGTACGCGCGGTACGGGCCTACGCGCCGGTCGGCCCACCGGAGTACGGATGCCCGGGACGCGCTGGGCGGTCACCGGCCGGCTTCGGGGCCGGCCCCGGACCTCGTCACCGGATACTTCACGCCTGGTGGCCACGACGGATGCACGGCTCACGCTCGGTGGTGGCCGGGCGGCCGGCGCGTGGTCGGACACTCAGACCGGCGGACCACCGCGGTCCGCCGCCTGGTCGGCCCGGCCGCCGGCGCCGAGCAGTCCCGTCGCCGAGAACGGCTCCGCTGCCGCGAGCCGTGGCAGTTCACGCCGTGACAGCCAGGTGACGACGGGCGGCATCGCGGCCCGCACGAGCTGGGTCGAGCGCAGCCAACGGGGAACGTACACGGACGCACGGCGACGCTCGACGGCGGCGACCAGCCGCCCCGCCACGTACGCGGCAGGGAACACCTTGCGCGCCGGAGCCGGCATGTGCCCGCGCAGTTTCCGCAACACCGCGTGCTCGTCGGCGTCGCGCACCATGTCGGTGTCCGTCCAGTTGATGTAGGCGATTCCCACGCCCACCCGGCGGTGGGCGACCTCGGCCCGCAGCGCGTGGGCGAACGACTCCACTCCCGCCTTCGACGCGCAGTAGGCGCTCATCATGGGTGCCGCACCGATGGACGCGAGTGACGCCACTTGCAGGAGGTAACCGCGTGTGTCGATCAGGTCGGGCAGGAACGTGCGCGCTGTGATCGCGCTGCCGATGAGGTTCACCTCGACCACGCGGCGCCAGACGGCGGGATCCGACTCGGTGAACGGACCGCCCTCCGCCACCCCCGCGTTGGCGACGACCACTGAGGGAGGCCCGAGCCGGGCACGGATCTCGGCGCCGACCCGGAACATGCCGCGGTCGTCGGTGACATCCGCCTCCCAGCAGGCGGAAGTCCCCTCCGGCAGCGAGTCCCTGACCCGGGCCAGCGTGCGTTCCTCCCGGCCGAGCAGCGCCACCCGCGCGCCCCGCTCGACCAGGACCTCCGCCATCGCCGCCCCGAGGCCGCGGGCGGCCCCGGTCACGACGGCGACACGACCGTGCAGGGGCTTGCGGTCGACCGGCATGGAGGATCCCTTTCCGCGGTGGCACCTGCCCTGCCCACGCTAGACGCCTCACGGCCGGGGGGGCACGCCGGCCGCTCCCCGTCGGGCCGGCCTCCTGCCGGGAGGGGGCGCTTGCGCCACCCCCTCCCGGAGCCCTCAGATGTCCCGGAAGATCTCGATCTGCGCCCCGATCGAGTTCAGCCGCTCCGCCAGGTCCTCGTAACCGCGGTTGATGACGTACACGTTGCGCAGCACCGACGTGCCCTCCGCCGCCATCATCGCCAGCAGGACGACCACCGCCGGGCGCAGGGCCGGCGGGCACATCATCTCGGCGGCGCGCCAGCGGGTCGGGCCCTCGACCAGCACGCGGTGCGGGTCGAGCAACTGGAGGCGGCCGCCGAGGCGGTTGAGGTCGGTCAGGTAGATGGCGCGGTTGTCGTAGACCCAGTCGTGGATGAGGGTCTTGCCCTGGGCCACGGCCGCGATCGCCGCGAAGAACGGGACGTTGTCGATGTTCAGGCCGGGGAACGGCATCGGGTGGATCTTGTCGATCGGCGCCTCCAGCTTGGAGGGCCGGACGGTCAGGTCCACCAGGCGCGTACGGCCGTTGTCGGCGAAGTACTCGGGGGAGCGGTCGTGGTCGAGGCCCATCTCCTCCAGGACCGCCAGCTCGATCTCCAGGAACTCGATGGGGACCCGGCGGACCGTCAGCTCCGACTCCGTCACCACGGCGGCGGCCACCAGGCTCATCGCCTCGACCGGGTCCTCGGAGGGGGAGTAGTCCACGTCGACGTCGATGGTGGGCACGCCGTGCACGGTGAGCGTGGTGGTGCCGATGCCGTCGACCTTGACGCCCAGGGCCTCCAGGAAGAAGCACAGGTCCTGGACCATGTAGTTGGAGGAGGCGTTGCGGATGACGGTGGTGCCGTCGTGCCGGGCGGCGGCGAGCAGCGCGTTCTCCGTGACGGTGTCGCCGCGTTCGGTCAGCACGATCGGGCGGTCGGGGGCGACGGAACGGTCGACCACCGCGTGGTACTGGCCCTCCGTCGCGGCGATGTCCAGGCCGAACCGGCGCAGCGCGATCATGTGCGGCTCGACGGTGCGCGTACCGAGGTCGCAGCCGCCGGCGTAGGGCAGCATGAAGCGGTCCAGGCGGTGCAGCAGCGGGCCGAGGAACATGATGATGGAGCGGGTGCGGCGGGCCGCCTCCGCGTCGATGGCCGGCAGGTTCAGCTCGGCGGGCGGCACGATCTCCAGGTCGACGCCGTCGTTGATCCAGCGGGTGCGTACGCCGATGGAGTTGAGCACCTCCAGGAGGCGGTAGACCTCCTCGATGCGGGCGACGCGGCGCAGCACCGTGCGCCCCTTGTTGAGCAGCGAGCCGCACAGCAGTGCCACGCACGCGTTCTTGCTCGTCTTCACATCGATGGCGCCGGAGAGCCGGCGGCCGCCCACCACGCGCAGGTGCATGGGGCCCGCGTAGCCGAGGGACACGATCTCACTGTCCAGGGCCTCGCCGATACGGGCGATCATCTCAAGGCTGATGTTCTGGTTGCCGCGCTCGATGCGGTTGACGGCGCTCTGGCTGGTACCGAGCGCCTCGGCGAGCTGGGTCTGCGTCCAGCCGCGGTGCTGCCGGGCGTCACGGATGAGCTTGCCGATGCGTACGAGGTAGTCGTCTGCCATGGGGTTGAGGCTATCTCAGATATGAGATGGCACCTCTCGGGGGGTCCATTCGGGTGACGTGACGTCAGTATCCCCTGGTGCGGCGGGTCTGGCGAGTCCGGCGCCAACCGAAAGGTCCGGGCAAATCCACTGATGTCGTACGACGTCCTGTACTGCTGCGGGTGTGCCGGGGGCCGTTCTTGCCGCCGGTGGTGATGGACCACGAGCGCTTGTTGATGTTCAGGCGCACCCCCGGCAGGATCCGGAAGCTCTTGCGAAACGTGAGCGGCATTCCCGTGTCCCTTCCCGTCCGGAACTGACTTCGTCTCAGTCGGTTACCCCGCCCGGGCGCACTGATGGCACCCGGCGGCGGTGTGGTGACGGTGGCGGTGGTGCGACGGCAGGGCGTGGCGGGGTGTGGCGCACCGGTGTCCTTTGACGGCGAAGTCAGTCGGTTGCGATGCCCTGACCTCGAGCGACTGGGTTCGATGGCAAACGATCGCACGGTCGAGACACCTGGGGGCCGAAAAAATCTCAGGTGATCTGGAACCTGGCGCCTGAATACTGGCTGTCGTCTCGGTTGATCGGGACCGCTTCCGTCGTTTCGAGCTGGACCAGTGGAAGGGCCCGCGAGATTGACCATGCACGATGACCAAGTGGACGTGACCACCGACATCGTCGCGGCCTTGGTCCAGGAACAGTTCCCTCAGTGGAGCGGCGAAGCGATCCGCCTCCTGTCGTCGACCGGGACGGTCCACGCCATCTTCCGCATCGGGGACGGCCTCTCCGCGCGTTTCCCGCTGCGTCCGACTGACGCCGCGGAGGCGCTGGCGGTTCTGGAACGGGAAGCCGAGGCGAGCGCGGAGCTGGCACGGGTGTCCCGGTTCCCCGTTCCGGAACCCGTCGCCCTGGGGAAGCCGGGAGCGGGGTACCCCATGCCGTGGTCGGTCCAGACCTGGCTGCCGGGAACGGTCGCCTTCGATGCCGACCCGAGTGGGTCGGACGCTTTCGCCGAGGACCTCGCGGCCTTCATCGCGGGCCTGCGGGGCGCGGAGACGCGGGGGCGGCGTTTCGGCGGCGAGAACCGTGGCGGCGTTCTCGCTCACCACGACGACTGGATGGCGAAGTGCTTCGAGGAGAGCGAGGGGCTGCTCGACGTGCCCCGGCTGCGCCAGGTGTGGAGCCACTTCCGGGAGTTGCCCCGCACGACTGCCGACGTGATGAGCCATGGTGACCTGATTCCCGGCAACGTACTGGTCACGGGAGACCGGCTCGGCGGCGTACTCGACACCGGCGGCTTCGGCCCGGCCGACCCCGCGTTGGATCTGGTCAGCGCCTGGCACCTGTTGCGACCGGGCCCGAGGGAAGTGCTCCGGCGGGCACTGGCCTGCGACGATCTGGAGTGGGAGCGCGGCAGGGCATGGGCCTTCGAGCAGGCGATGGGGCTTGTCTGGTACTACGTCGAGAGCAATCCGACGATGAGCGGATTGGGGTGCCGGACACTCGACCGCATTCTGGAGTCGACGAAGTGACGTCGCCCCGATCGCGGGCGGTGACGTACGACCGGGTGCGCCGGCAAGGAAGCCGGAACGGCGGGGTGCGCTGCCGAACGCCTCGATGGGACGGCAGCGGACAGCCGGGTCCGGGCATGACCATTCGGCCCTCGTGTACTAGAGTTATCTCGACATCGAGATATCTGCCGAGGCGCACCGCAGCCGCCACCCCGGTAAGGGTGACCTAACTTAGCCTTACCTTAGCGGATCGGTCAGGGTGGCGTGGCGGCAGGATGCGGTGGTACGCGCACATCAATGAAGGAGACTGTCGTGTCGGCGAACAGCTTCGACGCCCGCAGCACGCTGCAGGTGGGCGACGAGTCGTACGAGATCTTCCGGCTGGACAAGGTCGAGGGCTCCGCGCGCCTTCCCTACAGCCTGAAGGTGCTGCTGGAGAACCTGCTCCGCACCGAGGACGGCGCGAACATCACCGCCGACCACATCCGCGCCCTCGGCGGCTGGGACTCCCAGGCCCAGCCGTCGCAGGAGATCCAGTTCACGCCGGCCCGCGTGATCATGCAGGACTTCACCGGCGTGCCCTGTGTCGTCGACCTCGCCACCATGCGTGAGGCCGTCAAGGAGCTCGGCGGCGACCCGAACAAGATCAACCCGCTCTCCCCGGCCGAGATGGTCATCGACCACTCCGTCATCGCCGACAAGTTCGGCACCAACGACGCCTTCAAGCAGAACGTCGACCTGGAGTACGGCCGCAACAAGGAGCGCTACCAGTTCCTGCGCTGGGGCCAGACCGCCTTCGACGACTTCAAGGTCGTCCCGCCCGGCACCGGCATCGTCCACCAGGTGAACATCGAGCACCTGGCCCGTGTCGTCATGGTCCGCGACGGCAAGGCGTACCCCGACACCCTGGTCGGCACCGACTCGCACACCACCATGGTCAACGGCCTCGGCGTGCTCGGCTGGGGCGTCGGCGGCATCGAGGCCGAGGCCGCCATGCTCGGCCAGCCGGTCTCCATGCTCATCCCGCGCGTCGTCGGCTTCAAGCTGACCGGTGAGCTGACCCCCGGCACCACCGCCACCGACCTGGTGCTCACCATCACCGAGATGCTGCGCAAGCACGGCGTCGTCGGCAAGTTCGTCGAGTTCTACGGCGAGGGTGTGGCCGCCACCTCCCTGGCCAACCGCGCCACCATCGGCAACATGTCCCCGGAGTTCGGCTCCACCGCCGCGATCTTCCCGATCGACGACGAGACGCTGAACTACATGCGCCTGACCGGCCGCAGCGACCAGCAGGTCGCGCTGGTCGAGGCGTACGCCAAGGAGCAGGGCCTCTGGCTGGACCCGAAGGCCGAGCCGGACTTCTCCGAGAAGCTGGAGCTCGACCTGTCGACGGTCGTGCCGTCCATCGCCGGCCCGAAGCGCCCGCAGGACCGCATCGTCCTCGCGAACGCCGCCGAGCAGTTCAAGCAGGACGTCCGCAACTACGTGGACAGCGTGGACGAGGCGGGCCAGGAGTCCTTCCCGGCCTCTGACGCCCCGGCCGTCTCCAACGGCGTGCCGAGCAACCCGGTCCCGGTCACCGCCCCCGACGGCACCACCTACGAGCTGGACCACGGTGCGGTGACGGTCGCGGCCATCACCTCCTGCACCAACACCTCCAACCCGTACGTCATGGTCGCCGCCGCCCTGGTGGCCAAGAAGGCGGTTGAGAAGGGCCTGACCCGCAAGCCGTGGGTCAAGACCACCCTCGCCCCGGGCTCCAAGGTCGTCACCGACTACTTCGAGAAGGCGGGCCTGACCCCCTACCTCGACAAGGTCGGCTTCAACCTGGTCGGCTACGGCTGCACCACCTGCATCGGCAACTCCGGCCCGCTGCCGGAGGAGGTCTCCAAGGCGGTCAACGACCACGACCTCGCCGTCACCTCGGTCCTCTCCGGCAACCGCAACTTCGAGGGCCGGATCAACCCCGACGTCAAGATGAACTACCTGGCGTCCCCGCCGCTGGTCGTCGCCTACGCGATCGCGGGCTCCATGAAGGTGGACATCACCAAGGAGGCCCTCGGCGTCGACACCGACGGCAACCCGGTCTACCTGAAGGACATCTGGCCCTCCGAGGCCGAGGTCAACGACGTCGTGGCGAACGCCATCGGCGAGGACATGTTCTCCAAGTCCTACGCCGACGTCTTCGCGGGCGACGCCCAGTGGCAGGCGCTGTCCATCCCCACCGGCAACACCTTCGAGTGGGACAGCGAGTCCACCTACGTCCGCAAGCCCCCGTACTTCGAGGGCATGCGCATGGAGCCGGCCCCGGTCGAGGACATCGCCGGCGCCCGCGTGCTCGCCAAGCTGGGCGACTCGGTCACCACCGACCACATCTCCCCGGCCGGTGCCATCAAGGCCGACACCCCGGCCGGCAAGTACCTCACGGAGCACGGCGTCGAGCGCCGCGACTTCAACAGCTACGGCTCCCGCCGCGGCAACCACGAGGTCATGATCCGCGGTACGTTCGCCAACATCCGCCTGCGCAACCAGATCGCGCCGGGCACCGAGGGCGGCTACACGCGTGACTTCACGCAGGACGGCGGCCCGGTCTCCTTCATCTACGACGCCTCGCAGAACTACCAGGCCGCCGGCATCCCGCTGGTCGTCCTGGCCGGCAAGGAGTACGGCTCCGGCTCGTCCCGCGACTGGGCGGCCAAGGGCACCGCGCTCCTCGGCGTCAAGGCCGTCGTCGCCGAGTCCTACGAGCGCATCCACCGCTCCAACCTCATCGGCATGGGCGTCCTGCCGCTGCAGTTCCCGGAGGGCCAGTCCGCGGCCTCCCTCGGCCTGACCGGTGAGGAGACCTTCTCCATCTCCGGCGTCACCGAGCTCAACGACGGCACCACCCCGCGCACGGTGAAGGTCACCACCGACACCGGCGTCGAGTTCGACGCGGTCGTCCGCATCGACACCCCCGGCGAGGCGGACTACTACCGCAACGGCGGCATCATGCAGTACGTGCTGCGCAACCTGATCCGCAACTAAGCTGTACGGCACGGCAGTTGAGGGCCGCATCCCCGGTGACGGGGGTGCGGCCCTCGCCGTCGTCCCCGTTGTACGCTGGGGCACCACGAGGCGACGGGGGTGGCGGTGAGCCGCGGTACACAGCGCATGCGGGTCGTCCTGACCGGGCAGGCGGACGGCGACCAGGAAGAACTCGACGAGCTGACCCTCCAGTTGCGCGAGCGGCTGCTCGAACTGGACGTCGACGACGTCGAACCGGTCCGCTCCGGCGACGTCCCCGACGGGGCGAAGCCGGTCGACGCGATCGCCGTGGGCGCCCTCGCGGTGACCCTGGCCCCCATCGCGCTGCGCTCGGTGCTGGACCTGGTGCGGACCTGGATCGAGAACCGCCCGGTGCGCACGGTCGCCCTCACCCTCGGCGAGGACAGCCTGGAACTCGAGGCCGTCTCCGCCGCCGACCAGCAGCGGCTGATCGACGCCTTCCTCGCCGCGCACCCCCCGGAGGCGGACGGCACGCCCCGGCCGGACCCGGAACCGGGGCACTGAGGGACGTACGACCGTGTCCGCGGGCCGCTACGCCCTGCTCGTCGCGACGGGCACCTACGACGACCGGGCCCTGAGCCGGCTGCGTTCGCCCGCCCGGGACGCCCACGCCCTGGCGGAAGTGCTCGGGGACCCGAGGATCGGTGACTTCGAGGTGAGCACGGTCGTCGACGGCCGGCACCGGGAAGTGACCCGGGCCATCGAGCGCTTCTTCCTCGACCGGCGCCGGGACGATCTGCTCCTGCTGCACCTCTCGTGCCACGGCCTCAAGAACGACAGGGGCGAACTGCACTTCGCCGCCGCCGACACCGACCGGCGGCTGCTCGCCTCCACCTCCGTCCCCGCCCCGTTCGTGCAGCGGCAGATGAACGCCTGCCGGGCGCGGTCGGTCGTCCTGCTCCTGGACTGCTGCTACAGCGGCGCCTTCCTGGCCGGGAGCAAGGGCGACACCACGGTCCACGTCCACGACGAACTGGCCGGACACGGCCGCGCGGTCCTCACCGCCACCAACCGCACCGAGTACGCCTGGGAGGGCGAGCGGATCACCGCCCTGGACCCGGAACCCTCGCGGTTCACCGGGGCCGTCGTCAGGGGCCTGCGCAGCGGTGAGGCGGACGGCAACCGGGACGGCTTGATCGACGTGCACGAGCTGTACGACTACGTGTACGAGGAACTGCACTCCGCCGGGGCCGAGCAGCGCCCGCAGATGTGGGCCGAGCTGGAGCACCGGGTGGTGGTGGCGCGGTCGGTCCTGCGCCCCCTGCCGCCGGTACGCCGCGAGAGCGGAGGACCGCCGGTCCGGAGACGCGGGGAGCCTCCGGTCCGGGAGAGCGGGGAGCCCGCGGTGCAGGGAGGCGGCGGAGCCTCGGTCGGGGGAGGGGGAGAGCCATCGGCCCGCGGTGGCCGGGGGCCTGCCGCGCACGGCGGCGGGGGAGCCCTGGTGCGGGGAGGCGGGGAACCCCGGGTGCGGGAAGACGCGGCAGCCCCGGCCCCGGTGCCGCATCCGGTCCCGTCGTCCGAGGTCGCCCCGGCACCCGTGGCCGGGCGGTCCGTGAGCGCGCTCGCGCCGCTGGCCCTGCTCACCCGGGCGATGACCGGGCTGACGTGCATGGCGGACGCGGAGAGCAGACGGCGGTTCGCGGCCGTACTGGGGGACCGGGTGGGCCGTCCGGTCGACCTGCGGGGCGTCCGGCAGCGTGAGGACGTGGTCGCCCTCGTCCGGGCCGGACTCGACCAGGACGACGGACCGGTCGGCCTGATCATGACGATCGCGGTCTTCGAGGGGGAGAAGACCGCCCACCGGGTGTGGATGACGCTCGATCCGGACGACGGGCCCCCGGTCCGCCGTCGGTTCGTCGACCCGGGGCCGGACTCCGCCGCGAGGGGCCCGTGGCTGCTGCTGCGCCTCACCGAGGCGATGTGCGCGCTGTCGTGCATGCGGGACCCGCAGGAGCGGCTGCTGTTCGCGTCGGTGCTCGGGGAGGAACTGGGCCGCCGGATCGATCTGCGGGGCACCCGGATGCGTGAGGACGTGGTGGCCCTCGTCCGGGCCGCACTGCAAGTGCCGCAGGGAGAAGAGGCGTTGGTGCTGGCGGTCCGGATCCTCGAAGGAGACCCGGCCGCCGAGGACATCGCGCGCCTGATCGACGGCACGGGCCGACCGCCGTAACCCCCGCTTCGTGCGCCGGCCGTTTACAAAGGCGCCGTCCGGCGCTACCTTCCCCTCACGGTGAGGTGGGAGCGCTCCCATTTGCCGGTGGACCGGAACCCGCCGCGGGACCCCCACCTCGCCGCCCACCCACCCCTGCGCGAGACGTGGGCCGGGGTGTGGGCGCGGCGGGCGAAGGACACGCCCTCGACGGGGGACAGGGGCCGGTGGGCCGCTTCCTCGGCGCCCGGGTGGACCGCGAGGTACGCGGTGGTCCAGCCGGACGGGGGCACGCCCCGTTCCGGCGCATCCATGACCGGATGGGTCCCCGTGGCCTGCGGGAAGCCATGGAAAAGGCGGGCCCGGACACAGGGTCCGGGCCCGCCAGGTGAGCGCAGGTCAGCTCAGCAGTTCCACCTCCGCCAGCGCGGCCTCACCGGTCAGCACCAGCCGGTAGTGGCCGTAGGCGGCCGGCCGGTCCAGTGAGAAGGCCCGCGTCTGCCGGTCCCAGCGGAACGACTCGCCGGACCGGGTGTCGAGGTCCTTCCAGGTCTGTCCGTCCGCCGACCCCTGAAGCACCCAGCCCGTGGGCGCCTTGGTGTGGTCCGAGGACGTCAGCGTGTACTGCACCGCCTCGGTGTCCCCGGTGACGGGCAGCTCCACGGTTGACACCGTGGCGCCGGTCGCCGACGTGTCGTCGAACAGGGCGCCGTCGCCCTTCAGCACGTCCTTGCGGGGCGTCGGCACCTCGTCGTCCCGCGTGATCGACACCGGCGCCGCGTTCTTGCCGGAGCCCCACGACGACGGACGCGAGCCCATGTCGAACTCCAGGACCCCGCCCTTGGCGATCAGCGCGTGCGGCAGCGAGGTGGAGTTCCAGCGCTTGCCGTTGACCTTCAGACCCTGCACGTAGACGTTCTTCGCGCTGTTCTCCGGCGCCTTGACGACCAGCTCGCGGCCGTTCTCCAGGTGCACGGTGACCTTCTTGAACAGCGGGGAGCCGATGGCGTACTCGCCGCTGCCCATCACCAGCGGGTAGAAGCCCAGCGAGGAGAACAGGTACCAGGCCGACTGCTCGCCGTTGTCCTCGTCGCCGTGGTAGCCCTGCCCGATCTCGCTGCCGGTGTAGAGGCGGGACAGCACCTCGCGCACGTTCTTCTGCGTCTTCCAGGGCTGCCCGGCCGCGTCGTACATGTACAGCGCGTGGTGGGCGACCTGGTTGGAGTGGCCGTACATGCCCATCCGGACGTCCCGCGCCTCGGTCATCTCGTGGATGACACCGCCGTAGGAGCCGACGAACTCGGGGGAGGCCGTCTCCGGGGTGGACAGGTACTCGTCGAGCTTGTCACCGAGGCCGTCCCGGCCGCCGTACAGGTTGGCCAGGCCGCGGCTGTCCTGCGGGGCGGTGAAGGCGTAGCCCCAGCCGTTGGTCTCGGTGTAGTCGTGACCCCACACGCGCGGGTCGTACTTCGAGGACTCGACCCGCCAGTCGCCCTTGGTGCTCTTGCCCTGGAAGAAGCCGGCCTCGGAGTCGAACATGTTGACGTAGTCCTGGGCGCGGTTCAGGAAGTACGCGGACTCCTCCTTGTACCGCTTCTCGCCCGTCTTCTCGTAGAGGGCCTCGCCCATCTTCGCGATGCCGTAGTCGTTGAGGTAGCCCTCCAGCGCCCACGACAGGCCCTCGTGGGTGTCGGTGCTGGTGTAGCCGAGGAACGGCGAGGTCGCCATGCCCTTGCGGCCCACACCGGACGACGGCGGCACGACGGTGGCGTTCTTCACCGCCGCGTCGTACGCGGCCTCCGCGTCGAAGTCGACGCCCTTGACGTAGGCGTCCGCGAACGCGACGTCCGAGGAGGTGCCGGTCATCAGGTCGGCGTAGCCCGGGGAGGACCAGCGCGAGGTCCAGCCGCCGTCCTTGTAGTGCTGCACGAACCCGTCGACCAGCTCACCGGCCTTGGACGGGGTCAGGAAGGAGTACGCCGGCCAGGTGGTCCGGTAGGTGTCCCAGAAGCCGTTGTTGACGTACACCTTGCCGTCGACGATCTTCGCGCCGGTGTGGGTCGGGGTGTCCGGCTGCGGCATCTTGGAGAACGGCGAGGCGTACTTGTACTTCCCGTCGACCTTCTCGTGGCCCGCGTTCGGGTACAGGTACAGCCGGTAGAGGCTGGAGTAGAGCGTGGTCAACTGGTCCGGGGTGGCACCCTCGACCTCGACCTTGCCCAGGATCCGGTCCCACTGGCGCTGGGCGCTCTTCTTGACCGCCTCGAAGTCCCGGCCCTCGGGTATCTCCTGGCGCAGGTTGTCCTTCGCCTGGTCCACGCTGATCAGCGAGGTGGCCAGGCGCAGCGTGACCCGGCGGTCGTCGCCCGCGTCGAAGCGCAGGTGGCCCTTGACGCCGCTCGCGTCGCCCCCGGTGACCTTCTGGTCGAACTCGCCGTAGACGAACATCCGCGTCGCGCCCGTGGACAGCCCGGACTTGACGTCCGAGTAGCCGGTGAAGGTGCCGTTCTCCTTGTCGAGGGTCAGGCCCGCCTGGTCGGTGACGTTGTCGAACAGCACGCTCGCGTCGTCACCGGGGTAGGTGAAGCGCATCATCGCCGCGTGGTCCGTCGGCGCCATCTCGGCCTTGAGGCCGTTCTCGAACCGCACGCCGTAGTAGTACGGCCGCGCGGTCTCGTTCTCGTGCCGGAAGGCCAGCTCGCGCGCGTCACGCCCGAGGTCGGGGGTGCCGGCGGCGACGGACGGCATCACCTGGAAGGTCTGCCGGTCGCCCATCCAGGGGCTCGGCTCGTGGCTCGCGCTGAACGCCTGGATCGTCGGCAGGTTGTCCGCGTTGTTGCCGCGCGCGTAGTCGTACAGCCAGCTCAGCGAGCCGGCGTTGGTGACCGGGGTCCAGAAGTTGAACCCGTGCGGGACGGCGGTCGCGGGGAAGTTGTTGCCGCGCGAGAAGCCGCCGCTGGAGTTGGTGCCCCGGGTGGTCACCGCGTAGTCGGAGAGGTGCGCCTTGGGTCGCTCGGGCGCCACCTGCTTCAGCGCGACGTCGTCCAGCCAACCGCGGAACTTCGTCTCGCCCTTGGGGGAGTCGTACGCCACCAGGATCCGGTCGACGGTCTTGCCGGCCGCCACCGAGCCGATCCGGGAGACCACGTTGTTCCACTGGTTGACGTAGAGGATCTTCGAGGTGCCCTGTCCCCGCGGGGTGAGCGGGAAGCCGTGCTGGTCGCTCGCGCGCAGGTCGCTCAGATAGGTGCCGTCGGTGAAGGCGAGGTCGACGGAGACGTTGGTGGCGTCGTAGTCGAGGTCGCCGTCCGCCATCGACGGGAAGATCCGGTACGACAACTGGGTGTTCCGGCCGACCGCCACATCGACGTCGAACACCTTGTTGTACGAGTACGCCCGCCCCTCGGCGGTGTGCCGGCCGGCGTACCGCAGGGCACGCTTTCCGGTGAACCCGGCGCCCGCCTTGGCCGTCGGCGACCCGGAGGGGCCGCGGTCGACCAGCGAGAGCATGTCCTGCGGTATCGGTGTCTCGCTGTCGCCGGTGGAGAACTGGACGTCGGCTAGCTGGATGATGCCGCCGCTGCCGTTCTTGGCGATCTCCAGCCGGAAGTGCCGGTACGCGGCGACGGCGGAGGCGTCGATGTCGTACAGCTTGGTCTGGAACCGCTCCGAGAAGGTCTCACCGGAACGGGTGTCCAGGGTCTTCCACTCCTGGCCGTCGGTGGAGCCCTTGAGGGTCCAGTCGCGCGGGTCGCGCTCGGCGTGGTCGTTGGCGGAGGTGAGCGCGTAACGGACCACCTCGGCCGGTGCGTCCAGGTCGAACTCCACCCAGCCGGTGGACGCGAAGGCCAGCCACTTGGAGCTGGGCTCACCGTCGACCAGGTTCTCCTTCACCTCCCCGCCGCCGGTGTTCTCCGCGCTGGCGCGGACGTCCGTGACGTGGTCGGTGACATTGCCCGGTATGCCGGAGCTGTACCCGCCGTCCACGCCCGAGGCGCGCTTGTCGCCGCCCGGGGTCGTGTCGACGGTGTTCAGCCAGTCCGGGGCGGGTTCCCCGGACTCGAAGGACGAAGCGAACTCCCGGTCGGCCTTGGCCGGTGCCGAGGGCAGGGCGACCGCGACGCCCTGGGAGCCCGCGGCCAAAGCGAAGGCGGTCGTCGCGACGACCGCCGTCCCCCATCTGTGCCGAACCCTGTGTTGCATGCGTGAGGACCCTCCCTGCGCCGGACAACGTTGTCAATTACACAGCGCAGGAACCAGTAGTGGGCCAAGTGGCCCATGGTGTCAAGAGGGTTGAATGTGGCATTCGGGCCGGTGGCACGGATTTCTCCGGGGCGGAAGGTGTCACGGGCCCGTATTTCCGCGAGGTCTCAACTCGGAAAAGACCGGCGCCGAACCTTGCATTCGATCTTGCTCCGTCGGCGTGAAGTGGACTATACCTGTCGGCACTCCGGGGCATCTTCACAGCACCCGACCACGAACCAGCCGCACTTCCTGCACGACCCAGCTTGACCCGAACGCGGTGCCGGGAAGGATCCGGTTCACCGCCTGAGTCCTGGAGAAGGCGAGGACTTGAGCATGGGATCCACTTCCGCCGAGAACACCGGCACCGGTGACCACACCCCCACGGGTGTGGGGCGCCGCGATCTGATCAAGCGGTCGGCCGCGCTCGGCCTGATTTCCGTACCGACGATGGGCTTCCTGTCCGCCTGCGCCAGCGGGGGCGGGGGTGAGGAATCCGGCGAGAACGAGGGCAGGACGTCCGACTCCAACCCGTTCGGAGTCAAGGAAGGCAGCAAACTCGACGTCGTCATCTTCAAGGGCGGCTACGGGGACAACTACGCCAAGGCGTGGGAAGCCGCCTTCCAGAAGAAGTGGGGCGTCACCTCCGTCCACACCGGCACCCAGGAGATCACGGGCAAGCTCCAGCCCCGCTTCAACGCCGGCAACCCGCCGGACATCGTCGACGACTCCGGCGCCCAGCAGATCCCCATCGACGTACTGGCGAAGAACGGCCAGCTGCTCGACCTCGCCGAGGTGCTCGACGCGCCGTCGGTCGACAACCCGGACCAGAAGGTCCGCGACACGCTCATCCCCGGCACGCTCGACGCGGGCATGCAGGAGGGCAAGGTCGTCGCCCTCAACTACATCTACACGGTGTGGGGGCTGTGGTACTCCGGCAAGCTCTTCAAGGACAAGGGCTGGGAGGCGCCCCGGACCTGGGGCGACTTCCTCGCCATCTGCAAGGACGCCAAGTCCCAGGGCATCGGCGGACTCGCCCACCAGGGCAAGTACCCGTACTACATCAACGTCGCCATCATGGACCTGATCGCCAAGAAGGGCGGTCTCGACGCCATGAAGGCGATCGACAACCTCGACCCCAGGGCGTTCGTCGGCTCCGACGCCGCCACGGAGGCCATCGAGGCCGTCTACGAGGTCGTCGAGAAGGGCTATCTGATGCCCGGTACGAACGGCCTGACCCACAACGAGTCGCAGACCCGCTGGAACCAGTACAAGGCCGCGTTCATCACCAGCGGCTCCTGGCTGGAGAACGAGCAGCTCAAGACGACACCGCAGGACTTCGACATGAAGTTCCTGCCGATGCCGCTGCTGCCCGGCAGCGCGCTGCCCTTCGAGGCGATCCGGGCCGGTTCCGGTGAGCCCTTCATCATCCCGTCCAAGGCCAAGAACCTCCCCGCGGCCAAGGAGTTCATGCGGATGATGCTCTCCAAGGAATGGTCGACCCTGTTCGCCAAGGAGGCGAACTCGCTGACCATCCTCAAGGACGGCGTCGACCCGAACGTGCAGCTGCGGCCGGGCACCCAGTCCACCGTCGAGGCATCCAAGGCGGCCGGCAACAACACCTTCCGCTACCTCTACACCGAGTGGTACAGCGAGATGAACACCGCCATCGAGAACGCCTCCAACGAACTCATGGCCAAGCGCATCCAGCCCAAGGAGTGGCTCAAGCGGGCCCAGGCCGCGGTCGACAAGCAGGCCAAGGACCCGGCGTCGAAGCAGAACCGCCGCGACTGATCTCGCTCGCTCGACCGACCGGAATGCGGGCCGGGAGAAATCCCGGCCCGCAGCGGCCACACCCAGGGGCAGGACGCCATGCGCAAAGGGCAGCACCGGTTCGTCGCGGGATTTCTCCTCATTCCCGTGGCGCTTTATCTGATCTTCGTGATCTGGCCGTACATCCAGACGTTCGGTTATTCACTGACCGACTGGAAGGGCCAGTCGCAGACCTTCGATTTCGTCGGCCTGGACAACTACACCGCGCTGTTCCGGGACGACATCTTCAGGGGGGCCATCTGGCACAACATCCTGTTCCTGGTGTTCATCCCGGTGATCACCATTCTGCTCGCCCTGTTCTTCGCCTTCATGGTGAACGCGGGCGGACGCGGACGCTCCGGAGGCGTCTCGGGAGTCGCCGGATCCAAGTACTACCGGGTGATCTACTTCTTCCCCCAGGTACTGTCCCTGGCCATCATGGCGGTGCTGTTCGGCGCGGTGTACCGCAGCGACGGCGGCGGCATGCTCAACGGCGCCCTCATCAAGCTCGGCCTGGTCGACGAGAGCAGCCCCGTCGAATGGCTCAACGAGCCCGGCTTCGTGCTGTGGGCGCTGATCGCGGTGGTCGTCTGGCACGGCGTCGGCTTCTACCTGGTGCTGTTCTCCGCCGCCATGCAGTCCATTCCCCGGGACATCTACGAGGCCGCGCTCATCGACGGCGCCGGCCGCGCCCAGTCCTTCTTCCGTATCACCCTGCCGCTGCTGTGGGACTCCGTGCAGACCGCGTGGGTCTATCTCGGCATCGCGGCGATGGACATGTTCATCCTGGTCTCCACCATGACCGCCGGGGACTACGGCGGCGGCCCCGACCACCACAGCGAGGTCATGTCCACCGTGATGATGCGGAACTTCCTGCTGTACGGCAGGAGCGGCTACGCCTGCGCCATGGGCGTCGTCATGCTGCTCCTCACCCTGATCGTGTCCGTGGTCATGCTGCGCGCCACCCGTCGCGAGCGCATCGAGTTCTGAGGCGGAGTAACGACGATGAGCGCACCTCTCAAGGAAACCGCCCCCACCGGGGACTCCACCCCGCCCCCGCCGCCGGTGGGCAAGGGGCCCGTACGCCCCGGCGACCGGCGCGGCGAAGGCGTCGTGCTGAACGTCTTCTCGCACGGCTTCCTCGTCCTGTGGGCGGTGCTGATCGTGCTGCCGCTGCTGTGGCTGGTGCTCAGCTCCTTCCGGACCGACGCCCAGATCGGCGGCTCGGCCTTCGGCTGGCCGCAGAACTGGGACCTGGACGTCTTCTCCCGCGCCTGGGACAAGGGCATCGGGGACTACTTCCTGAACACGGTCGTCGTGCTGGTCTTCTCCGTGCCGCTGACCATGCTGCTCGGCTCCATGGCGGCGTACGTGCTGGCCCGGTACGAGTTCCGGGGCAACCGGTTCCTGTACTACTTCTTCGTCGCGGGCGCGATGTTCCCCGTGTTCCTCGCCCTGGTGCCGCTGTTCTTCATGGTCAAGCGGCTCGACATGCTGAACACCTATCAGGGCCTGGTCCTGGTCTACGTCGCCTACTCGATGCCGTTCACGGTGTTCTTCATGCACGCCTTCTTCCGGACCCTGCCCACGGCGGTCTTCGAGGCGGCCGTCCTCGACGGGGCCTCGCACACCCGGACCTTCTTCCAGGTGATGCTGCCGATGGCCAAGCCCGGCCTGCTCAGCGTCGGGATCTTCAACACGCTGGGCCAGTGGAACCAGTACATCCTGCCGACCGTGCTGATGCAGCCGCAGAGCGGTGACGACCCGGAGCGCTACGTGCTGACCCAGGGGCTCATCCAGCTCCAGCAGCAGCAGGGGTACGCCTCCGACCTCCCGGTCCTCTTCGCGGGCGTGACCATCGCCATGGTGCCCATGCTGGTGGTCTACCTCTCCTTCCAGCGCCAGGTGCAGGCGGGACTCACCTCCGCGACCCTGAAGTAACGCTTCGGAACCCCTCGTGCACACGCCGCTCCCGTCACCGGGAGCGGCGTCCGTGTATGTGTCCGTACATGCCGGAGCCCCCCGATACGGTTCAACCTCTTGACGGGAGGCAACCCGAACGGCTCAGCTTAGAGTTCACTAGTTGGACATGAACGGGGTCTCACCGAAGCGGCCCCGCGCGCAGGAGGTCGTCGTGGAGACTCCGGGGTCGCAGTCGTCGCTGCACCGAGCCAACCTGGAACGGGTGGTCCGAGCAGTACGTCTTGCCGGTTCCCTCACCCAGGCCGAGATCGCGAGGACGACCGGCCTGTCCGCGGCCACCGTCTCCAACATCGTCCGGGAACTGAAGGACGGCGGAACCGTCGAGGTCACCCCGACCTCGGCGGGCGGGCGCCGGGCCCGCAGCGTCTCGCTGAGCGGGGACGCCGGCATCGTCATCGGGGTCGACTTCGGGCACACCCATCTGCGGGTGGCGATCGGGAACCTCGCCCACCAGGTGCTGGCCGAGGAATCCGAGCCGCTGGACGTGGACGCGTCCGCCCCACAGGGCTTCGACCGGGCGGAACAGCTGGTCAGCCGTCTGATCGACGCGACCGGTGTGGACCGCGCCAAGATCGCCGGCGTGGGGCTCGGCGTGCCCGGACCGATCGACGTGGAGTCCGGGACCCTGGGATCGACCGCCATCCTGCCCGGCTGGACCGGTACCAGGCCCGCCGAGGAGCTGCGGGGGCGGCTCGGCGTGCCGGTGCACGTGGACAACGACGCCAACCTCGGCGCCCTCGGCGAGATGGTCTGGGGCAGCGGCCGGGGCGTGCGCGACCTCGCGTACATCAAGGTCGCCAGCGGTGTCGGCGCGGGTCTGGTGATCAGCGGGAAGATCTACCGCGGTCCCGGCGGCACCGCGGGCGAAATCGGACATATTACACTCGATGAATCCGGCCCGGTCTGCCGCTGCGGCAACCGTGGCTGCCTGGAGACCTTCACGGCCGCGCGCTACGTGCTCCCGCTGCTCCAGCCCAGTCACGGCACCGATCTGACGATGGAGGGCGTCGTGCGGCTCGCGCGGGACGGGGACCCGGGCTGCCGTCGGGTGATCGCCGACGTCGGCCGCCACATCGGCAGTGGAGTCGCCAATCTCTGCAACCTGCTGAACCCGAGCCGGGTGGTCCTCGGCGGTGATCTCGCCGAGGCCGGTGAGCTGGTGCTCGGGCCGATCCGGGAGTCCGTCGGCCGCTATGCGATCCCCAGTGCGGCGCGTCAACTGTCCGTTCTCCCCGGGGCACTTGGGGGTCGTGCGGAGGTGCTCGGAGCGCTCGCCCTCGCGCTGAGCGAGATGGGCGATTCGACCCTTCTGGACGGCACCGCGACGGGGTCGCTCGCCGCGGCCGGGCCTGCCTTCACTTAGAGAACGGATGGCACCGTTGCCATCTCGTTAAGGATTTACTTCTTGACGTCGCACGTGTGGCCGAGTTGACTTCCAGCCACCTCGGCCGCAACGACGCGGCCTCGTCAGGGAGGTTTGTAGAAGTGAACACGCGTATGCGTCGTGCCGCCGTTGCCATTGCCGCGGGCGCGATGGCCGTCTCGCTCGCCGCTTGCGGCAGCGCCGCGGAGTCGGGCGACAAGAAGGACTCCGGTGACTCCGCCGCCAAGGGCGACGACATCAAGGTCGGTCTGCTCCTGCCGGAGAACCAGACCGCGCGGTACGAGAAGTTCGACAAGCCCTTGATCGAGAAGAAGGTCAAGGAGCTCACGAACAACAAGGGCGAGGTCGTCTACGCCAACGCCAAGCAGGACGCCAGCCTGCAGAACCAGCAGGTCGACACGATGGTGACCAACAAGGTCGACGTGCTGATCGTGGACGCGGTGGACTCCAAGGCCATCGCCGGCTCGGTGAAGAAGGCCAAGGACGCCGGCATCCCGGTCGTCGCCTACGACCGCCTGGCCGAGGGCCCGATCGACGCCTACACCTCGTTCGACAACGTGACCGTGGGCAAGACCCAGGGCGAGGCCCTCCTCGAGGCGCTGGGCGACAAGGCCAAGGACGGCCAGATCGTCATGATGAACGGGTCCTCCACCGACCCGAACGCCGCCATGTTCAAGGAGGGCGCCCACTCCGTCCTCGACGGCAAGGTGAAGGTCGGCCGCGAGTACGACACCAAGGAGTGGAAGCCGGAGAACGCCAACGCCAACATGGAGGGCGCCATCTCCGCCCTCGGCAAGGACAAGATCGTCGGCGTCTACTCCGCCAACGACGGCATGGCGGGCGGCATCATCACCGCCCTGAAGGCCGCCGGCATCGACGACATCCCGGTCACCGGCCAGGACGCCGAGCTCGCGGGTGTGCAGCGCATCGTCACCGGTGAGCAGTACATGAGCGTCTACAAGCCGTACCCGCAGGAGGCGAACATCGCCGCCGAGATGGCCGTGCTGCTGGCCCAGGGCAAGTCGCTGGACTCCCTCGCCAAGGACAAGGTCGACAGCCCGACCACCAAGGGTGTCCCCTCCGTCCTGGTCCCGGTCGTCTCGCTGACCCAGAAGAACATCAACGACACCGTGATCAAGGACGGCATCTACACCGTCCAGGAGATCTGCACCGGCAAGTACAAGGCCGCCTGCGACAAGATCGGCCTCAAGTAAGCAGTCCCCGATTCCCGTGACCCACGCGGGAGTCCGTGACCCGGACTCCCCGCACGGGACGGACTGCCACACGCTCCGCCGGCGCCCCGCACACACCAGCCCCGCAAGCTACGCGGGGCGCCGGACGGAACACCCCCCAACCTTTCTGCACAACCTCCCGCCGGGTCAGGCGGCGAAGGAGATGGTTCACGTGTCCGCTACGCCCGTGCTGGCGTTGCGCGGGGTCTCCAAGCGGTTCGGTGCCGTCCAGGCGCTCACCGACGTAGAGCTTGAGGTCCACGCCGGTGAGGTGGTCGCCCTGGTGGGCGACAACGGAGCCGGAAAGTCCACGCTGGTCAAGACGATCGCCGGCGTGCACCCCATCGATGAGGGCGTCATCGAGTGGGACGGCAGGGCCGTCCAGATCAACAGGCCGCACGACGCCCAGAACCTGGGCATCGCGACGGTCTACCAGGACCTCGCGCTGTGCGACAACATCGATGTCGTCGGCAACCTGTACCTGGGCCGGGAGATCCGCAGGCGCGGTGTCC
Organism: Streptomyces capillispiralis; assembly: GCF_007829875.1. NCBI lineage: Bacteria > Bacillati > Actinomycetota > Actinomycetes > Kitasatosporales > Streptomycetaceae > Streptomyces > Streptomyces capillispiralis. The sequence continues at coordinate 1,721,161 of NZ_VIWV01000001.1, read as the reverse complement.
TGGACGAGGTGGAGATGGAGCGCCGCTCCCGCGAGCTCCTCGACACGCTCTCGATCCGCATCCCCAGCGTCCGGATCCCGATCGCCTCGCTCTCCGGCGGTCAGCGCCAGGTCGTGGCCATCGCCCGGTCCATGCTCGGCGAGCCGAAGCTGGTGATCCTGGACGAGCCCACCGCCGCCCTCGGCGTCGAGCAGACCGCGCAGGTCCTCGACCTGGTCGAGCGGCTGCGCGAGCGCGGCCACGCGGTCATCCTCATCAGCCACAACATGGCCGATGTGAAGGCCGTCGCGGACAAGGTCGCCGTCCTGCGCCTCGGGCGCAACAACGGCGTCTTCGAGGTCAAGTCGACCTCGCAGGAAGAGATCATCTCCGCCATCACGGGCGCCACGGACAACGCCGTGACCCGTCGTGCGGCGCGCACCAATGGGGAGATCAAGAAGTGAGCACCGAAAAGACCTCCACCCCCGCCGAGGACCACGCCGTGGGCAACCCCGAGGCGGCCGCCGCGGCGGTGACCGTGGTCGACCCCCGGCTGCTGGTGCGCGAGCAGGGCCTCGCGGGCTACTGGAACGAGTTCAAGCGGAAGATGAAGGCCGGTGACCTCGGCTCCCTTCCCGTCGTGGTCGGCCTGCTGATCATCTGGGCCATCTTCACCAGCCTGAACTCCAACTTCCTCACCGCCGGCAACTTCTCCGACATGTCCGTCGCCATGGTCGGCACGGGCATGATCGCCGTCGGTATCGTCTTCGTCCTGCTGCTCGGCGAGATCGACCTGTCGGTCGGCTCGGTCAGCGGTGTCGCGGGCGCCGCCTTCGCGGTCATGAACGTCACGAACGGGATGAACGAGGTGCTGGCCCTGGTGCTGGCGATCCTCACCGGCACGGTGGCCGGCGCCCTCCACGGCTTCATCTTCGCCCGCATCGGCGTCCCAGCCTTCGCGGTGACCCTGGCCGGCCTGCTGTTCTGGCAGGGCTTCATGCTGCAGATCCTCGGCGACAACGGCACCATCAACCTCGACTCCGAGGGACTGGTCGTCAAGCTGACGAGCTACTACTTCAGCGATGTCGCCGCCGCCTACGGCCTGGCCCTCGTCGCCACCGCGGGGTACTTCCTCGCCGCCTTCTTCGACAACCGCCGCCGCGAGGCCGCGGGCGTGCCGTCCAGGCCGCTCAACGAGATCATCGTGCGCACCGTGCTGCTCGCGATCGTGGCGTTCGCCGTCGCGATCGTGTTCAACCAGTACAAGGGCCTGCCGCTGGCCGTGGTGATCTTCCTGGCGTTCCTGGTGCTGACGGACTTCGTGCTGCGCCGCACCGCGTACGGCCGCAAGGTCTTCGCGCTCGGCGGCAGCGTCGAGGCGTCCCGCCGCGCCGGCATCAACGTCGAGATGGTCCGGATCTCGGTCTTCGCGATCGCCGGAACCTTCGCCGCGATCGGCGGCCTCTTCGTCGCCTCGAAGATCGCCTCCGCCAACCAGGGCGCGGGCACCGGTGAGTTCCTGATGAACGTCATCGCCGCGGCCGTCATCGGCGGTACGTCCCTCTTCGGCGGCCGCGGCCGCACGTGGGACGCGCTGCTCGGTGTGATGGTGATCATCTCGATCACCTACGGCCTGGCGCTGGAGGGCATCGCCTCCCCGGTGCAGTACATGATCACCGGTGGTGTGCTGCTGGCGACCGTCGTCATCGACGCGGTCACCCGCAAGACGCAGAAGACCGCGGGTCGCGCGTAGGGGGCCGACCGCCGGTCCGCCGGGGCTGATCGCGCGGTTCCCCGCGCCCTCGGGTGCGTCGCTGTTGCCCGGTGCCTTCCTGGTGCCGGGCAACAGCCGTGTCGTAGGACGGGCCGATCGTGGGTACTGCCGAACGGGTGACGCACGACGCACCGCCCGGAGTCCGTGCACCGGAGCGGAACATTAGACTCGACACGCCCGGCAACAGCTCGATCAGCTCTACTGCAAGGAGGCACGGGTGCCGCTGCTGACCCGCATCAGGGGACCGCGCGATCTGGACCGGCTCAGCCTGGAGGAGCTCGACCAGCTGGCCGGGGAGATCCGGACCTTCCTCGTCGAGGCGGTCTCCAAGACCGGCGGCCACCTCGGCCCCAACCTCGGTGTGGTGGAGCTCACCATCGCCCTGCACCGGGTCTTCGAGTCCCCGAAGGACAAGGTGCTGTGGGACACCGGCCACCAGTCCTACGTGCACAAGCTGCTGACCGGCCGGCAGGACTTCTCCAAGCTGAAGATGAAGGGCGGCCTGTCCGGCTACCCCTCGCAGGCCGAGTCCGAGCACGACGTCATCGAGAACAGTCACGCCTCCACCGTCCTCGGCTGGGCCGACGGCATCGCCAAGGGCAACCAGATCAGGAAACGCGACAGCCACGTCGTCGCGGTCATCGGTGACGGCGCGCTCACCGGCGGCATGGCCTGGGAGGCGCTGAACAACATCGCCGACGCCAAGGACCGCCCCCTCGTCATCGTCGTCAACGACAACGAGCGTTCCTACTCGCCCACCATCGGTGGCCTCGCCAACCACCTGGCGACCCTGCGCACCACCGACGGCTACGAGCGCTTCCTGACCCGCACCAGGGACCTCCTGGAGCGCACCCCGGTCGTCGGCCGCCCCCTCTACGACACCCTGCACGGCGCCAAGAAGGGCCTGAAGGACTTCATCGCCCCGCAGGGCATGTTCGAGGACCTGGGCCTGAAGTACGTCGGCCCCATCGACGGCCACGACATCGAGGCCCTGGAGTCCGCGCTGGCCCGCGCCAAGCGCTTCAACGGCCCGGTGATCGTGCACTGCCTCACCGAGAAGGGCCGCGGCTACCAGCCCGCCCTGGCCGACGAGGCCGACCGCTTCCACGCCGTCGGCAAGATCCACCCCGACACGGGCCTGCCGATCGCCTCCTCCGGCGCCGACTGGACCTCCGTCTTCGGCGAGGAGATGGTCAGGCTCGGCGAGGAGCGCGAGGACGTCGTCGCCATCACCGCCGCGATGCTCCAGCCGGTCGGCCTCGACAAGTTCGCCAAGCGCTTCCCCGAGCGGGTCTACGACGTCGGCATCGCCGAGCAGCACGGCGCCGTCTCGGCGGCCGGCCTGGCCCACGCCGGCGTGCACCCCGTCTTCGCCGTGTACGCCACCTTCCTCAACCGCGCCTTCGACCAGGTCCTCATGGACGTGGCCCTGCACAAGTGCGGGGTGACGTTCGTGCTCGACCGGGCCGGCATCACCGGCACCGACGGCGCCTCCCACAACGGCATGTGGGACATGTCGATCCTCCAGGTCGTCCCCGGGCTGCGGCTGGCCGCCCCGCGCGACGCCGACCAGGTCCGCGCCCAGCTGCGCGAGGCCGTCGCCGTCGACGACGCCCCGACCGTGGTGCGCTTCTCCAAGGGCGCCGTCGGCCCCGCCGTGCCCGCCGTGGGCCGCGTCGGCGGCATGGACGTACTGCGCGAGCCCGGCACCGACGCCCCGGACGTGCTGCTGGTCTCCGTGGGCGCGCTCGCGCCGATGTGCCTGGAGATCGCCGCGCTGCTCGACCGGCAGGGCATCTCCACCACCGTCGTCGACCCCCGCTGGGTCAAGCCCGTCGACGAGGCCATGGCCCCGCTCGCCGCGAAGCACCGCGTCGTCGTCACCGTGGAGGACAACTCCCGGGTCGGCGGTGTCGGCTCCGCGATCGCCCAGGCCCTGCGCGACGCCGACGTCGACGTGCCGCTGCGCGACTTCGGCATCCCGCCGCGCTTCCTCGACCACGCCTCCCGCGCCGAGGTCCTGGCCGAGATCGGGCTGACCGTGCCCGACATCGCCCGCCAGGTCACCGGTCTGGTGGCCAAGCTGGACGGCCTCCCGCACGCCCGGCTCCGCCAGGGCGGGGCGAGCGCCGCCGAGCGGTCCGCCGCCGGGGCGGCCGACCCGGTGGAGTCCGCCCGCGACTGACCGGGCGCCCACGTCGCCCGGAGGGGCCGCGCGTGCCACTGTGAAGAGTGGCGCGCGCGGCCCATTCGCGTGAAAAGGGCCGCGCCGGGGCATACGACCTACGCCCCCTCTCGATCATGTCGAGGACGACAAGCGTGGGAGGTACCCGTGACAAGCCCCCTCTTCCGGACGAAGAAGGTCGAGCAGTCGATCCGTGACACCGAGGAGCCCGAGCACGCCCTCAAGAAATCCCTGTCGGCGCTGGACCTGACCGTCTTCGGCGTCGGTGTCATCATCGGCACCGGCATCTTCGTCCTCACCGGTACGGTCGCCAAGAACAACGCCGGCCCCGCGGTGGCCCTGGCCTTCGTGGTGGCCGGTGTCGTGTGCGCGCTCGCCGCGCTCTGTTACGCCGAGTTCGCCTCCACCGTCCCCGTGGCGGGCTCCGCGTACACCTTCTCGTACGCCTCCCTGGGGGAGCTGCCCGCCTGGATCATCGGCTGGGACCTGGTGCTGGAGTTCGCGCTCGGGACGGCGGTGGTGGCGGTCGGCTGGTCCGGCTACATCCACTCGCTGCTGAACAACGCGGGCTGGGAGCTGCCCGCCGCGCTCGGCACCCGGGACGGCGCCGAGGGGTTCGGCTTCGACATCCTCTCCGCCGCGCTGGTGCTGGTCCTCACCGGCATCCTCGTCCTCGGCATGAAGCTCTCCGCGCGGGTCACCTCGGTCGTCGTCGCGATCAAGGTGACCGTCGTCCTCGTGGTGATCATCGCGGGCGCGTTCTTCATCAAGGGCAGCAACTACGACCCGTTCGTGCCCGAGGCCAAGCCGGTGGAGGCGGGGCAGAGCCTCGACTCGCCGCTGATCCAGCTGATCTTCGGCTGGGCGCCGGCCAACTTCGGCGTCATGGGCATCTTCACCGCCGCCTCGGTCGTCTTCTTCGCCTTCATCGGCTTCGACATCGTCGCCACGGCCGCCGAGGAGACCAAGAACCCGCAGCGCGACATGCCCCGCGGCATCCTCGGTTCGCTGTTCATCTGCACCGCGCTGTACGTCGCCGTGTCGATCGTCGTCACCGGAATGCAGCACTACAGCGAGCTGAGTGTGGACGCGCCGCTCGCGGACGCGTTCAAGGCCACCGGGCACCCCTGGTTCGCGGGCTTCATCAGCTTCGGCGCGGCCGTCGGCCTCACCACCGTGTGCATGATCCTGCTGCTCGGCCAGACCCGCGTCTTCTTCGCGATGAGCCGGGACGGGCTGCTGCCCCGCTTCTTCTCCCGCGTCCACCCCCGCTTCCGCACCCCGCACCGGCCGACCGTGCTGCTCGGCGTCCTCATCGCGATCGTCGCCGGCTTCACCCCGCTGACGGAACTCGCGGAGCTGGTGAACATCGGCACGCTGTTCGCCTTCGTCATCGTCGCGATCAGCGTGATCATCCTCCGCCGGACCCGGCCCGACCTGCACCGGTCGTTCCGCACCCCCTGGGTGCCGGTGCTGCCGATCGTGTCGGTGGCCGCCTCGCTGTGGCTGATGCTGAACCTGCCCGCCGAAACCTGGGTCCGGTTCGGCGTCTGGATGGCGATCGGCATCGTCGTGTACTTCCTCTACAGCCGCACCCACAGCCGCCTGTCCCCGGACCGGGACAAGGCTCCCGTCCCACCCTCCCGCTGACGCGCCGACATCCTCCCGGCCCCGTGGCCCGCCCCGCCGGATCCACGGGGCCTCCCCTCGGCCACGCCCGACCGCCCGACGCCCCGCGCCGGGCCCACGGCGCGGCCCGCGGATGCCCGGCAGCCGTCGGACACGTCACGGCTGACGCGACCCGGCCCCTCCCCGCCCGCGTCCGGCCGACCGCCTCCGCCGGCGGCACGCCGGGCCGGCGACGGCCCTACCCGTCGCCTCGCCGTCGGCTTCCCGGCCCGTCGGACGCCGGGGACGGGGAAGCCCCGCCCGCCGGCCCGGCGTGGCGCACCGTGCGCGGGCCGGTGACCTCCGCTCCCAGCGAGGTCACCCTGCGGCGCAGTTCGCGGTCGGCCGTGACGACCAGGACGGGGCGGTCGCCCGCCTCCGCCACCAGGGCGACCATGTGGTCGTCGCCGCTGCCCGGCGCCGCGGCCACCTCGACACCCAGCACGGAGTCCACCCCGCGGGCCGCGCCCTCGACCACCAGGACGATCTCCACCGGGCCGGAGCGGCCGGGCAGGCCCCGCGCGGCCAGGTGGTCGCGCAGCCGTTCCGCGGCGCCCCGCCGGTCCCGCCACCATCCGTCGGGCACCGACCCGACGACGTTCGCGGCGTCGACGATCACGAGCAGGGCGGCACTGTCGTTCATACGGCCAGGGTCCCACGCCCCCGGGGCGCCCTGGAGCCGTACCGGACGACGCGGAGGGCCCCCGCCGCAGGCGGAGGCCCTCCTCAGTCGCGTACGGCCGTCACGCCGGAACCGAAGCCACCCCGGGCTCCAGGAACCGCTTGCCGTTGACCCGCTCGGAGACGCCCTCACGGTCCAGGTACGGCGTGATGCCGCCCAGGTGGAACGGCCAGCCGGCGCCGGTGATCAGGCACAGGTCGATGTCCTGGGCCTCGGCGACGACGCCCTCGTCGAGCATCAGCCCGATCTCCTGGGCCACCGCGTCCAGCACCCGGGCCCGCACCTGCTCCTCGGTGAGGACGGTGTCGCCCTGCCGGAGCAGCGCGGCGACCTCCGGGTCCAGCTCCGGCCTGCCGGAGTCGTGGACGTAGAAGCCGCGCTTGCCCGCCTCGACGACCGCCTTGAGGTTCGGGGAGACGGTGAAGCGCTCGGGGAAGGCCCGGTTCAGGGTCTCCGAGACGTGCAGGCCGATCGCCGGGCCGACCAGCTCCAGCAGCACCAGCGGGGACATCGGCAGGCCGAGCGGCTCGACCGCCTTCTCGGCGACCTCGACCGGGGTGCCCTCGTCGATGACGTTCTGGATCTCGCCCATGAAGCGGGTCAGGATGCGGTTCACGACGAACGCCGGGGCGTCCTTGACCAGCACCGCGGTCTTCTTCAGCTTCTTGGCGACACCGAACGCCGTGGCCAGCGAGGCGTCGTCGGTCCGCTCGCCGCGGACGATCTCCAGCAGCGGCAGGACCGCGACCGGGTTGAAGAAGTGGAAGCCGACGACCCGCTCGGGGTGCTTCAGCTTCGACGCCATCTCCGACACGGAGAGGGAGGAGGTGTTGGTGGCGAGGACCGCGTGCGCCGGGGCGACCGCCTCGACCTCCGCGAACACCTGCTGCTTGACGCCCATCTCCTCGAAGACCGCTTCGATGACGAAGTCGGCGTCGGAGAAGCCCTCGGCCTTGTCCAGGACACCGGTGACCAGCGCCTTGAGGCGGTTGGCCTTGTCCTGGTTGATACGGCCCTTGCCGAGCAGCTTGTCGATCTCGGCGTGGACGTAGCCCACACCCTTGTCGATGCGCTCCTGGTCGATGTCGGTCAGCACGACCGGCACCTCCAGGCGGCGCAGGAACAGCAGCGCGAGCTGCGAGGCCATCAGACCGGCGCCGACCACACCGACCTTGGTGACCGGGCGGGCCAGGCTCTTGTCCGGGGCGCCCGCCGGACGCTTGCCGCGCTTCTGCACCAGGTTGAACGCGTAGATGCCGGCGCGCAGTTCGCCGCCCATGATGAGGTCGGCGAGCGCGGTGTCCTCGGCGTCGAAGCCCTGCTGGAGGTCGCCGTTCTTCGCGGCGGCGATGATGTCCAGGGCGCGGTAGGCGGCCGGGGCGGCGCCGTGCACCTTGGAGTCGGCGACGAAGCGGCCCTTGGCGACGGCCTGGTCCCAGGCCTCGCCGCGGTCGATCACCGGGCGCTCGACGACGATCTCGCCCTTGAGGACGGCCGCCGTCCAGATCAGCGACTGCTCCAGGAAGTCCGCGCCCTCGAAGATCGCGTCGGCGATGCCGAGTTCGTGGACCTGCGCGCCCTTGAGCTGCCTGTTCTGGTTGAGGCTGTTCTCGATGATGACCGAGACGGCCTTCTCGGCGCCGATCAGGTTCGGCAGCAGGGTGCAGCCGCCCCAGCCGGGGACCAGACCGAGGAAGACCTCGGGCAGGGAGAACGCCGGGAGGGCCGCGGACACCGTGCGGTAGGTGCAGTGCAGGCCGATCTCGACGCCGCCGCCCATCGCGGCGCCGTTGTAGTACGCGAAGGTCGGCACGGCGAGCTGCGCCAGCCGCTTGAAGACGTCGTGACCGCCCTTGCCGATGGCGAGCGCGTCCTCGTGCCGCTTCAGCAGCTCGACGCCCTTGAGGTCGGCGCCGACGGCGAAGATGAACGGCTTGCCGGTGACGCCGACGCCGACGATGTCGCCGTCCGCGGCCTCCTTCTCGACCTGGTCGATCGCCGCGTCGATGTTGGCCAGCGACTGGGGGCCGAGGGTGGTCGGCTTGGTGTGGTCGTGACCGTTGTCCAGGGTGATCAGGGCGAACCGGCCGCCGCCCAGGGGAAGGTCGAAGTGGCGTACGTGCGCCTGCGTGACGACCTCGCCCGGGAACAGCTCGGCCGCGCCCTTCAACAGCTCAGCGGTGGTGCTCACTTGTCCCCCTCGAAGTGCGGGTTCTCCCAGATGACCGTCGCGCCCATGCCGAAGCCGACGCACATGGTGGTCAGGCCGTAGCGGACGTGCGGCTGTTCCTCGAACTGGCGGGCCAGCTGCGTCATCAGGCGGACGCCGGAGGAGGCCAGCGGGTGGCCGAAGGCGATGGCGCCGCCGTACTGGTTGACGCGCTCGTCGTCGTCGGCGATGCCGTAGTGGTCCAGGAAGGCCAGGACCTGGACGGCGAAGGCCTCGTTGATCTCGAACAGGCCGATGTCGGAGATGGACAGGCCGGCCTGGGCGAGCGCCTTCTCCGTCGCCGGGATGGGGCCGTAGCCCATGACCTCGGGCTCCACACCGGCGAACGAGTAGGAGACCAGCCGCATCTTGACCGGCAGGCCGTTCTCGCGGGCGAAGTCCTCGGAGGCGATGAGGGAGGCGGTGGCGCCGTCGTTCAGACCGGCCGCGTTGCCCGCGGTGACCCGGCCGTGCACACGGAACGGCGTCTTCAGACCGGCCAGGTTCTCCAGCGTGGTGCCGGGACGCATCGGCTCGTCGGCGGTGACCAGGCCCCAGCCGGTCTCACCGCTCTCGGGGTTGGTCCGCCGTACGGAGATCGGCACCAGGTCGGCCTGGATCCTGCCGTTGGCGTACGCCTTGGCGGCCTTCTCCTGCGAGCGCACCGCGTACTCGTCCGCGCGCAGCTTGGTGATCCGCGGGTAGCGGTCGTGCAGGTTCTCCGCCGTCATGCCCATGAACAGGGCGGACTCGTCGACCAGCTTCTCGCTCACGAACCGCGGGTTGGGGTCGACGCCCTCGCCCATCGGGTGGCGGCCCATGTGCTCGACACCGCCCGCGATGGCGACGTCGTACGCGCCGAAGGCGACGGAGCCGGCGACCGTGGTGACGGCGGTCAGCGCGCCGGCGCACATGCGGTCGATGGAGTAGCCCGGGACCGAGGTGGGCAGGCCCGCGAGGATGCCGGCCGTGCGGCCGATGGTCAGGCCCTGGTCGCCGATCTGCGTGGTCGCGGCGACGGCGACCTCGTCGATCTTCTTCGGGTCGAGCCCGGGGTTGCGGCGCAGCAGCTCCCGGATCGCCTTCACGACGAGGTCGTCGGCGCGGGTCTCGTGGTAGATGCCCTTCGGGCCCGCCTTGCCGAACGGGGTACGGACGCCGTCGACGAAGACGACGTCCCTGACGGTACGAGGCACGATGGCTCTCCTCCAGGTGCGGGATGCTGAGCGCTTGCTTACGGGTCATGCTACTTGCGGGTAACGTCACTGCCCAGTCCCGTCGCCCTTAGCGGCGAACATCACACGTCCGGCCGTGCGGGGCCGGCTCGGTGCCTCGGCCCCTCCGGCGTTCGAGCGGAGCGGGGTCCGGAGGGGCGGAAGGGGAGATCACGGCGGAGCCGTGGACCCCCGCGGGGTCAGGACCGGGGTCGGTACGGGGTGCGACCCCGGCCCCTCGCCGGTGATCACCCCGAACAGCGTCCGCGCCACCTCCGCCCCGAACCCGTGCACATCGTGGCTCATCGCCGACAGCGTCGGATGCGTCAGCCGGCACAGCTGCGAGTCGTCCCACGCCAGCAGCGACACGTCGTCCGGCACCCGCAGCCCCATCTCCGCCGCCACCGACAGCCCCGCCACCGCCATGATGTCGTTGTCGTACACGATCGCCGTCGGCCGCTCGCCCGGCGCGGCCGTCAGCAGCGAGCGCGTGGCCCGCGCGCCCGCGTCCCCGGAGAAGTCCGTCGCCACCTGCCACGCCCGCGCGGGCCGCTCCAGCGCCCGCACCGCCGCGTCGAACGCGGTCGTACGGATCGAGGTGTGCCCGAGCGCCGCCGCGCCGCCCACCCGGGCGATCCGCCGGTGCCCCAGCGCCGCCAGATAGCGCACCGCCTCCGTCACGGCCGTGGCGTCGTCCGTCCACACGGACGTCAGCCCGCCCGTCAGCGCCGGGTGCCCGACGGCCACCACCGGCAGCCCGAGCCGCCCGGCCACCGCCGGACGCGGGTCGTCGGCGCGGAAGTCCACCAGGATCGACCCGCCGATCTGCCGCCCCCGCCACCACGACTCCATCAGCCCGACCTCCTCCTCCGGGCTGCGCACCAGCCGCAGCAGCAGCGAGCAGGACCGCTCGACCAGGACGCTCTCCACCCCGGAGATGAACTCCATGTAGAAGGGCTCCAGGCCGAGCAGCCGGGCGGGCCGGCACACGGCCAGCCCCACCACGTCCACCCGCGACCCGGCCAGGGTCCGCGCGGTCGAGCTCGGGGCCCAGCCCAGCTCCCGCGCCGCCCGGAAGATCCGGTCCCGGGTCGCCTCCGACAGTCCGGGCTTGCGGTTGAAGGCGAGGGACACGGCCCCCTTGGACACGCCGGCGCGCGCGGCGACGTCCTTGATGGTGACGCGGGGGGTCGGCGTTGCCGTCATCGAGTGGGCTCCACGCAGTACAGGGCGGAACGGGCGGTGTCCGGGTCGGGAGTCTTCCAGCCCCGCACCCCGATGGTCACCTCTTCCCCGGGCAGCAGCGTCACCAGCCCCCGGTCCGCCCGCGCGTCCGGGTCCAGCCGGTCGGCCTGGAGCAGCAGGTCCCGGACCAGCGTGCGGGCCGTCACCGTGATCCCGTCCGGGACGAGCGCGACCTCGAACTCGGGCCGAGGGTAAGGCACTTCGCGGTCCGGCGCGGGGAAGTGCAGTGCCCGCAGTCCCTCCGCGTCGGCGACCAGGAACTCCCCGGGGCCGGTGGGCACCAGCTCCGCCGGGACCCCGATCCCGGCCACCGCCCGGCCCCGGGCGGCCAGGACCGGCGCCGCCTCCCCGATCACCGTGCCCCCGACGGACATCCGGCGCAGCCGCAGCGTGCCGTGCCAGTCCTCGGCCGCCTGGTTGACCGCCGCCACCAGCAGGCCGTCCCCGTCGGCGCGCACGGTCAGCAGCCGGTCCGCGTACAGCCGCCGCAGCTCGTGGTAGAGCGGCTTCTCCCGCCCGTCCCCGTCGATCGCGGCCCACGAGGTCACCGGCCAGCAGTCGTTGAGCTGCCACACCACGGTGCCCGCGCACACCGGCCAGTGCGAGCGCCAGTGCTCGATCCCGGCGGCGACCGCCCGCGCCTGGTTGAGCTGCGTCAGATAGTGCCAGCGGTCGAAGTCGCCCTCGGGCAGGGCGAAGTGGCGGGCCAGCCCGCGCTCCAGCTTGCCGTTGCCGTCGTCGGCCTTCTGGTGGTGCAGCACACCGGGGGAGTCCGGCGCGAAATTCTCCCCGGGCAGCGCGCGGCGCAGTGTGGCGTACGCGGGTGGCGCCTGCCAGCCGAACTCGGCCACGAAACGGGGCACGTCGAGCCGGTAGTCGGCGTAGTCGGCGCGGTTCCACACCTCCCAGGAGTGGTGCGTGCCGTGCGCCGGGTCGTTCGGGTGGTGCCGCCAGGACCCGGACCAGGGGCTGCCCGCCGTGTACGGCCGGGTCGGGTCCAGCTCGGCGACCACGCGCGGCAGGACGCCCAGGTAGTAGCCTTCGCCCCAGGAGTCCCCGGCCAGCGACGGCTCCCACTCCCAGTCCCGGAACCCCCACAGGTTCTCGTTGTTGCCGTTCCACAGCACCAGCGAGGGGTGCGGCATCAGCCGTACGACGTTCTCCCGGGCCTCCGCCTCCACCTCACCGCGCAGCGGCTGCTCCTCGGGGTAGGCCGCGCAGGCGAAGGGGAAGTCCTGCCAGACCAGCAGCCCCAGCTCGTCGCAGGCGTCGTAGAAGTCCTCGCTCTCGTAGATCCCGCCGCCCCACACGCGGACCAGGTCCACGCCGGCGCCGGCCGCCTGTTCCAGCCGCCGCCGGTAGCGGTCCCGGGTGATCCGGGAGGGGAAGACGTCGTCGGGGATCCAGTTGACGCCCCGCGCGAACAGCCGCTCGCCGTTGACGGCCAGGGTGAAGCCGGTCCCGTGCGCGTCGGCCGAGGTGTCCAGCTCCACCGTCCGGAACCCGGTCCGGCGCCGCCACACGTCCAGCGCGTCCGCACCCCGCAGCAGCGTCAACTCCACCTCGTACAGCGGCTGTTCACCGTACCCCCGGGGCCACCACAGCCGTACGTCCGGCACTTCGAGCCGTACGGTGCCCCGCGTCCCGTCGATCCGCGCGCGGGCGCGCACGCCGCCGACGCTCGCCTCGACGGTGAGCGGCGCCCCGGCCCGGGAGCGCTCCACGTCGACGGCCAGCTCGACCCGCCCCACGCCGTCCTCGACGGTGACCAGCGGGCGCACCCGGGAGATCCGGGCCGTCGACCAGCGCTCCAGCCGCACCGGCCGCCAGATCCCGGCCGTCACCAGCGTCGGCCCCCAGTCCCAGCCGAACGAGCAGGCCATCTTGCGCACGTACTGGTAGGGCTCGGCGTAGGCGCCGGGCCGCTCGCCCACCGTGCCGCGCACCGCCTCGGCCTCGGTGTAGGCGGAGGCGAACCGTACCGTGAGCCGCCCGCTCAGCCCGGTCACGTCGAAGCGGTACGAGCGGTGCATGTTCCGCGTCCGGCCCAGCGGCCGGCCGTCGAGCAGGACCTCGGCGACGGTGTCGAGCCCGTCGAAGACGAGGTCCGTCCGCTCGTGCGCGCCCGGCGCGGCCGTCAGCTCCGTCTCGTACGTCCAGTCCCGCCGGCCCACCCACGCCACCTCGGCCTCGTTGCGGCCGAGGAAGGGGTCGGGGATCAGCCCGGCCGCCAGCAGGTCGGTGTGCACGCACCCCGGCACCGAGGCGGGGAGGCCGTCCCCCGTGCCGTCGGGGTGTCGCAGGATCCATCCGTCGGTGAGCGGTGTGACCTGACGCATGCACACTCCCTAAACCGGTTGAGCCCGCTCTGGGCAACGTTTTGGCATCGTTGGCGCAATTGAGACTTTACCGGTTCAGTAAGGGGCTGCCAGAGTGCCGAACCAGCCAACCAGTCGTGCTCGTCCGCCCCGTGAACGGAGCTGGTGCACATGAACCGACGCAAGGCACTCGCCGGATCGATCGCCGTCCTCGCCCTCCTGGCCTCGGCCTGCACGGGCACGGGAGGCTCCGCGAAGGGCGCGGACGCGAAGGCGCCCGACGACCCGTCCGCGGTCAAGGGGTCCATCACGGTGCTGACCCACCGGACCGACCTGGTGCAGGACGGGACGATGGAGAAGTACGCCGCCGAGTTCAACCGGACCCACCCCGGCGTGAAGGTCGAGTTCGACGCCCTCACCGACTACGAGGGCGAGGTCAAGATCCGTATGAACACGGAGAACTACGGCGACGTCCTGATGATCCCCGCGGTGATCGAGAAGAAGGACTACCCGAGGTTCTTCGCCTCCCTGGGCAGCGAGGCGGAACGCGCTGCCCGGTACCGCTTCACCGACTACGCCACCGTCGACGGCAAGGTCTACGGCCAGAGCCCGATCGGCGTCGTCCCGGGGTTCCTCTACAACAAGAAGGTGTGGAGCGAGGCCGGCGTCACCGACTGGCCCACCACCCCGGCCGAGTTCCTCGACGACTTGCGGGCGATCCGGTCGAAGACCGACGCGGTGCCGTACTACACCAACTTCAAGGACATGTGGCCACTGACCCAGTGGACCAACGTCAACGGCTCCGTCGGCTGCGACACCGGGGCCACCACCGCGCTGGCCGAGGGCGACCCGTGGGCCGAGGGCGCCGACCTGCGCGTGGGCGACACCCTCCTCCACGACATCGTGCGCGGCGGCCTCGCGGAGAAGGACCCCACCACCACCAACTGGGAGGCGTCCAAGCCGAAGCTGGCCAAGGGCGAGATCGCCACCATGTGGCTGGGCTCCTGGGCCGTCGTCCAGATGCGGGCCGCCGCCGAGCAGGCCGGCACCGACCCCGCCGACATCGCCTTCATGCCCTTCCCCGCGCGGAAGGACGGCGCCTTCTGCGCGGTGACCTCACCGGACTACCAGCAGGCCGTCAACGTCCACTCCGACCACAAGGAGGCGGCCCGCGCCTGGATCGACTGGTTCACCGACAAGTCCGGCTACGCGGCGGCCAACCTCGCCCTGTCCCCGCTGAAGGACGCCCCGCTGCCCGACGTGCTGAAGCCGTACGAGGAGCGGGGCGTGAAGCTCATCGACCTCGACGACACCAAGGGCGGCGAGGTCAAGACCATCGACAACCAGTCCGAGGTGGGCATCTACAAGCCCGACTACCGCCAGGAACTCGTCGACCTGGCCCGCGGCGCGCGCGAGGGCGGCCTCGACGACTTCTTCGACGACCTCGGCGAGCGGTGGGCCGAGGCGCGCGACTCCCTGGGGTCCTGATGGCGGACACCACCCGCGAGGCGGCGCGGCCGGTCCCCCCGGCCGCGCCCGCCGGGCCGAAGCGCGCGGCCCCCGCCCCGCGCGGCCCCCGGCTGTCCCGCCGCCTGACCCCGTGGCTGTTCCTCGTCGCCCCACTGGCCCTGCTCCTGACCTTCACCTACGCGCCGATCGCCAACATGATCGCGTACAGCTTCACCGACTGGGACGGCGTCAGCCCCGAACTGAGCTACACGGGTACCGGGAACTACACCGAACTCCTCACCCGCTCCGAGCTGTTCGAGGTGTTCCTCGTCAGCGGCTACTACCTCGTCGCCTCCGTGGTGCAGATCGTCCTCGCCCTCTACTTCGCCACGGTCCTGAGCTTCGACGTGCGCTTCCGTCATTTCTTCAAGGGCGTGCTGTTCTTCCCCTACCTGATCAACGGGGTGGCGATCGGCTTCGTCTTCCTCTACTTCTTCCAGGACGGCGGCACCCTCGACTCCGTGCTCGGCCTCTTCGGCGCCGACACCGACCACGCCTGGCTGGGCACGCCGTTCTCCGCGAACACCTCGCTCGCCGGCGTCTCCGTCTGGCGCTACCTGGGCCTGAACTTCGTCCTGTTCCTCGGCGCCATCCAGTCCATCCCGGGCGAGCTGTACGAGGCGGCCGAGATCGACGGCGCCAGCCGCTGGCACCAGTTCCGGCACATCATCGCGCCCGGCATCAAGCCCGTACTGAGCCTGAGCGTCATCCTGTCCGTCTCCGGCTCGCTGTCGGTGTTCGAGATCCCGTACATCATGACCGGCGGCGCCACCGGCACCGAGACGTTCGTCATCCAGACGGTGAAGCTGGCCTTCCAGTTCAACAAGACCGGGCTCGCCTCGGCCGCCGCCGTCGTGCTGCTGCTGATCGTGCTGGCGGTCACCTGGGTGCAGCGGCGCATCGTCCCCGACGAGAAGGTGGACCTCGTATGACCCGCCGCACCCTGGCCCGCACCCTGGTGTACCTGTCGCTGGCCCTGGCCACCCTGGTGGTGCTGCTGCCGCTCGCCGTGGTCCTGCTGACCTCGCTGAAGTCCCCGCAGGAGATGGCGGACGGCAGCGGGGCGCTCGCCCTCCCCGACGACCCGCTGAACCTCGACAACTACGTGACCGCGTTCCGCGACGGCGAGATGCTGTCCGCCTTCGGCAACACGGCGGTCGTCCTGATCGCCGCCGTCGGCGGCACGATCCTCATCGGCTCGATGACCGCGTACGCGATCGACCGCTTCCACTTCCGCTTCCGGAAGCTGGTCGTCGCCGCGTTCCTGCTCGCCGCGCTGGTGCCCGGGGTGACCACCCAGGTGGCGACCTTCCAGATCGTCAACAGCTTCGGCCTGTTCGACAGCCTGTGGGCGCCGATCGCGCTCTACATGGGCACCGACATCGTGTCGATCTACATCTTCCTGCAGTTCATCCGCTCCATCCCGGTCTCCCTGGACGAGGCGGCCCGGCTGGACGGCGCGAACGCCTTCACCGTCTACCGCAAGGTGATCCTCCCGCTGCTCAAGCCGGCGATCGCGACGGTGGTGATCGTGAAGGGGATCAACGTCTACAACGACTTCTACATCCCCTTCCTCTACATGCCCTCCGAGGATCTTGGCGTGATCTCGACGTCCCTGTTCCGCTTCAAGGGCCCCTTCGGAGCGCACTGGGAGACGATCTCGGCGGGCGCGATCCTGGTCATCCTGCCCACCCTGGTCGTCTTCCTCTTCCTCCAGCGCTTCATCTACAACGGCTTCATGAGGGGGGCGACGAAATGAGGGACCGGCCAGGAGGACACCCGCCGTACGGCGAGGGACCCTAGGAGGCCCCCGCCGAAGCGGCCAGCGCGGCGACCAGCACCGGCGTGACCTGCTCGACCTGCCACGCCCGGGCCCCGTGCCCCGTCAGCGCCGCGGCGACCGTCTCCGCGCTGACGACCTTCGGCGGCTCCCAGCACACGCGCCGCACGGTGTCCGGCGTGATCAGGTTCTCCTGCGGCAGGTTCAGCCGCTCGGCCAGGGCGCTCACGCCCGCCCGGGCCGCGGACAGCCGTGCCGCGGCCTCCGGGTCCTTGTCGGCCCACGCGCGCGGCGGCGGGGGGCCCGTCACCGGCTGGCCGGGCTGGGGCAGCTGGGACTCGCTCAGCGCCCTGGCCCGGTCGACGGCCGCCTGCCACTGCTCCAGCTGACGGCGCCCCACGCGCTGCCCGAAGGAGTTCAGCGCGGCCAGCGCGTGGACGGTGGCGGGCAGGGCGAGCGCGGCCTCCACGATGGCCGCGTCCGAGAGCACCTTGCCGGGGGAGACGTCCCGGCGCTGGGCGATCCGGTCGCGGGTCTGCCACAGCTCCCGGACGACCGCCATCTGCCGGCGCCGGCGCACCTTGTGCATGCCGGAGGTGCGGCGCCAGGGGTCCTTGCGGGGCTCCGGCGGCGGCGCCGAGGCGATCGCGTCGAACTCCTGCCGGGCCCACTCCAGCTTGCCCTGCCGGTCAAGCTCCTTCTCCAGCGCGTCCCGCAGGTCGACGAGCAGTTCGACGTCGAGGGCGGCGTAGCGCAGCCAGGGCTCGGGCAGCGGGCGGGTGGACCAGTCGACGGCGGAGTGGCCCTTCTCCAGGACGAAGCCGAGCACGTTCTCGACCATCGCGCCGAGGCCGACCCGGGGGAACCCGGCCAGGCGGCCGGCCAGCTCGGTGTCGAAGAGGCGGCTGGGCACCATGCCTATCTCGCGCAGACAGGGCAGGTCCTGGGTGGCGGCGTGCAGCACCCACTCGGTGCCGGACAGCGCCTCGCCCAGACCGGACAGGTCGGGGCAGGCGACCGGGTCGATCAGCGCGGTGCCCGCGCCCTCGCGGCGCAGCTGGACGAGGTAGGCGCGCTGGCCGTAGCGGTAGCCGGAGGCACGCTCGGCGTCCACGGCGACGGGCCCGCTGCCCGCGGCGAAGGCGGCGGTCACCTCGGCGAGGGCCGCCTCGTCCGCGACCACGGGCGGAATGCCCTCGCGGGGTTCGAGCAAGGGGATCGGCGCCTCGGTAGCAGACAATCCGTCGTCGTCCGGAGGGGCGCCTCCGGTGGTTCGCAGGGAACTGTCTGCTGCGGTGTCGTGGGCGTCGGTCACCTGTCAAGGGTATCCGTGCCGCGAAGGCGCCCGTCGACGGAACGTTCCGTTGACGGGCGCCGGGAGGTCGTATTCCGGTCAGGACGGTGAAAGGCCGGGGTGGTGAATCTGTCGTAAGGGTGAACGGGGGTGGGGGGAGGTCAGTGGATGATGCCCGTGCGCAGGGCCACGGCCACCATGCCGGCCCGGTCGCCGGTGCCGAGCTTGCGGGCGATGCGGGCGAGGTGGCTCTTGACGGTCAGGGCGGACAGGCCCATCGAGACGCCGATCGCCTTGTTCGACTGGCCCTCCGCCACCAGTCGCAGCACCTCGACCTCGCGGCCGGACAGTTCGCGGTAGCCACCCGGGTGGCTCGGAGCACCCGGGGGACGGCGGTGCAGGCGCGCGGCGGCGGCGCCGATGGGGGCGGCACCGGGTCGGGTGGGGAGCCCGAGGTTGGTGCGGGTGCCGGTGACGACGTAGCCCTTCACTCCGCCGGCGAGGGCGTTGCGCACGGCGCCGATGTCGTCGGCGGCGGACAGGGCGAGGCCGTTGGGCCAGCCGGCGGCTCGGGTCTCCGACAGGAGGGTGAGGCCGGAACCGTCCGGGAGATGGACTTCGGCGACGCAGATGTCGCGGGGGTTGCCGATGCGGGGACGAGCCTCCGCGACGGACGAGGCCTCGATCACGTCGCGTACACCGAGCGCCCACAGGTGGCGGGTGACGGTGGAGCGGACGCGGGGGTCGGCCACGACCACCATGGCGGTCGGCTTGTTCGGGCGGTAGGCGACCAGGCTTGCGGGCTGCTCGAGGAGAACGGACACCAGGCCTCCTGGGGTGCGGGACGGGGCCGGCTCGTGGGGGGTGACGCCGGGACGAACCGTGCTTTCAAGGTCACAGTCGTCTTCGGCATCAAACCTGGAGTCCTTTAGGAAATGATCACGATCTGGTGAGTAACAATCCGGGCAATTCGGACGCGCGATCGATCATTCGAAGACCGAACGGTTTCGGTCTGCGTCGCAACCCTTACGAAAGTGGCCGTATCGACAAAGAGATCGATACCGGTGCCTGCCGGGCGTCCCGAGCGGAAGGGCTCAGCGCGACTGCGGTCCCCTGCGCTGCGGCAGCGTCACCACCGACGCGTCCCCGGGAGCGGCCGGCGGCAGCCCCGCGACCTGCGCCAGCAGATCGGACCAGGCGAGCAGATGCGCGGCCGTGTCCGGAACCCCGCCCAGGCCCTCCCGGGGCGTCCACGAGGCACGGATCTCGATCTGCGAGGCCGGGGGCCGGGCGGACAGCCCGCCGAAGTAGTGGGAGCTCGCCCGGGTCACCGTGCCGCTCGGCTCCCCGTACGTCAGGCCGCGCGCCGAGAGCGCGCCGGTCAGCCAGGACCAGCACACGTCCGGCAGCAGCGGATCCGCCGCCATCTCCGGCTCCAGCTCCGCGCGCACCAGCGTCACCAGCCGGAAGGCACCCTGCCAGCCCTCGTGCCCGGCCGGGTCGTACAGCAGCACCAGCCGGCCGTCGGCCAGGTCCTCCTCGCCGTCGACGACCGCCGCCTCCATCGCGTACGCGTACGGCGCGAGCCGCTTCGGCGCGGGGGCCGGATCCACCTCGATCTGCGGGCGCAGCCGCGCGCCGCGCAGCGCCTCGACAGCGGCCCGGAAGGGCGGCGGAGGCGCGCCCCCGTGCCCCGCTTCCCCCTCGTTCCCCTTCGGTTCGTCCATATCGCCAGCGCCGTCCGTCAGTCGTCCCTGAGCCGCAGCCATGCGGGGAAGATTAAGCGGAACGGGCCGCGGGCGCAGGGAGGGACACCCGCCCCGGCCCGCGGTGTCCGGATCCCGCACCGGGCCCCGTGCGCACGGGTGCCCTGAGGTCCCTGGGCGCGCACGGGTCGTGCGAGACTTGCCGACGTGAGTGCCAACGCGAGCCCGACGGGCCACACCCCGACAGCGACCTCCCACCCCGTCAAGGACGACGCGGTCAGGGATTCGGCCTTCCTCAAGGCGTGCCGGCGCGAACCCGTGCCGCACACCCCGGTGTGGTTCATGCGGCAGGCCGGGCGCTCGCTGCCGGAGTACCGCAAGGTGCGCGAGGGCATCGGGATGCTCGACTCCTGCATGCGCCCCGACCTGGTCACCGAGATCACGCTCCAGCCGGTGCGCCGTCACCACGTGGACGCGGCGATCTTCTTCAGCGACATCGTCGTCCCGCTCAAGGCGATCGGCGTCGACCTCGACATCAAGCCCGGCGTCGGCCCGGTCGTCGAGCGGCCGGTCCGCACCCGCGCCGACCTCGACCGGCTGCGCGACCTGACCCCCGAGGACGTCCCCTACGTCACCGAGGCCATCGGGATGCTCACCCGGGAACTCGGCCCCACCCCGCTGATCGGCTTCGCGGGCGCCCCGTTCACCCTCGCCAGCTACCTCGTCGAGGGCGGCCCGTCCCGCACGTACGAGAACGCCAAGGCGATGATGTACGGCGACCCCGGGCTCTGGGCCGACCTGCTCGACCGCCTCGCCGAGATCACGGCCGCCTTCCTGAAGGTGCAGATCGCGGCCGGCGCCTCGGCGGTCCAGCTCTTCGACTCCTGGGCCGGCGCGCTCGCCCCGGCCGACTACCGGCGCTCGGTGCTGCCCGCCTCGGCGAAGGTGTTCCGCGCGGTGGCGGACCACGGCGTCCCGCGCATCCACTTCGGCGTCGGCACCGGTGAACTCCTGGGCCCGATGGGCGAGGCCGGCGCGGACGTCGTGGGCGTCGACTGGCGCGTCCCGCTGGACGAGGCCGCCCGCCGCGTCGGCCCCGGCAAGGCGCTCCAGGGCAACCTGGACCCGACCGTGCTGTTCGCCGGCCACGAGGCCGTCGAGACGAAGGCGCGGGAGGTCCTGGACTCGGCGGCCGGCCTGGAGGGCCACGTCTTCAACCTCGGCCACGGCGTCATGCCGTCCACCGACCCGGACGCCCTGACCCGTCTCGTGGAGTACGTCCACACGCAGACCGCGCGCTGACCGGGGCGGGGCCCGGCGGGGAGGAGCCGGGGCGCGGACGCCGGGCGCCGGGCATACGCTGACCATGAGGTCACTCCCGTGCACGGGCAGGTGGAGGCCGCATGAGGCTGGAGATGTTCGACCCTGCTCCGATCGGTGTCATCCTCACCGAGGGACCGGAGCACCGGCTCGCCTACACCAACGAGGTCTACCGCAAGACGTTCGGCGACCGGCCGCTCGGCCGGACCGTGCGCGAGGCCTTTCCCGACCTCGTGCAGGCCGGCTACCTCGACATCCTGGACCGGGTCTACACCACGGGCAGGGCGGAGGTGCTCACCGGGGCACCCATCGACCTGGACTTCGCCGACTCCCCTGGCGGGGGCACGCGGTACTTCTCGTTCAGCTTCTCGCGTGCCACGACGAGCGACGGCCGGCAGGGAGTGCTGGGCGTGATCGTGGAGGTCACCGAGCAGGTGACCGGCGCGCAGCGCATCCGAGTGCTGTCCGAGGAGCGCCGCCGCGCCCTGCTGCGCTACCGCAGCCTGGTCAGCGCCGGGTCGCAGGTGGTGTGGGTGACCGGCCCCAAGGGCGGGGTCACCGAGCCGAGCCCCGGCTGGCAGCGCGTGACCGGGCAGAGCTGGGAGGAGTTCCGCGGCGACGGATACCTCGACGCCATCCACCCGGACGACCGTGCCGGGGCCGCCGAGGCGTGGCAGCGGGCCCTGGCCGAGCAGGCACCCCGCACCTGACCTACGACACCTACCGGCTGCGCACGGCCTCCGGCGAGTACCGGCACTTCGCCGTCGAGGCCGCGCCCGTCCGCGACGGGGACACGGTGATCGAATGGGTGGGCACCTGCACCGACATCGAGCAGGAGTGGCAGGAGGCCCGCCAGGAGGAGCTGCTGGCCCGCGCGAGCGCCGCGACGGCCGACATCGTGCGCCTGGACGAGATGCTGGCCGCCCTCGCGGAGGTGATCGTCCCCGAGATCGCCGACAACTGCACGATCTACCTGCTGCCGCAGGCCCTGCACCGCCTGCCCGGCACCGCGCTCACCGCCGACCGGGTCGCCGCCGCCCACCGCGACGGGCTGCCCGACCTGCCCGTGCACCACGAGGAGCACCTGGAGTCCGGCAGCCCGCTCGCCCGCGCCGCCGACGGGCGCCGCCCGGTCCACGCCGTCTTCCCGCCCGGCTCACCGCCGCCCGACCTCGCCCCGCCCGGCAGCGCCCCCTGGCTGGCCGAGGGCGCCAACAGCGTCGTACTGTTCCCCGTCGTCGTGGACGGCACCACCGCCGCCCTCGTCACCGCCTCCGTCTGCGGCGACCGCACCCCGCTGGGCCCGGCCGACATCAGCCTGCTGCGGATGGTGCTGCAGAGGTCGCACACCCCGCTGCGCAACGCCCTGGAGTACCAGCGCACCCGGCAAGTGGCACTGGCCCTCCAGCGCAGCCTGCTCACCGAACCGCCGCGCGTGCCCGACCTCGGCATCGCCGTGCGCTACCGCCCCAGCAGCGCGGCCGCCGAGGTGGGCGGCGACTGGTACGACGCCTTCGAGCTGCGCGACGGGGCCCTCGCCCTCACCATCGGCGACGTCTCCGGCCACGACCTGCCCGCCGCCGTCACCATGAGCCAGCTGCGCAACATGCTCCGCGGGCTGACCCTGGACCGCCAGGAACCCACCGGCACCATCCTGCGCCGCCTCGACGTCGCCGTGCAGACCCTCTACCTGGAGTGCACCGTCACCTGCGTCCTGGGCCGGGTCGAACGCCCGGGGCCCGGCCGCTTCCAGCTCACCTACTCCGTCGCCGGCCACCCGCCGCCCCTGCTGGTCGGGACGGACGGCACGGCGCGCTTCCTGTACGACGCCCGCTCGCCCCTGCTGGGCCTCGTCCCCGAGCCCGAGTACGGCAGCGCCACCGAACCGCTGCCGGCCGGTTCGACCCTGCTGCTCTACACCGACGGACTCGTCGAGCGCCGCGGGGAGGACCTGACCGTGGGTCTGGAACGGCTGCGCCGTGAGGCGTCGGGTGCCGTCCGGCTCCCCCTGGAGGACTTCTGCGACCGGCTGCTCGACAACCTGCTGACCACCGTCGGTGACGACGACGTGGCCCTGGTCGCCGTGCGGGTCCCCGAGGACGTCGGCGGCCCCGGGTCCGGTACCGGCCCGCACTGAGCCGCGGCCGGGGGTGCGGTCCGTCAGGGGCGTGCCGGGAAGAGGGCGTCGACGAGGGGCGGGGCCGACGCCGCCTCGGCCGCGTCCGGGAGGTCCTCCGAGGCGTCGGCGGCACTGTGGGTGCTGATCTTGGTGGCCGTGTCGGCGAGCGTGCGGCGCGGCTGCGGGGCGGTGGTCGCGGTGCCGATGTGCAGCCAGCCGAGCAGGTGCTCGGACGCGGCGAGGCCGTGGAAACGCCGGATCCGGGGGTGCTGGAGGGTGGTGCCGGTGCGCCAGATGCTGGCGAAGCCACGGGTGTGCAGCAGCAGCTGGAGGTTGTTGGTCATGGCGCTGGTGGCGGCGAGCTGTTCCCAGGTGGGCACCTTGTGGTGCGGGGTGGGGGTGAAGACCAGGGTCGCCACGAGGGGGGCGGGCGGGGACGCGGCGGCCGGGGTGGCGGTCGTGGGGGAGGTGGCGCGCTTCAGGCGGCGGGCGAGGTGGGTGAGCTGGGCGGCCTGGTCGTCGCGGAGCAGGATCCAGCGCCAGGGGTGGAGCCGGCCGTGGTCGGGGGCGGTCGCGGCGATCTTGAGGAGATAGGCGAACTCGTCGTCCGGAGGCGCGGGCCGGGTGAGGTGGTGGGTGCTGCGGCGGGTGAGCATCGCGGTGATGACGTCCATGGAGGGGTCTCCCTGGGGAAGTGGCCGCTGGGTGGGTGAGGTGTGCGCGCAGGGGGCGTACGGAGGGGGAGGGGCGTGAGGATGCGCCCCGTCGCGGGTGCCGGCGGGGCGCAGGGGGGAGCCGGGAGCCCGGCGGGACGGGGCTTCGGGGGCGGGCTGCTTCAGGGCGTTCGGGGCGTTCCGGGTGCCCGGGTGTTCCGGGTGTCCGTGTGTTCCGGGTGTCCGGGCGGGCTACTTCAGGCCGTTGATGATGGCGAGCGTCTTCTCGATCTCGTGGGGGAAGTTGACGATGCCGGCGGACAGGCGCGCGTGGCTGACGGCGTACGGGGTGCCGCTGGCGACGACCCGGCGCTCGCGCAGGATGCGGACGACCTCCTTGGGCGTGTGGCCCTGCACGTCGAAGCAGACGAAGCCGGCCGAGTGCTCCGAGCGGACCGGCGTGTGCAGGGTGACGTGCGGCATCCGGGCCAGGCCCTGCTTGAGCGCGCCGTTCAGCTCCGCGATGCGGTCGTGGATACGGCGGCGGCCGATCCGCTGGATGAACCGGAACGCCTCGATCACGGCCCACTGGTGCTCGTAGGCGAAGAAGCCGCCGGGGCTGATCCAGGAGGCCTGCGTGGGGCCGTTCGGCGGGCGGTTCTGGCGCCAGGCGTCCTGTGGCTCCTTGGTCATGATGCTCGGAATGGTGGGCGTGAGCAGTGCCCAGTTCTCGGGCTTGGCCCACACCAGGCCGGTGCCGTGCGGGCCGAGGATCCACTTGTGGGTGCCGGCGGCGAAGAAGTCGCAGCCCATCGCGGCGACCTCCTCGTCGACGGCACCGAAGCCGTGGACCCCGTCGACGACGAGCAGCAGCCGGTCGGCGTCGTCCCGCTGCCGGTTGACGTCCCGCACGACGTCGGCGATCTGCCGGATCGGCAGCCGCACCCCCGTTCCGGAGTGCACCCAGGTGACACCGAGGACCCGGGTGTGTGGGCGGATCGCGGCACGGATGCGGGCCACGGCCTCCTCGGGGCGGTAGCGGAACGACGACTCGTACAGCGGGATCTTCCGGGTGCTGCCGCCCGACCGCAGCGCCGCGAGCCGGATCGACTCGTGGTGCGGATAGAACTCGTGGGTGGTGGTGAGGATCTCCTGGCCCGGCCGCAGGGTCAGGCCGTTGTAGATGAGCGCCAGCCCCATGGTCGTACTGCTGGTCAGGGCGATCTCCTCGGGGCGGCCGCCCACGTACTCGGCCGCCGCCGCGCACACGTCCCGCCAGATCATGTCCTCCTCGCGGCCGAACATGTTGTCGTCGAGGAAGTTGTACGGGTTCTCGTCGAAGCCGCGGCGGTAGCGGGCGAGGGCCTCGCGCACCGGGGCCGGCATCGACGCGAAGAAGAAGTTCGACAGATGCGCGTAACTGGGGTCCAGCAGGAACTGGGCGCGTACGGACCTCCAGTCGTGCGGGTCGAAGGGCCGGGCCGCGGCGTCGCTCACGGGGGCGGCCGAGGCCTGGGGGGCGCCGAGCGCGAGAGAGGATGCGGCGACGCCGGACCCGGCGAGAATGGCGCGTCGTGAAAGGGGCACGGTTCTCCTCCGATAAACGGGGTGCGATAAGCCGTCGTTCACTATGTGGAGGGCAATCGGGGCTGTCAAGGGAACGGCCGCCCGTGCGGTTTCCCGTTTTTCGACTGTGGATTTTCCTCGGTCGAAAAACGCTTCCCGAGTTCCCATGCCTCCGCTAGTGGGCGCTTGACCTGCGCGTTTGTCGTTCGAGCCGTCCTTTTCCGTTTCCCTTCTTCTCTTTCTTGACGGTGTGTCCGGTCCGCTGAATCATGAATTCGCCGCCCCAAGAATCCGTATGTCGTGGACCAAAAGAGAGTTCCTGGAGTTCTGGATGAATCAAGTGGGAGCGCCCATGGATGCGACCGCGGTGCCGGGCCCGGGTACCTCCGCCCGCGGCCCCGGCACGGAGGCCGACCCGGAGATCGTCGCGGACCTGGCCGTCGTGGGCGCGGGGCCCGCCGGTCTCTACGCCGCCTCCTGCGCGGGGTTCCGCGGCCTGTCGACCGTGCTGGTGGACGCGCTGGCCGAACCCGGCGGGCAGATCGCGGCGCTCTACCCGGAGAAGCGGATCTACGACGTGGCGGGCCGGGCCGCGGTCCGGGGCCGCGAGCTGGTCGGCGAACTCGTCGCCCAGGCCGCCGCGTTCGACCCCGTGTGGCTGCTGGGCCGTACCGCCACCACCCTGACGCCCGGCGACCGGGGCGGCTGGCTCGTCGGACTGGACGACGACGGACGCGGCGCACCCCGTGCCGGCCGGTCCTCGCGCGCCGCCCGGATACGGGCCGGTGCCGTACTCGTCACCGCCGGTCTCGGCCGGCCCACCCCCCGCTCCCTCCCCGCGCTGCGGCCCTTCGAGGGGCGCGGGGTGGCGTACCACGTGCCGCGCCTGGAGGAGCACCGCGGCCGGGACGTGGTGGTCGTCGGCGGCGGGGACAGCGCCGTCGACTGGGCGCTGGCCCTCGCGCCGCTCGCCGCGTCGGTCACGGTGGTCCACCGCAGACGGGCCTTCCGCGCCCACGAGTACAGCGTCAAGCAGATGTACGCCTCCGGTGTGCGGGTGCTGACGGACACCCAGGTGACGCGACTCCACGGCACGGACCGCGTCCAGCAGGTCACCGTCGAGGACCGCGACGGGCAGGTCACCGTGCTGCCCGCCCAGGCGGTGGTCGCCGCGCTGGGCTTCGCCACCAGCCTCGGCCCGCTCGCCGGCTGGGGCCTGGCCACCGAGGACCGGCTCATCGCCGTCGACCGGGCGATGCGGACCAGCCTGCCCGGCGTCTACGCCGCCGGGGACATCTGCACCTACGAGGGCCGGGTCCCGCTGATCTCCGTCGGCTTCGGCGAGGCGGCCACCGCCGCCAACCACGCCGCCGTCGCCCTGCGGCCGGGCGCCCGCCTCGCCCCGGAACACTCCACCGACCGCGAACCCACGCCCCCGGCCGAGCCCGTCGCACCCCACGGGCCCGCCGCCCCCACCCCGGAGCCGTCGGCATGACCCTTCGCCAACTGACCATCCTCCCGGCGGATCGTGTGGTCCTGCTGCCCGACGCCTCCCCCCTCACCGAGGTCGAGTACGAGACCGACCAGCGGCTCATCCCCTTCGGCTGCCGCTCCGGGTCCTGCGGCGCCTGTGTCGTGGAGGTCCTCCAGGGCGGCCCGGCCCTCGGCGAGCCCGACGACGACGAACTCGACTTCCTCGACGACCTCGGCCTGAGCGGCGGCGCCCACCGCCTCGCCTGCCAGTGCCGGCTCCGCGGCGACGTGACCGTACGCGTCGTCGACCAGATCTGACGGCCCGGCTCCCGGCACACCCCGCCACGCGGAGCCGGACGCCGCCCCTCCGGGACGCCCGCGCCCCACGGCGTCCCGCCCCGAAGACTCCCGCGCCGCACCCGGCCGCGGGCATCCCAACGAGAGAGGCAACCCCCATCATGCGCAACCGCGTCACCAACGCCGGATACGGGGACCGCACCCCGTTCCTCACCGCGTCCGCCTCCGCCAAGCTGCGCGCCGAGATCGACGAGCAGCTCGACCAGCAGGTCCTGGAGTGGTACGCCAACGTGCCCGAGGCGGCTCACCTCGAAGGCAGGAAGGTCGACTCCGCGTACTACAAGCGGAACCTGATCGAGACGGCCTGGCGCATCCGTCTCCTGCGCGTCGCCGAGGCCAAGGCCCTGGTGGAGATCGCCAAGCGCAGCCCGGAGTCGGCCCAGGTGTGGGCCAACTACGAGCAGGAGGAGATGCTCCACGACGAGCTGTTCATCACCGACCTGGAGAAGGTCGGCGTCACCCGTGAGCAGTTCCTCGCCACCGAGCCGTACCTGTCGACCAAGCTGCTCGCCGGCTACTTCTCCTTCCTCCTCGACCACGAGGGCCCCCTCGGCGTCGTCGCGTACTCGTACCTGGTCGAGTACGTCAACGTGAAGCTGGAGCCGAAGAAGCTCCAGGCGCTGAAGGACTCCGTCGGCGAGAGCAACATCGGCGGCCAGATCAACCACTCCCACACCGACATCAACGACGACCACCCCGGCGAGGTCTGGGCGGCCGTGCGGCACCTGCTGCGCAGCGACGACGACATCGAGGCGTTCAAGCGCTACCTGCGCGAACACCAGCAGATCCTCGCGATGTACTTCGAGGAGCTGTACCTCGACACCCTCGCCAAGGCCGACCAGCCCGCCTGACCCCCGACCGACTGCGCGGGGCGCGGCACCCGGCCGCGCCCCGCGCCCGCCCGGTGAGGAGGCCGGACTTTGAGCATGGAAAACGCCAGGGGAGTGCTGCTGTTGAGCCATGTGGGGTTCTCCTTCATGGAAGACCTCGCCTCCGCCGTCACCGCGCGCGGTCTGGAGATCTACGTACTCAGCTCACTGCCCGAGGAAGAGCACCGGGCCGCGCGGCCCGGGCAACTGGCGGACCTCGCCGACGACGTCCGCGTCACCGCCGCGCACGTCCTGACCCCCGACGACGTCGAGTCCTACCTCGACCATCTGCACCGCACCGGCCGCGACGTCGCCTGCTGCCTCACCGTCTGGGAGGGCTACCGCCCCCTGATGGCGCTGGCCAACGCCCGCCTCGGCGTGCCCGACCTGGACGAGAAGCAGGCCCTCGCCCTGCGCGACAAGCTCACCCTGCGCAACCGTCTCGCCGACGCCGGCCTCAGCAACGCCCGCGCCCGCGCCCTCACCCCCGACACCCTCGCCGCACACCAGCGGGGCGACGGCCGCTACTTCGTCAAACCCGTGAGCGGCATCGCCTCCTTCGGCACCTTCCCGCTCACCCCCGACACCACCTGGACCGACCTCGAGGCACTCGCCGCCGAGGCCCGCGCCGACACGGTCTACGCCAGCGCCCTCACCAGCGCGGAGCACGGCACCCCGGACGTCCGGTTCCTCGTGGAGGACTACGTTCCCGGCCGGGAGTGCAGCTTCGAGGTCCTGGCCGTCGACGGCGTCCCCCATGTCGTCGCCGTCCACGAGAAGTGCGAGGTCACCGAGACCGCGGGCGCCGTCCTGGAGAACGCCTGCGTCAGCCCCCCGGTCGGCCTCACCACCGGGCAGATCGCCGACGGCCTCACCTGGGTGCGGCGCGTCTTCGACCTCCTCGGCCTCGACTGGGGCTGCTTCCACATCGAGGCCCGCCACACCCCCGAGCACGGCTGGGACCTCATCGAGGTCAACCCCCGCGTCGGCGGCAGCCTGATCTCCCCGAGCGTCGCCGAACTCACCGGCGGCACGGGCCTGCTCGCCCTCTGGCTCGACCTGCTGCTCGCCGCCCGCCGCCCGGCCCACTTCACCCGCTTCCTCGCCGGGCTGTCGTACACGGCCGACGGCACCCCGCCGAGCCCGAACGCCACGTACTTCCGGGTCTTCTTCGCCGACCCCGGCACGCTGCGGCACGTGGCCCCGAACGACCGGCTCCCGCTGGCGCCGGTCCTCACCCAGATCTTCCTGCACGCGGGCGACGTGGTCGCGCACTCCGCCCGCGAGGTGTTCCTCGGCCAGGTGCTGTGGCGGATGGACCTGGCGGACCGGGACGACGTCCTGGCCCGTCTGGTGCCCGCCTCCGCGCACGCGATCGAGACCGCCTACGAGCCCGCGCCCGGGACGGAGCAGCGATGAGTCACCTCACCCCCACGCCCCCCTCGTACGACACCTTCACGCCGACGCCGTACGCCACCCCGTACGAGAATCCCGGCCCCACCCCGGACGACAGGGCCGCCCCCGCCGGCGCCGCCCCCCTCTTCCTGATCGTCGACTACAACCTGAGCCGTATCGACGAGGTCAGGCACCTGGCCGAGCGCGCCCGCGCGCGGCACGGCGCGCGTGTCGTGCTGATCCGGGCGGAGCCGGGGGACACGGACCGGGCCGTCGCCGACGAGGTGATCGACCTGGACCCGCTGCGGCCCGACTTCGCGGTGATGGGGGAGAAGCTGCTCACCGCCCGCCGCGACCGCATCCGGGCGGGCATCGTCTTCTCCGACAACGCCGTGCACAGCGGCGCGGACCTCCTGCACCGCCTCGGGGTGCCGGTCGACGCGCCGCACCTCGCCGAGGGCGCCTTCTCCAAGTACCACTACCGCCTCGCCGAGTCCCTCGCCTCCGAACTGCTGCGCGCGCAGGGCGTGATGACGCCCGCCTTCACCCGGATCGCCTCCCTGGACCAGCTGCGGCGGTTCGCCGCGGAGCACCCGGCGGGATTCGTCGTCAAACCGTCCGCCGAGGGCAACAACCGGGGCGTGGTCGCGGTCCGCCCCGGCGACGACCTGACCGCCGCGTTCGCCGAGGTGCTGCCCTATCTGGACGGCGGTGTGATCTGTGAGGAACTCATCCCGCACGCCCGCGAGTTCTCCTTCGACGGTCTCGGGGACCTGGAGTTCCTCACCGAGAAGGTCAGCGCCACCGGCCGCTACCCCGTGGAGATCGCCCAGGTCCTTCCCGCCGCGCTCGCACCCCACGAGGAAGCCACCCTGAAGCGCGCCGGACGCCTGGCCAACCTGCTGGTCGGCCAGTGCCACGGCCCCTTCCACAACGAGATCAAGCTCAGCGACGACGGCCGTGAGGCGGCCGTCGTGGAACCCAACCGCCGCCCCGCCGGCATGCGGATCTGGGCCCTGGCCCGCTGGGTCTACGGCATCGACCTGCACCACCTGTGGGTCGACACCGCCTTCGGCGGCACCGCCCTGCCCGACCGGCTCACCCCCGGCTGCGAGGCGGCCACCGTGATGCTGGGCGTCTCCCACGACGTGTCCTTCAGCCCCGCCGACGTACCCCCCGGCGCCGACCCCTTCGCCGACGCCGTCGCCGCCACCGCCGCACACCTCGGACTCGGCGAGGGCGAACTCACCGTCACGGAGTTCTCCTGGCTGGCACCCGGCCGCCGCGAGCTGCACGCCGTCGCCCGCGACAACGCCGACTTCGCCGCCCAGGGCTGCGTCGTCCTGCGCTCGCCCCGGACCGGCATCCGCCCCGTCGTCCACGCGCTGCGCGAGGCCTGGACCCACGCCCTGGACCGGGTGCTCGCCGTTCCCGCTCCCGCCCGGAAGGCCCGGTGAAAATCGGTGAACATCCTTATCCTGCACCGCGTGCCCTACTTCAAGATTGCCTACGACCGGGGGATCGACCACACCCGGCACCATGTGACCTACCTCGGCACCCGCCAGGCCCTCGACACCCTTCCACCCGGCCTGACCTGCGAGAAAGTCGAGCGTCCCGGGGTGCGTGACACCCTCACCGAGGCCCGCGCCTGGCTCGCCGCCCAAGGCCCGCGCCGCTTCGACCGGATCATCTCCATGTCCGAGTACGAACTGCTCGACGCGGCCGGGCTGCGCGAGGAACTCGGCGTGCCCGGACCGCCCGTCGCCCAGGTCGCCCTGGCCCGCGACAAGGTCCTGATGAAGGAGGCCGTCGCCCGCGCCGGGTTACGCGTCCCGCGCTTCTTACCCGCCCGCGACTTCCTCGACCACGCCGCCGGCGGCCGCGTCCCCTGGCAGGGCCGCACCGTCCTCAAGCCCCACCGGGGCGCCTCCAGCGAAGGCGTCCTCGTCCTCGACACCCCGGCCGCCGCCGCACAGGCCCTGACCGGCCGCACCACCGGAGTCCCCGCCCTCGACGACCCGGCCGCCCCCGCCCTGGACGACTTCCAGGCCGAGGAGTTCCTCACCGGCCCCATCCGCCACTACGACGGCCTCGTGCAGGGCGGCAAGGTCCTGCTGCTGACGGCCAGCCAGTACGTCAACACCTGCCTGGCCTACGCCCAGGGCAGCCCGATGGGCTCCTTCCAGATCCGCCACACCCCCGAGGTCCACGACTGGGTGTCCCGCGTCCTGGCCGCCGTACGCATCGAGGACGGCAGCTTCCACCTGGAGGCGATCGTCCACGACGGCGAGACCGTCTTCCTGGAGGTCGGCAACCGCGTCGGCGGTGCCGACGTCGTCGCCGCCACCGAACACGCCACCGGGGTCCACCTGCCCTCCCAGGAGCTGCGCATCCTCCTCGGCGAACCCGTCGCCCTGCCCGCGGAACCCGCGGGCGACGGCCGCTTCTACGGCTGGTTCGTGGTTCCCGGCCACCACCTCGCCCACCACCGCTACGAAGGTCTCACCGGCGCCGACGCCCACCGCACCGACGCCCGCACCGTCACCTGGCACCAGCTGCCGCCGGGCGCTCCCCTGCCCGGCCACATCACCTACCAGGCGGGTGAGACCGTCCTCGCCGGCATCGCCGCGGGCGACACCCCCGAGGACACCCACGACTACCTGACCGGACTGTTCGCCTCCGTCACCGTGCGCAGCAGCCGGGTCCCCGCCGAGGCCGGGCAGGTGGGCGCGTGAAGAAGCAGCACGTCCTGCTGGCGGTCGCCGTCACCGCCATCTGGGGACTGAACTTCTCCGTCATCAAGATCGGCCTGGACAGCGTCGACCCGCTGATCCTCGCCGGCATCCGCTTCGCCCTGTGCGCCCTGCCCGCCGTGTTCTTCCTGCCCCGCCCCGAGGTCCCCTGGCGCTACACCGTCGGGTACGGCCTGGTCTTCGGCGTCGGCCTGTGGGGCGTGGTCAACCTCGGCATCGAGGCGGGCGTCTCCTCCGGGATCGCCTCCCTGGTGCTGCAGTTCAGCGCCTTCCTGACGATCCTGCTGGGCGCGGTCGTCTTCCGCGAGCCGCTGTCCGGCTTCCAGTGGGCGGGCATCGCCATCGCCCTGTCGGGCCTGGCCGCCGTCATGTTCGTGACCGACGGCACCGTCACCGCCGCGGGCGTCGCCCTCGTGCTCTTCGGCGCCGCCTCCTGGAGCGTGGCCAACGTCGTCCTGAAGAAGGCCGCACCCCGCCAGACCCTGTCCTTCCTGGTCTGGTCGAGCCTCTTCTCCCCCCTGCCGCTGTTCGCCCTCGACCTCGGCGTCAACGGCACCAGCGGCTTCACCGCCCTGCCCGGCCAGCTCGGCTGGACCGCCATCGCCTCCCTGCTCTTCCAGGCCTACCCGAACACCGTCCTGGGCTACGCGATCTGGAACTGGCTGCTGCGCGAGTACCCCGTCTCCACCGTCGCCCCGCTCTCCCTCCTCGTGCCCGTCTTCGGCGTGCTCGGCTCCATGATCATCTTCGGGGAGCCGCTGCCCCCGCTGAAACTCCTCGCGGGCGCCCTCATCGTCACCGGCCTGGTCATCGGCCTCTACGGCAAACGCCTCGCCCAAGCCCGCAGCCGCCCCGTTCCCGAGCCCGAGCCCATCACCCCCCAGGTGACGCGCCGATGACCACCACACCCCCCGACACCCGCGCCGGAGCGGTCGCCGCCCTCGCCGACCGCCACGTCGGCGAACTCGCCGCCCTCGACCCCTGCCTGGCGGGCGCCATGGGCATCGCGGGCGAGGAACACCGCCTCACCGACTACGGCCCCGAAGGCGCCGAGGCCCGCACCGCCCTGGCCCGCCGCACCCTCGCCGCCCTCACCGCCACACCCCCGGAGAACGAGGCCGACCGCATCGGCGCGGCCGTCCTCGGCGAACGCCTCGCCACCGAGATCGCCCTCGCCGAGGCGGGCGCCTACGACACCCTCCTCGACACCCTCGACGGACCCGTCCAGCGCATCCGCCAGGCCCTGTCCGTCCTCGACCAGGGCGACCACACCCCCTGGGACGCCCTCCTGGCCCGCCTCGGCGCGGTCCCGGCCTGCCTCGCCGGCCTGCGCGACGGCCTGGAGCACGCCCGCCGCCGGGGCCGTACCGCACCCCTGCGGCAGATCACCCGCAACGCCCGCGACTGCCACGACCTCGCCGCCTACCTCACCCGGCTGCCCACGGGCCACGGCGCCGGACCGCTGCGCCCCGCCCTGGAGGAGGCCGCCGGCGCGGGCCGCCGCGCCCTGGCCGGCTTCGCCGACTACCTCACCGGCGATCTCGCGGCGGACGCGAACCCCGAGGACGCGGCGGGCGAGGACCGCTACCGGCTCGGTGTCCGCGAGTTCCTCGGCATGCGCCCGGACCTCGCCGACACCTACGCCTGGGGCTGGGAGGAACTGGCCCGCGTCCGCCGCGAGACCGTGCGCGCCGCCGCCGAGATCGCCCCCGGCGAACCCGTGCCGGCCGTCCTCGCCGCACTCGACCGGGACCCGCGCCACCAGGTCACCGGGGCCGACGCCTTCCGCGACCACGTCCAGCACCTCGCCGACACGGCCATCGCCACCGTCGACGGCACCCACTTCACCGTGCCCGAGGCGCTGCGCCGCATCGACTGCCGCACGACCACGGGGGAGGGCCCGGCCCACTACCTCGCGCCCAGCGAGGACCTGACCCGCCCCGGCACCGTGTGGTGGCCGCTGCCCGCGCGGGACCGGCCACGGCCGGTGTGGGCGGTGCCCAGCGTCATGTTCCACGAGGGCGTCCCCGGCCACCACCTCCAGCTCGGTCTGACCACCCTCAACACCGCCGGCCTCAACCGCTTCCAGCGGCTGTCCAGCGAGCTGCACCTCGGCCACTGCGAGGGCTGGGGCCTGTACGCCGAACGCCTCATGGACGAACTCGGCCACTTCACCGACCCCGCCCACCGTCTGGGCATGCTCACCGAGGGCCAGCAGCTGCGGGCCGCCCGGGTCGTCCTGGACATCGGTCTCCACCTGCGCCTGCGCATCCCGCGGGGCACCGGTTTCCACGAGGGCGAACGCTGGACCCCGGACCTGGCCCGCGCCTTCCTCCTCGACCACCTGGGCCTCGGCCCCGAGTCGTTCATCGACTTCGAGATCGACCGCTATCTCGGACGCCCCGGCCAGGCGCTGGCCTACAAGCTCGGCGAGCGGGCCTGGCTGGAGATCAGGGAGGCGGCCCGCCGCCGGGAGGGCGCCGCCTTCGACCTGAAGACCTTCCACGCCCGCGCCCTCGCCCTCGGCCCCATGGGCCTGGACCTCCTGCGCACCGAACTCACCCGCTGACCACCCCGTACGACGAACGGCTGTGGCCGACAGGGAACCTCCCTGCCGGCCACAGCCGTTCGTCGTACGGGGCCTCAGTGCCCGGTCTTGCGCACGGAGGTGGTCTCCACGCCCAGCGGCGCCCCGTCCGCGCCCGCCGGGACCACCTCCGGCACGGGCACCCCGTGCCGGTCGACGAGGACCGAGTGCGGTTCACCGGGCGAGAAGGCGTGCCGCTCGCCCCACTGCCGCAGCGTGAGGATCACCGGGAAGAGGTCCGCCCCGGCCTCGGTCAGCACGTACTCCTGCCGGCGGCCCGTGGACGCCGTGCGCTGGGCGAGGATCCCGTGGGCGACCAGCTTGCGCAGCCGGTCCGTGAGGATGTTCCGGGCGATGCCGGTGCGCCGCTGGAACTCGGTGAACGACCGGGCCCCGTCCATGGCGTCCCGCACCACGAGAAGGCTCCACCGGTCGGCGACCAGATCGACCGTGCGCGCGACGGGGCAGTCCGGATCGGTCCACTCGGGTCCCTGGCCGCGCTCAGTGCTGCTGGGCGACATGACAACCTCCCGATGGGTTGCGAATTGAAACCATCATGCCGTACTCTCAAAACAGTTGCAATTTGCTACTGATTGGATCGGGATTCGATGGACGCATGGCGGCGGCTGCTGCTCGCGGTGGTCTGCGGAGTTGCTGTGGCGAGCATCTACGCCGCACAGCCCGTTCTGGAGCCCATGGGGCAGGACCTCGGCGTCTCCGCCGAGCTGACCGGATGGATCGTCGCGACCGGCCAGTTCGGCTATCTGGCCGGGCTGGTGCTGCTGGTCCCGCTGGGTGACATCGCCGACCGCCGACGCCTCATCGCCGTCCATCTCGCGGTCACCGCGGCGGGCATGCTGCTGACGGCCGCCGCGCCGGCCGCCTGGATGGCGTTCGCGGGCCTCGCGGCGGCGGGCGTCTTCGCCGTGGTCGTCCAGACCACCGTCGCCTACGCCGCCTCCGTCTCGCCCCCCGGCGAGCGGGGCCGCACCATCGGCGTCGTCACCTCCGGAGTCGTCGTCGGCATCCTCGGTGCCCGTGTCGTCACCGGCGCCCTCGCCGAACTGTGGGGCTGGCGCAGTGTCTACGCCGTCCTCGCCGCCCTCTCCCTGGCGCTCGCCGCCCTGGTCATGACCGCGCTCCCCGCCGACGAGCGCCCGCGGGCCACCGTCGGCTACGGACAGGCGCTGGCCTCCCTGGGCTCCCTCTTCACCGAGCGCGCCTTCCTCACCCGCGGTGTGATCGCCTTCTTCCTCTTCGCCTCCTTCGGCACCCTGTGGAGCGGTTTCTCCCTGCCCCTCGCGGACGCCCCCTGGGGGCTGACGGAGAGTCAGATCGGCCTCTTCGGCATCGCCGGGCTCTTCGGCGCCCTCGGTGCCGCCCGCGCCGGACGCTGGGCGGACGCGGGCCGCGCCACCCCCGTCACCGGACTCGCGCTCGCCCTGCTGATCGCCTCCTGGGCGGCCATCGGCCGGCTCCCCGACTCCCTGTGGCTGCTCGCGATCGGCGTCATCGTCCTCGACTTCGCCGTGCAGGCCGTGCACGTGAGCAACCAGCACGTGCTCACCACCGCCCACCCCGACCGCACCAGCGGCGTCATCGGCAGCTACATGGTCTTCTACTCCCTGGGCTCCGCCCTCGGCGCCGCCGCCACCACCGCGCTCTACAGCGCCTACGGCTGGACCGCCTCCAGCCTGCTCGGCGCCGCGTTCGCCGCCTGCGCCCTCGCCGTCTGGGCCGCCGACCGGCGCCGTCCCACCGCGCCCGCCGTGCCCCACCCCGCACCGGAGGAGCCCTCGGCCGCCCCGTCCCGGACGGCCACGACGGCACGGCGCGGGACGCCCCCCGGGGTGCGCTGAACCGCACCCCGCCCCCGGCGGCCGGCCGGGAGCGGGCGCTCCTCCTCCCCCCGGGAGTGCCCCGGTCCCGGACCGGTCCACCTACGCCCTCGCGATCACGGTCGCGCAGGGCGTACGGCTTCTCAGGGGAAGCCGCCGTGAAAAGCGGGCCACGGCGGACATCCGGCACAATGCAGAATCCCCGCCGGGTATCTCCGAATCCCCTCGTTCGACCACCGCCGTACAACCCGAGGAAACCTCGTGCAATTTCATGGCATCAAGGGGCGCAAGGTGAAGCATAATTGAGGCGGGGGCGCATACGGGGCGCAAGGGAGCGGCATTCGGTGAAGCGTGCCGTGATCTCCCGTTGTCCCTCGCGCACCGGTCCGGGGTGAGCCCCCGGAGCATCCCTCTGACCTGCGCGTTCAATCCCAGGGAAAACCTCGCACCGGGTTTGTGTCCACATCCTGGAGGCGCACGGAAAAGCAGGCGGTGGCGCACCGGCAAACGTCGGGGAGGGTAAGCCTCTCCGGGGCACGGAAGTCGCGCCGTGCGCAAAAGGGGTGCCATACACCGGCCCGCCCGAAAGTGCCACAGTCCCTTATCGGTCTACGGGCGCCGGAAATTGGCCGCCCGCTGTGAGGTCGCCCTGTGCCGGCCTGTTGCCCTGCGCTACATTGAGCTGTCAAGATTTCTGGCGCGTCATCGGAACCGGTGGGGCAAGTTTTCGGTCGGCTGTCCGCGCTCGGCGACCTTGCGGATTCCCCGGTCGGCTTGCGCGGACTGTGAGGTCAACGGGATGAGTCGCACATATTCGGTCACGTTGAACAACCGCCCTTCCCTGCCCGGAACCGGTATTCCGATGCGGGCAAAACCGGTGCGGGGGCACCCGGGCGGTCACCCAGAACCGCACCTGGGGTCCGGCGCCGGGCCGTCGGCCACCACCCCGGCCAGCAGCGGAGAAGCATCGAGCAATCCTCGCAGACACGTCGATTCAGGTATGCCGGATATACCTGCGAGCGCAGCGGATCGACGCCGCAGATTGACGGAAAGGAAGGGCACTTTGCTCGAGGAACCGGAGCCGCAAGTGCACAGAATACCGGTGGATTCCCTCTTACCGGCCGACTCCCCGCGTCTGGAGGGAGTGAACGAGGACCACGTCCGGGTGCTCGCGGACAGCACCGCGGAGTTCGAGCCAATTCTTGTCGCACGGACCGCCGGGCATGTGGTGGACGGCATGCACCGCCTGCGGGCCGCGATGCTGCGCGGACAGCGCTACATCGACGTGCGCTATGTCGACGGCTCACCCGGCGACCTGTTCCTCCAGTCCGTCAAGGCCAATACGCGTCACGGCCTGCCGCTGACCCTGAAGGACCGCAAGGCCGCCGTGGCGCGCATCCTCACCTCCCACCCCCATCTGTCCGACCGCGCCATCGCGGCCATCGCGGGTGTCTCCCCGAAGACCGTGGGCGCGGCCCGTGCCCGTCGTGCCCTGGCCGACAGCATCGCCCAGCCGCACGCCCGCGTCGGCAGGGACGGCCGCGCCCGCCCCGTCGACATCCCCCAGCGCCGCGAGAAGGCACTCGCCCTGCTCTCCGAACAACCCGGCATCACCCTCCGTGAAGTCGCCGAACAGGCGGGCGTGTCCATCAGCACGGTCCACCGGATGCGGCAGGAGCTCCGCCGGTCGGCGCACGGCCGGCGGCCGGAAAGCGCCGTCGGGGAGGGGGCCGGCGCCGGGACCGCGCCGCCCGGGACGGGGGAGGAGCGGCCGGGGACGACGGACGGGACACCGCCCCTCGAAGCGGCGGAAGGCTCCCGGGACTTCGGGGAACCGGCGCACTCCGCAGGCGTACCCGACCCGGACATGACGCCTCCGGCACCGTCCGCCGCGTCGTCCTCTCCGACGCGGGGGCCCGGTACCCGGCTGCCGCCCCCGGCCCGCCCCGGCGCCTCGGTCACCATCCCGAGCCGGGACGTCCGCCTGCCCCTCGTGTCCGGGCCGCAGAACTGGGTCCCCTACGACGCCCGCTTCCACGTCCGGGCCATGCGCACGCTCGCCAACGATCCCTCGGTCCGCTTCACCGACGGCGGCCGCGCCCTGCTGCGCTGGCTCAACGGCCAGGCCCAGCAACTGGCGGTGGGGGAGCGCATGCTGGACGCCGTCCCCCCGCACTGCGTCCAGGCCGTCGCCGACATCGCCAGCCATTACGCCAGGGAGTGGGAGCGGCTGGCGGAAACCCTGCGCCAGACCGACCGGCTCACCCGGCCCTGCCGCCCGGCCCAGCGGGAAGCGCGCCCGCCCGCCGTGGCACCCCCGTCCGCCCGTCACGCCTCCCTGTCCTGAACGCAGTCCGGCCACCCACCTCCAGAGATGGCATGTCCATGTCACTGCATCGATGTCCGGGGCGCGAAGCCCGGCCCCGCCCGCCCCCTGCCGTTCTCCCCCGGTGGGGCGGCGCCGGCGAATCCGGGGCGGGGCTGAACACCGCCGTCCGGCGGTGCGTATGACTCGTCGACCGCCCGCGGCGCGGGGAAGGGGCCGCAGGGCCGACGTGAGGAATGGCCGATGAACGACCGAACGACCCCCGCGATGCACGCGCTGCCCGACGGGGAGGCCGAGCTGTCGCTCGTGGTGCGCCTCCCCTGGGAGGACATCGCCCGGCTGGGCCAGGAGGCGGGACGGCTCGCCTCCCAGCTGCGGCGGCCGGTGACCCTGGACGAGGCGGTCGGCCACCGCCTGCGCTCCGCGCGGCCCGCCGCGCACGCCAAGCCGGCGGGGGAGCAGCCGCCGGCCGTGACGTCCGCGGCGTCGGTGTCGTCCCTGCCGGCCAGGGCCCCGGCCGAGCAGGCACGTCAGGCGATCGACCGGATCAACGGCACGGCGTGACCCGCCCGCCCCGCTTGGCTCACCCGGCGCCCCGGATCCTCGCCGTCGCCTTGCGGGCGGCCACCAGCACCGGGTCCCAGACGGGGGAGAAGGGCGGGGCGTAGCCGAGGTCCAGGGCCGTCATCTGCTCCACCGTCATCGCGGCGGTGAGGGCGACCGCCGCGATGTCCACCCGCTTGCCCGCCCCCTCCCGGCCGACGATCTGGACGCCCAGGAGACGGCCCGTGCGCAGTTCCGCGAGCATCTTGACCGTCATGGGCGAGGAGTCCGGGTAGTAGCCCGCGCGGCTGGTCGACTCGACGGTGACCGACTCGAACCGCAGGCCCACGCGGCGGGCGTCCTTCTCCCGCAGCCCGGTGCGCGCGATCTCCAGGTCGCACACCTTGCTGACCGCCGTGCCCACCACTCCGGGGAAGGTGGCGTAGCCGCCGCCGACGTTGGCGCCGATGATCTGGCCGTGCTTGTTGGCGTGCGTGCCCAGCGGGATGTGCCGCTGCTGGCCGGAGACCAGGTCCAGCACCTCCACGCAGTCGCCGCCCGCCCAGACGTTCTCGTGCCCCCGCACCCGCATCGAACGGTCCGTCAGCAGCCCGCCGTGCTCGCCCAGGGGCAGCCCCGCCGCCCGGGCGAGGTCCGTCTCGGGCCGCACCCCGATGCCGAGGACCACCACGTCCGCCGGGAACCGCCCGTCCTCGGTTGCCACCGCCCGCACACGGCCGTCGTCGCCCGTCGGCAGTGAGGTGACGGCGGCGTCGTTCACCATGGTGATGCCCATGCCCTCCATCGCCTCGTGCACCAGGCGCCCCATGTCGGGGTCGAGGGTGGCCATGGGCTGCGGGCCGCGGTTGACGACCGTCACCTCGTAGCCGCGGTGGATCATCGCCTCGGCCATCTCCACGCCGATGTACCCGGCGCCCACCACGACCGCGCGGCGCCCCCCGGTGCGCGCCAGGGTGTCGAGCAGGGCCTGCCCGTCGTCCAGGGTCTGCACGCCGTGCACCCCGGGGGCGTCCATGCCGGGCAGCTCCGGACGGATCGGCCGCGCGCCCGTCGCGATGACGAGCTTGTCGTACGACGTCCAGGACTCGGCGCCGGACTCCAGGTCCCGCGCGCGCACCCGCCCCCGGTCGAGGTCGAGTTCCGTGACCTCGGTGCGCAGCCGCAGATCGATGTCCCGCGCGCGGTGCTCCTCGGGCGTGCGCGCGATCAGCAGGTCCCGGTCGCCGACGTCGCCGCCCACCCAGTAGGGGATGCCGCAGGCCGAGTAGGAGGTGAAGTGGCCGCGTTCGAACGCCACGATCTCCAGCTCGTCCGGGCCCCTCAGCCGGCGGGCCTGTGACGCCGCGGACATCCCCGCGGCGTCACCGCCGATCACCACCAGGCGTTCCCTCGCGCTCCCCGCGCCGCTCGTGCCCATGCTCATGCTCATGCGAACACGCTACGGCGGCGGGGCGTTCCGGATCCGCTCAGCCCTCCCCGCCCTCCCGCGTGCCGCCGCGCCCCGGCTCCGGCGCCGGCCGGGCGGCGGGCAGGGGCCCGGCGGCGGGCATCGCCGGCACCGTCCGCGGGCGCCGCGGCAGCCGGGGGCGTACGGCCTTCAGCCACAGCAGGACCAGCAGCGCGGCCGCCGCGGCGAACGGCAGCACCGCGCCGACCGCGACCGCCAGCCAGCGCAGCATCGTCACGAACGCCTCCCAGCCGCCCGTGAGCGCGTCCACGAAGCCGGGGTCGTCGTCCTTCGGCGCCGCCTCCTGCCGCGGCCTCTCGGACAGCTCCAGGGTGATGGTGGCCAGGCTCGTACGGTCCTTCAGGGACGCCTGCTGGGCGAGCAGGGCCTCCAGATCGGCCTGACGACTGCTCAGCTCGCCCTCCAGGGTGACCACGTCACTGAGCCTGGTGGCCCGGTCCATCAGCTCGCGGATCCGGGCCACGCTGGCGCGCTGCGAGGTGATCCGGCTCTCCACGTCGACGACCTGATCGGTGACGTCCTCCGCCTTGGCGTTGCGCTCCAGCAGCTTGCCGGTGCCCTCCAGCGCGGCCAGGACCTCCTCGTACTCGGCGACCGGCACGCGCAGCACCACGCGCGTGTGCTCGTGACCGTCCCCGTCCCGGACGGTGGTCTCGTCGCCGACGTAGCCGCCCGCGTTCCCGGTCGCCGCGCGGGCCTCCTCCAGCGCCTCCGGGACGTCCTCGACCCGCACGGTGAGCGAGGCGGTGCGGATGACGTGGGTCGCGGCCGCCTTCGGCGGCGCGGTCGCCCGGGCGCCGTCCGCCGCGCCGCCGGGGGCGCCCTGCCGCGCGCCCTCGTCCGCCGCCCGGCCCTCCGCCGGGGCGGCGGCGGCCTTGTCGTCGGCGGCCGAGGAGCCGGCCGAGGAGTCGCCCCCACCGCTGCACCCGGTGACGGCGAGGGCCGCCGCCAGCAGGACGCCGGCCAGGGCGTGGGCGGGTCGTACGGATCGTCGTGTGCGCATCTGGGCTTCCCCCGGGCTCCGGTGGTGACTGACGTTCCTTCGACGCCGCCCGGGTGCGGTTCGTTGGCGCCGAACGGTCCCGAAGCGGTCACGGAACGGACTCGGCGGGGCCACACCGCCGAGGCGGACGGGCAGGCGGCGTCTGAGAAGGTGGAGCCATGAGCGGATCACATGCGGACGACGGCCGGCGGGTCGTCGTCATCGGAGCCGGAATCGCCGGGCTGGCCGCCGCGCACCGGCTGGTGCGGCGCGGGGCGCGGGTGACCGTGCTGGAGGCCTCGGACCGGGTGGGCGGCAAGCTGCTGCCCGGCGAGATCGCGGGCGCCCGGGTCGACCTCGGCGCGGAGTCCCTGCTGGCCCGCCGCCCCGAGGCGGTCGCCCTCGCCCGGGAGGTGGGCCTCGCCGACCGGCTCCGGCCCCCGGCCACCGCGACCGCCTCGCTGTGGACCCGCGGCGCGCTGCGCCCCATGCCCAAGGGCCATGTCATGGGCGTCCCCGGGACGGCCGCCGCCCTCGCCGGGGTGCTGTCCGACGAGGGGCTCGCCCGGATCGGGCGGGACGCGGACCTGCCCCGCACGGAGGTCGGCGACGACGTGGCCGTCGGCGCGTACGTGGCGGCGCGCCTGGGCCGCGAGGTCGTCGACCGGCTGGTGGAGCCCCTGCTGGGCGGGGTGTACGCGGGCGACGCCTACCGCATCTCGATGCGCTCGGCGGTCCCCCAGCTCTTCCGGGCCGCCCGCGCCCACACCTCGCTCACCGAGGCGGTCCGCGAGATCCAGGCGAAGTCCGCCGCCGCCCCGCAGGCGGGCCCCGTCTTCATGGGCATCGCGGGCGGCGTGGGCACCCTCCCGCTCGCGGTCGCCGCGTCGTTGCGGGCGCAGGGCGCGGAGATCCTCACCGGCACGCCGGTCACCGGGCTGCGCCGCGCCCCGGAGGACGGCTGGCGGGTCACCGCCGGGGGCCGGGTCCTGGACGCCGACGCGGTCGTCGTCGCCGTACCCGCCCCGGCCGCCGCCCGGCTGCTGCGCGCCGAGGCCCCCGGCGCCGCCGCCGAGCTGGCCGCCGTCGAGTACGCCTCCATGGCGCTGATCACCCTCGCCTACCGCCGCGCGGAGACCGATCTGCCCGAGGGCAGCGGGTTCCTGGTGCCGCCCGTCGACGGCCGCACCATCAAGGCGTCCACCTTCGCCTCCCACAAGTGGGACTGGATCGCGGAGGAGAACCCGGACCTGGTGGTGCTGCGCACCTCCGTGGGCCGCCACGGCGAGACGGAGATCCTCGGCCGCGACGACGCCGGCCTCGTCGAGGTCTCGCGGCAGGACCTGCGGGCGGCCACCGGTCTGGCCGCCGCCCCGGTCGAGGCGCGCGTCACCCGCTGGCAGGACGGCCTGCCCCAGTACCCCGTCGGCCACCACGCGCGCGTGGCCCGCGTCCGCGAGCACCTCGCGGGCCTCGCCGGGCTGGCCGTGTGCGGCGCGGCCTACGACGGCGTCGGCGTCCCCGCCTGCATCGCGAGCGCCCACGCCGCCGCCGACCAGATCCAGGGCGACCTGCGCGCGGTGCGGCGGCTCACCGCCGACCCGGTGCAGAGCCTTCACGGAGGAGCGGGAGAATGAGGGACATGAGTGACGACGCCACCACCCCCGCCCCCGACCGGATCCCGAACAAGGGCAAGCTGGCCAAGGACCTCAACGAGGTCATCCGCTACA
This sequence comes from Streptomyces capillispiralis, assembly GCF_007829875.1. Classification (NCBI taxonomy): domain Bacteria; kingdom Bacillati; phylum Actinomycetota; class Actinomycetes; order Kitasatosporales; family Streptomycetaceae; genus Streptomyces; species Streptomyces capillispiralis. Next base: position 1,677,598 of record NZ_VIWV01000001.1, on the reverse strand, counting down.
CCCTCTGGTCCGTCTTCCGACTGAAGGACGTCCTGCCGGAGGACCGCGCCGGGTACGCCGACGAGGTCCAGGAGCTGTTCGACGCCCTCGCCGCCAAGGACGTCACGATCCGCGGCACCTACGACCTGTCGGGCCTGCGCGCGGACGCCGACCTCATGATCTGGTGGCACGCCGAGACCGCCGACCAGCTCCAGGAGGCGTACAACCTGTTCCGCCGCACCAGGCTCGGCCGCGCGCTGGAGCCGGTCTGGTCGAACATGGCGCTGCACCGCCCCGCCGAGTTCAACCGCGCGCACATCCCCGCGTTCCTCGCCGACGAGACGCCCCGCGACTACGTGAGCGTCTACCCGTTCGTGCGGTCCTACGACTGGTACCTGCTGCCCGACGAGGACCGCCGCCGCATGCTCGCCGACCACGGCAAGATGGCCCGCGGCTACCCCGACGTGCGCGCCAACACGGTCGCCTCGTTCTCCCTCGGCGACTACGAGTGGATCCTCGCCTTCGAGGCCGACGAACTGCACCGCATCGTCGACCTCATGCGCCACCTGCGCGGCTCCGAGGCGCGGATGCACGTCCGCGAGGAGGTTCCGTTCTACACCGGCCGCCGCAAGGACATCGCGGAACTCGTCGCGGGCCTGGCCTGATCAGACGGCCGGCCGGAGCGCTTCGGCCGGCCGCTGTGCCAGCCGGGGCCTCGGCTCCGGTTCCGGGTGCGGTGCGCAGGAGGCGCGCCGTCCCGGGACCCGCCCGGTGAGCAGGTACGCCTCCAGGTGGCCGTTCACGCAGGCGTTGGGGCCGCCGGCGAGGCCGTGGCTGCCCGCGTCCCGCTCCGTGACCAGCGCCGAACCCGCCAGCCTCCGGTGCAGCTCCAGCGCACCGTCGTAGGGGGTGGCCGCGTCCCGCTCGGCCGCCAGGATCAGCGTCGGCGGCAGCTCGCCCCGTCCGGCGCGCACGTCCAGCGGCCGCTGCCGGGGCGCCGGCCAGGAGGCGCAGGGCAGATTGGTCCACACGTTCGCCCAGGTCTCGAACGGCGCCCGGCGCGCCAGCCGGGTGTTGTCCCGGTCCCACACCGCCCAGTCCGTCGGCCAGGGCGCGTCGTTGCACTCCACGGCGAGGTACACCGCCCGCGCGTTCTCCGCCTCCGCCGCCGCCTCCGGATGGGTCCGCGCCTGCTCGACCAGCGGTCCGGGATCCCCCTCGAGGTACGCCGACAGCGCGTGCGCGCGGTGCGGCCAGTGGTCGTCGTAGTACCCGGCCTTCAGGAACGCCGCCTGCAACTGGCCCGGACCGACCTTCCCGCCCGCCGGCTCCTTCGCCAGCCGCGCGCTCGCCCGCTCGTAACTGGCCTGCACCTCGCGCGCGGTGGCGCCGAGCCCGTACACGTCGTCGTGCCGGGCGGCCCAGGCCCGGAAGTCCGCCCAGCGGTCCTCGAACGCCGCCGACTGGTCGAGGTTGTTGCGGTACCAGATCCGCTCCGGGTCCGGGTTCACCGCCGAGTCGAACACCATGCGCCGCACGTGGGAGGGGAAGAGCGTGGCGTACAGCGCCCCGAAGTACGTGCCGTAGGACGACCCCAGGAAGGTCAGCCGGTTCTCGCCGAGCGCGGCGCGCAGGACGTCCAGGTCACGGGCGTTGTTGAGCGAGTGGTAGTGCTTCAGCGCGTCCCCGGCCCGCTCGGCGCAGCTCCGCGCGTACGCCTCGGCCCGCGCGAGACGTTCCGCCTTGTACGTCTTCGAGGGGTGGGCCGGCGCCTCCGTGGGGTCCTGGGCGAACGTCCCCGGGTCCGTGCAGGACAGCGGGGCGGAGCGGCCCACCCCGCGCGGCGCGTAGCCGACGAGGTCGTAGGCGGCCGCGACGCGCTTGAACGCGGGGAGCACGCCCATCAGGGGGAAGTACATGCCGCTGGCGCCCGGCCCGCCCGGGTTGTGGACCAGGGAGCCCTGCCGGGGCACCTGGCGCTTGCCGTTGTCCGGGTCCTTGCCGGTGGCCCGGACACGGCTGACGGTGAGTTCGATCTGCCGGCCGTCGGGGCGGGCGTAGTCGAGCGGGACGCGTACGGTGCCGCACTGGACGGTCTCCGGAAGGTCCTGTGCCGCGGGGCAGGGGCCGAAGTCGATGCGCCGGTCCGCGGCGCGGGCGGCGGCCACGGCGGTGCCGCGCAGTTCGGCGGCGCCGGGGGCGGCGGCCGGGGTCCGCGGGGCGCCGCCGGCCGGGGCGGCGGCCAGGGCGGTGAGCAGCAAGGACCCGGCGGCCGCGTGGACGACGGCAGTTCTCATCGGTGTTCCCTTCGGTGCACGGAGGCGACAAAAGGGATGTTTCGTTCCGTGGTGGTCCGAGGCAAGCACCGTCGGCCGGGGTGTCGGCGTCAAGGGCCCCGGTGGCGCTCCCGGTGCGCGAGGGCCGCGCGCAGCTCCGGTTCGCCCACCGCCCGGATGCCGCGCACCGCGACCGAGGTGAGGTACGCGCGGTCGTCGGCGGCGTCCCCGGCGGCCCGGGGCAGCGCGTCCAGCAGCCGCTGACCGGCCGGGGAGGCCCAGCGCGAGTACGGGTGGACCTCGAACCGCGCGATGGCCAGGCAGCCCAGGGTGAGGACCAGCGGCAGCGCGAACCACAGGGCGACCAGGGGGCGCGCCAGGTCCGACGGCACCGGCATCAGCAGGGCGGCCGCCCCGAGCCCGGCCACCGCCGACGCGGCGAACCGCACCTGCCGCACGGCGTCCGCGACCGTCGTTCCGGCCCCGTCGGGGACCGCCAGTCCGGCGGTGACCAGCCGTTCGGCGATCCCGTGCACGGCGTCCGCGGTCGCCGCGGCGGACCGCACCGGCGCGATGGGCGACTGGCCCTGCGGTCCTATCGCCCCTATCACCGACCGCTCCATCTCGTCGCGCCCGCGCGGGTCGACCACCGTCGCCCAGCCGGTGTGCGCCAGCAGCAGCCGCCGCTGGCGCGCCATCGCCACGAGCGTGACGTCGGCGACCCGCCCGGGGCCGCCGGACAGGAACGCGGCCTCGTACAGCGTCAGACCGTGCCCGGGTTCCGTGTCCGGGCCGGCCGCGGCGGCGCCGCGCACGGCGGCCAGGCACAGCCGCAGGCACGCCACACCGGCGACGGCCCAGGCCAGGAGCAGCAGGGGGACCCAGAACATGACTTGTTTGTAAGGGACACGGTCGCGGAAACACCATGCCCTGTTCACCATCCGGACGGAGTGTTGTCGGTATGTGACGTTCCGTTCGGTGGTCGCGGTCGATTCCGGTCAGCGGCGCGGCAGCACCCGCCGCGCGGCCCGGGCCAGCCGCGCCGCCGGCCGGTGCGACCGCGGCTTCGGACCCGAGCGGTCCAGCCACCACTCCCGCAGCGCGCGCCGCGCCCGCCCGTCGTCCGGCCGCCCCTCCACGAGCAGGTGCTCGACGAAGTCCAGCGCGTCCCTGCGGTAGCCGTCGGTCATCGGCGTCACCCGGGCGTACGCGAGGAAGGCGGGCCGGTACTCCGCGCCGAGGACCACCGGCAGCTCGGGCGCCACCTTGGCGACCACATCGGCCCGCTTGGCGGCGAGCGCCCGCGCCTGCACCCCCATCCGCACCGGGTCGAACCCGTCGGGCACGGGCGCCCCGGCGGTCAGCGCGGACAGCACGGCGGTCTGCGCGAGCGCCAGCCGCCGCCGGGCCTCCGCCCCGCCGCCGGTCCCCGGCCGCGGGGTCCCGGCCCCGACCGCCGTCACCTCGCCGCGCGCCCGCCCGCCCCGCTCCAGGGCAGCCCGGACCGCCCCCAACTCGGCCTCCAGTTCGGCGGGTTCGGGGAAGTTCTCGTCCCGCTCCAGCAGCACGCCGGGAGGCGAGACCCGCGAGGCGAGGTCGGCGAGGATGTCGAGCACGGGCTCCGGGACGGGGTGGGCGTGGCTGTCGTGCCACACCCCGTCCCGCTCGAAACCGCCCGCGACATGGACGTAGGCGAGGGCCTCCAGGGGCAGTTCGGCGAGCGCCAGGGCCGGGTCCTCGCCCCGGTTGATGTGGTTGGTGTGCAGGTTGGCGACATCGATGAGGAGGCGTACGCCCGTCCGGTCGGCCAGGTCGTACAGGAACTGTCCCTCGGTCATCTCCTCGCCCGGCCACGAGATCAGCGCGGCGATGTTCTCCACGGCGAGCGGGACGGGCAGCGCGTCCTGGGCGATGCGGACGTTCTCGCAGAGGACGCCGAGGGCGTCGCGGGTGCGCGGCACCGGCAGCAGGTGCCCGGCCTCGAGCCGCGGCGCGTCGGCCGGCGGCCCGCCCGCCCGCACGAACGCGATGTGCTCGGTGACCAGCGGCGACCCGAGGGCCGTGGCCCGCTCGGCGAGGGCGGCCAGCCGCCCCTCGTCCGGGCGCTCGGCACCGCCCAGCCCCAGCGAGACCCCGTGCGGTACGACGGTCACCCCGCGCTCGCGCAACCGCACCAGCGACTCGGGCAGATGCCCGGGGCAGACGTTCTCGGCCACGGCCTCGACCCATTCAATGCCCGGCATCTCCTCCACGGCCCCGGCGATCTCCGGCCGCCACCCGATCCCCGTCCCCAGTCGCACCATCGTCGCCTCCTCCGCCCGGCTTCCCCCGGTCACCCGGCCGTGCCGGCCCCCGCCGGACGTCGCTTACGGACGTGACGGGGGTATGGCCCCGGGCCGGGCGCCCGAACCCCGTACCGGGCACCTTCAGAGGAACATTTGAGCTTCGGGCCGCGTCGCGGGGCCGGACGCGCCCGGCGGGCGGGGGAGTGCGGCGGGAGGTGCCGTCCGGCGCCCCGGACCCGGGGTCACCGCACGGTGAAGGCGGGGGACGTGCCGGTGAACGGGGTGACGGCGCCGAAGGCGCTCTTCGCGTCCCCGTGGTACACGATCCGGTAGGCACCGGGGGCGGTCCCCTGCGGGACGTCCCAGGTGACGGTGACCTGGGAGGCGGCGATCCCGTCGCGCTTCCAGTGGAAGCGGGTCGCCCAGTCGCCGTCGTCGGCGACGGTGCGCCAGGTCCCGCCGGACTCCTGGCGCTGGACCTCCAGATACGTCTCCCCGCGGTGCAGGTCGTTGCCCGGGTGGGCGCCCGCGAAGACGACCTCGGCCCGCTCACCGGCCCGGTAGTTCTCCCGCGGCGCCACCAGCACGTCCCCGAACTTCCGGAAGGCCGGCGGCGCGTCCAGCACCACCCCCGGCTGCAGCGAGAGCACCGAGCCGGACAGGTCCGGCGGCTTCGGGCCGAGGGGGAGGTCCGTCCCGTCGCGCAGCGCGGTGGCCAGCTCGGCCGCGGTCTGCTGGAGCGCCGGGAGCTGCCAGCGCCCGAAGAGCGTGCTGCCGCCCTCGTACTGCTGGGCGTCGTACTCCTCGGGGGTGGTCAGGTAGTGGAAGTACGCGTTGGAGTACCCGGCGACCAGGACGTCGTCGAGGTCCGCGCCGACGATCTCCGCGACCGTGCGCCGCAGCCGCAGACCCGCGCAGATGGTGACCTCGCCCGGGATGCCGATGAGGTGGAGGCGGCCGATGCGCACCAGCATCACCGGCACCCGCTCCTGCACCCACGGGTAGAGGCGGTTCATCTCCCCGATGGGGACGAAGACGTCCTTCGGTGCCTGCGCCTGGGCGAGTTCCGGCGACACCGTGTAGATCACGGAGTCGGAGACGGCGTCCCAGAAGGGGTTCTCGCCCTCCTGGAACCCGGGGAAGGCCGGCCCGTCCTCCATGCTGCCCGCCGCCATGGACGCGCCGACGCAGGGCTTGGAGGTGCGGTGGGTCCGTCCGTCGCCGGTGAACTCGGGGCGCACCTCGACGTCGGAGAGGTCGACGTAGACCAGCCGGGAGTCCACCGGCCCGTCCAGCCGGACCCCGGCCGTGTCCAGCTGGGCCGCGGCGGCCTCGTACTGCCGCAGTCCGCCCGCGCGGGTGAGCTCGAAGTCGGCGGGTGTGGTGGGCGGGCGCAGGTCCAGGTTGGGCGACATGTCGCCGCTGTTGGTCTGGGCGAACGCCGAGACGAACGCGGGGGAGCCGTCGGCCAGGTAGTCGACGTCGTGGACCTCGCGCTCCCAGTGGTAGGCCGCGTACCCCTTGTTGTCCGCGCTGATGAGGCGGTTGTCGCCGGACATGCCGGTGGCGTGCACCGGGAACCAGTTGACGGCGCCGACCGTCCGGCCCTCCCGCTCCACCCGCAGCAGTGTGGTGTGCGGGTCGATGGCGTCGGGGAAGTGGTCGCGGTCGGCCGCGGGGTTGCGGTCGAAGGCCGGACGGGAGCGGTTGACGCTGGCCCCGGTCAGGGTGCCGTGGCTGAGCACCAGGCCGGAGGGGGCCAGGTCGTCGTGGGCGCGCTGCGCGGCCTCGAACAGGCCGTCCGCCACGGCCTCGAAGGTCTTGCGGTGGAAGCCGAACGTGGTCGTGTTGTAGAGCAGGTGGTGTGAATATCCGCCGGGGCCGGCGTGCGTGTGGGTGGCGGTGATCAGCACGTTCTGCTCGGTGTAGAGCCGGCCGTACGCCTCCGCGAGCCGCCGCAGTACCGCCCGGTGCACGCTGTCGAAGATCATCGGCGAGTCGGCGACGATCAGCATGACCCGGCGGCCGCTCGCCCGGTCGGCCACGACGAACGCCCGCGCCCGCAGCCGGGTGTGCAGCCCGGCGGCCTGCTGGTCGAACCGGCCGTAGCCCATCATCCCGACCTCGGCGACCTCACCGGTGGCGTCGGCCAGACCCCGGCCGACGAGATAGCCGCCGGTCTCCCCGGCGGTCTCCGCGGCGGCGGTGGCCGGGCCCGGGGCGGCCAGGTGGGCGCCCGCCAGGCCGAGGCCGGTGAGGGCACCCGCGCGCAGGACCGTACGCCGGGGGTGAACGGGGCGTTCCGCGGACATCTGCTGCTCCTCCGGCTCGATCGGCCCGCGGCGGCGCGCCGATGGAACGTGGGCGCGCGTGCCGGTGGGATCGCCACCTGCCCGGGCCTGACGGTTCGTGAAGGGAGCTCGCGCGCCATGACGCCCGCGCGAACGTGAACACCGTTCAGGTTCTGCGCCGTCATTCGTACACCGCACGCCACAGCCGCCGCAAGAGGTGTGCCGGCCGGTCACCGCACCCACGGGGCAACTCCTCCGCGCACCCGGCTCGTTGACGCCCCCCACACTCGGTACTAGGTTGCGAGAGCGCTCTCACCCCCCACCTCCGCCGCACACCCCGCCCCGTCCACCGGTCCGCCCCACCCCGTCGTCGGGCCGGTACGGTCACCTCCGGTGACATCCGGGCAGGGAGGCGCCCCAGACAGGGAGCAGTCCGCCCATGCGTTCCGTCCGAAGACTCAGCCGATGGCAGCCCGCCGCCGCCCTCGCCCTCGCTGTTGCCCTGTGCGCGCTGCTGCCGCAGTCCGCGTCCGCCGGCGGCACGGCGACCAAGACCACCGCCGCGACCGGAGCCGCCGCCACCACCGGGGCCGCCGCGGCGGGCATCTGCAACAAGTACTGCGACGGCCGCGACCCCGCCCTCGCCCCCGGGGACCGCGCGCCCGTCACGGCGACCGTCCACGCGCGGTCCGTCGTCCTGCACTTCGACGACGCCGACGCGATGGGCTGGGCGTCCCTCGGCAACGGCGGCCCGGGCGACGAGGTCTGGCTCGACCGCTCCTTCGACGGCGGCCGGACCTGGAGCTCGGGGAGCCGGCTCGGCCACACCACCGTGCCCGCGGGACAGCGCGGATGGCGCACCCTCATGTACAACGTGGACGACTGGGCCGCCCATGGCGTCGGCGCGCTGCGGGCCTGCGGCAAGGCCGGCGACCGCCCGGAGATCGCCTGCACCCCCTGGGCCCGCACCACCTGGAACGCCGGCAGCCGCGGCACCGCCGCGGCCACCGCCCTGATGACGTCCTACGACTACGCGACGGGCCTGTTCGACACCACCGGCTGGTGGAACTCGGCGAACGCCCTCACGGCCGTCATCGACAACATCCGCGCCACGGGCATGGGCAGCTACCGGTACGCCATCGCCCGCACCTACGACCTGAACGTGAACGCGCGGGACGGGCAGTTCCGCAACGACTACATCGACGACACCGGCTGGTGGGGACTGGCCTGGGTGGCCGCCTACGACCTGACCGGCGACAGCCGCTACCTCGCCACCGCCCGTGCGGACGCCGACCACATGGCCGCGTACTGGGACGGCACGTGCGGCGGCGGGGTGTGGTGGAGCACCGCCCGCACGTACAAGAACGCCATCTCGAACTCCCTCTACATCCAGCTCAACGCCGCCCTGCACAACCGGATGCCGGGCGACAGGACGTATCTGGAGCGGGCGCGGGCCGGCTGGTCCTGGTTCCGGGGCACCGGCATGGTGAACGGCTCGCAGCTGGTCAACGACGGCATCGACCTGGGCACCTGCCGCAACAACGGCGACACGGTGTGGTCGTACAACCAGGGCGTCCTCCTCGGCGCGCTGACCGAGCTGTACCGGGCGACGGGCGACGGCGCGCTGCTCACCGGCGCACGGCGGATCGCCGACGCCGCCACCACCTCGTCCGCCCTCCACACGGCGGACGGCATCCTGCGCGACCCGTGCGAGAGCGGTGACTGCGGGGCGGACGGACCGTCGTTCAAGGGGGCGCACGTGCGGGGGCTGGACGAACTCGACTCCGTCCTCCCGGACCACCCGTACACCGCCTACCTGCGCCGCCAGGCCGACCGCGCCCACGCGAGCGACCGCAACGCCCTCGACCAGTACGGGCTGCGCTGGTACGGCCCCCTCGACCGGGTGGACGCGGCCCGTCAGCACAGCGCCGTGGACCTGTTCAACGCCGCCTCCTGACCGGACCGGGGCAAGAAGCGGCGGCGGCCCGCGCAAGCCCCCCGCCCGCAGTGCGAGGCGGAGGGCTTGCGCGGGCCCCGGAGCCGCCGGGTGCCCGACCGGGCCGTCACCTCCGGAGCGACCGCCACGACGTCACCCCAAGGGGCGTCATCAGGCCATCCGGCGGCAATCGGCCACCGTGCCGGCCGCCCGTGCCCTTCGTCGGGGGTCCTCGTTGGGCCTGCCGGGCGGACGCGTGTCCGCGGGGGGCGAGGGGGAGGGGCCGGGGTGGAGGTGGTGGGCGTGCGGCACGCCTATCGGCGGCGGGCGGTGCTGCGCGGGGTCGATCTGCGGCTGGGGAGCGGCGTGATCGCCGGAGTCGTCGGGGAGAACGGTGCCGGGAAGTCGACCCTGCTGAAGATCCTCGCGGGGGAACTGCGGCCGAAGGGCGGCACGGTCCGGCACAGCGGCCGGCTGGGCTACTGCCCGCAGCAGGTGGTGCTGAACGACGCGCTGACGGTCCGACAGCACCTGGACTTCTTCCGTGCGGCGTTCCGGCTGCCCGATCTGCGGTACGCCGAGGAACTCGTGGAGGTCCTGGGCTTCGCCGCGTACGCCGGCGAGCGGGCGGGGGTGCTCAGCGGCGGCACGCGGCAGAAGCTGAACCTGACGCTGGCGCTGATGCACGATCCGCAGGTGGTGCTGCTGGACGAGCCGTACCAGGGCTTCGACTGGGAGACGTACCTGCGGTTCTGGGAGCTGGCGGTCCGGCTGCGCGACCGGGGGCGCTCGGTGCTGGTCGTCTCGCACCTGGCGTGGGACACCGAGCGCCTGGACGAGCTGTGGCGCCTCGACGGCGGAACGCTCCACGCGGCGGTGGTCCCGGAGTGAGGACGCACCTGGCGCTCTTCGCCACGGCCACCCGGTACGCGCTGACCGAACACGCCCGCAACCGGTTCGCCATGGTGCTGGTGGCGCTCTTCCTGCCGCTGTGGACGACGCTCGCCTACCAGGTCATGCCCGACGACCCGGCCCGGATACGGCTGCGGGCCACCGGGCAGTGGCTCACGCCCCACGGCAACGAGCTGACCGAGATCAGCGGCGCGCTGAACGCGGTCACGCTGATCACCGGGTTCCTGATGTTCGCCGCGACGTTCGGCTCCGGCGGGTTCGACAAACGCCTGGCGATGGCCGGCTTCCCCCGCGCGCATCTGGTCGCGGCCAAGGTGGCGGGGCTCGTCGCGGCCTCCGCGGTGGTCTCCGCCTACGCCACCGTGGTCACCTGCCTGACCTGGTCACCGCGCCGGCCGGCTCTCCTGGCGGCGGCCCTGTTCGCAGCGGGACTGACCTACGGCGTCCTCGGTGTCGGATTCGGCTCCCTGCTGCGCCGGGAGGTCGAGGGCATGTTCGCCATCACCATGACCAGCATCATCGACCTGGCCCTGCAGAACCCCATCTCGAGCGCGGGCGCCGACAGTCCCGTCCTGCGGCTGCTGCCCTCCTACGGGGCGATGCAGGCGGCCACCGCCGCCGGTTTCTCCGACAGCGCCGTGCCCGCGTACCTGGCCGTCCAGCTGGCCTGGTTCGCCGCGGCGGCCCTGGTCGGTCTGCTCGCCTTTCGCCACCGCACCCGGACCGCCCTGCCGGCCCGGCCCCGCCCGCTGCCCGCACCGCGGCGGCCCACCGCGGCCGAGCAGCGGCCCGCACCGGACACCGCCCGGTCCGACCGAACGGAGGGGGACGACCGTGAACATCCGTGACGTCGTCCGGGGGAAGACCGTCGTGCCGGACCTGCCCCGCCCACGCCTGCCGGGTGGCGTCTCCGCGAGGCGGTACATGATCGCGGAGGAGCCGGCCCTGCGGGCCGCCTACGAGGTGTGCCGTCGGCAGACGCGGCGGGATCCGGCCGAGTACGCGCTGATCCGGCTCACCCCCGCCCCCCTGCGCCCGGCGTGCTGGGCGCTGTGGGCGGCGGCGAGCGCCGTCGACGACCTGGCCGACGACCGGCTCGCCACGGTCCCGGAACGCGCCGCCCGGGTCGATGAGTGGATCACCGCTCTCGGTGACGATCTGGCGGCCGGACGCAGCGCCGACCCCGTGCGCCACGCCCTGGTGGACACCGCGGGGCGCTGGCGTCTGGACCTGACGGTGCTGCGCGGCGCGCTGGAGGTGGTGCGCGACGACGTGGCCGGCCGCCGCTTCGCCGACTGGGCCGCCTGGCGCGCCTGGGGCCGGGGCACGCTGGTCCCCTGGTTCGACCTCACCCGGGACCTGTTCGAGCGGGCCGGGGCGCCGGTCGCGCTGCGCCTGGACCACCAGGAGGACTACGAGCGGTTCATCGACGGCGTCCGGCTGACCAACGACCTCACCGATCTCGCCCGCGACCTCGCCCTGGACGGCCTGTTCGTGCCCGGCGAGGTCCTGGCCCGCCATCCGGGAGCCGAGCAGGACCTCCTGCACCGCCGCTGGAGCGACGACGTCGCCGCGCTGATCGCCCACCTGACCGCGACGGCCCGCCGGTGGACGGACCAGCCCGGCCTCACCCGCGGCATGCACCCCGGCCCGGCCACCGTCCTCGACACCATGGCGGCCCTGCTGCACGCCCAGCTCGACGCCGTCGACGCGGCCGGCCCCCGGCTCCTGCGCACCGTCCCGCGCCCCGGCGCCGCCGCCGGCGCCCGCATCCTCGCCCCCGCCCGCCTGCGCGCGGGTTTGGCCTGGAAGCTGACCCCGCTGACGATTCCCGGGCCCCGCCCGGCCCGCCCGCCCGGCGCGGCCGCCGCGCGTCCGGTCCCGAGGCCCCGCGCGGCCGGGTTCCCTGAGCCGCCGGCCCACCCCACCGGCATCGGGCCGCCCCGCATCCCGGCGGACCGGATGCCCACCCACGTCGCCGTCATCATGGACGGCAACGGACGGTGGGCCACCGAACGCGGCCTGCCCCGCTCCGAAGGCCACCGCGCCGGCGTCCGCGCCGTCCACGAGACCGTCTACGGGGCCCTGCAGATCGGCCTGCCCTGGCTGACCTTGTACGCGTTCTCCACCGAGAACTGGAAACGCGAGCCCGAGGAGATCGGCCACATCCTGTCCGGCCTGCGGGACCAGCTCGACGCCGATCCCTACCGGGACCTCGACGTCCGGCTGCGCTGGTCCGGCCGGCCCGGCCGCCTGCCCACCGACCTCGTCGACGCCCTCCGCCGCCGGGAGCACGCCACCCGCACCCGCGGCCGGCTGACCCTGACCCTGTGCGTCAACTACGGCGGACGCGACGAGATAGCCCGCGCCGCGGCATCCCTCGCCCGGGCCGCGCGGGCCGGCGACATCGATCCCGTCCTCATCGAGGAGAGCGACGTCGCCGCCCACCTGCCCCACCCCGACCTGCCCGACGTCGACCTGCTGTGGCGCACCAGCAGCGAACAGCGCACCTCCAACTTCCTGCCCTGGCAGGCCACCTACGCGGAGCTGCACTTCAGCGACACCCTCTGGCCGGACATCGACCGACGGGACCTGTGGCGGGTCGTCACCGCGTACGGCGAGCGCCGGCGCCGTCACGGCGCCGCGCCCTGACCCTGAGCCGGCGCCGGGCCCCGGCCTCAGCGCAGCGCCGGATGGTCCGCCACCACCGTGCACGAGCCCGGGGCGATCTCCGTGAAGCCGGCGTCGCGGACCGTGGGGAGGCCGCCGGCCGTCAGGGCGGGCCAGCGGGCGGGGTCGGCGGTGCGGACGGCGAGGGGGAAGCCGGTGGCGTGCCAGGCGGCGCGGGCCTCCTCGGGCAGCTGCCACCAGGCCAGCTGGGCGCCGTGGCCCGCCTGGGCCATCGCCTTGCCGGCGGACATGCCGAGGTCGGGGTTCAGCCAGAGGACGGGGGTGCCCGGGTCGGCCGGGGGCGCGGGGTCCGGGTCGTCGAGGTCGGTGCCGGAGACCTGGAGGCGGGCCAGGTCCTTGGGCCAGCCGTCCAGGGGGACCGGCGGGAAGACGCGGACCTCGGCGGACTTGCCGGTGACCGTGATGCCGGGGAGGGCCTCCGCGCGGCGCCACTCCGCGCCGCGTGCCCGGCGCACCACCTTGCGGATGCGGGCGTCCTGCCAGTCGCGGACCGCGCGGGCCCACTCGCCCTCGCCGGTCGAGCGCGCGTCGGTCAGCATCACCAGCACCGCGCGGGCCGCCGTCTCCAGCGCGTCCGTACGGGGCGGGGGCGCCGCCCGCTCGATGCGGACCACCAGGGGCAGGACGAACTGGGGTGCCTCGTCGCGGGCGCCCGGGTCGGGACGGAAGGGGCTGCCGGCGGCAGGGGTTCGGTCATCGCTCACGGGGCCAGTCTGCCAAGCCGCGCGGGGGTGCCGTCAGCCCGAGCAGGACGTGCGCTCGGCCTCCCGCCATTCGCAGACCGGGCACAGGGTGATGCCCTTGTACGACTCCGGGTACTCCGTCGGTTCCTGGCACAGCACACAGCGCGCGTACGGCGGGCCGTCGGCCCGGGGCGGCCGGGAGGCGTCGATCAGGCAGTAGTCCGCGCCGGTGTCGGTGCCGGTGTCGGTGTCGGTGTCGCTCATGACTCCAGCGTAGGACGCTCAGCCCCGTCCGCCGGCGGCCGCGATCAGTTCGGAGACCTTCACGAAGCGGTAGCCCTGGCGGCGCAGCTCCGGGACGATCGCGCGGACGGCCCGTTCCGTGGTCGGGGCCGCGCTGAGGGTGCAGTGCAGGACGACCACCGAGCCCGGCCGCACCCCGTCCAGCACCTCCCGGGCCACCGCCTCCGCGTCCGTGGCGAACGCGTCGCCGCCGACCACGTCCCACTGCACGGCCGTGACACCGGCCGGGACCAGGGCCTTCAGCGCCGCACGGTCGTAGCAGCCGCCGGGGAAGCGGAAGTACGGCATCGGGTCCGGCACGCCCACCTTCCGGAACACCGCGTACGCCCGCTCCACGTCCGCCCGCATCCGGTCCGCGGAGACGGTCGGCAGGCCGTAGCAGTCGCCGGTGAACGCGTAGTGGCTGTAGGAGTGGTTGGCGACCTCGAAGAGCGGGTCCCGGCCGAGGGAGCGGGCCTGGTCCGGGTACTCCTCGGCCCAGCGGCCGGTCATGAACACCGTGGCCGGCACCTTCAGCGCGCGCAGGGTGGCGATGAGCCGGGGGTGGTCGAAGCGCTCGCCCGCCGCGGCCCTCGGGCCCTGGTCGGCGGTCATGTCGGCGTCGAAGGTCAGGGCGACCGTCCTGCCGTCGCTGCGGGGGCCGTGGCGGAACACCGGGGTCAGACCGGAGGGGCCGGGGGCGAGGGTGGGCGGGGACGTCGGTGGGGCGGGGGAGGCGGAGGGCGCGGGGCGGGGCGGCTGGCGGTCGGGCGGGGTGGCGGCACAGGCGGTGAGCGCGGCGCCCAGGGCGCACACGGCGACTGCTCGGCGTACGGGAGTGATCACCGTATGACGATATGAGTCGGATCATGTGATTGATCCGGTTACGGGCCGGTGGCGGCCGGGTGTCACCCGGGCGGGCGCCGGTGCGCCCGCCCGTGCCTCAGAGGTGGCGCCGCTCCAGGGGCTGCGTCGCCGGGCCCTGGATGACCTTGCCGTCCGTGTCGAAGCGGGAGCCGTGGCAGGGGCACTCCCAGGCCCGTTCGGCGGAGTTGAAGTCGACCAGGCAGCCCATGTGGGTGCAGCGGGGGGAGACCGCGTGCAGGGTGCCGTCCTCGTCGCGGTAGACCGCGAGCCGGCCGCCGCCGGCCCGGACCACGGCGCCCTCGCCCGGCGGCAGGGCCTCCACCGGCGGCGAGGGGCGCAGCCGGTCACCGACGAAGTGCTTGGCCACCTGCGCCTGGTGCTTGAGGAAGGACGGCGCCTCCCGGACGGCGGGCGCCAGCCGGCGCGGGTCGTACAGCCCGCTCCAGGCGCACTCCTCGCCGGTGATCTGCGCGGTGAGCAGCCGGCCCGCCATCATGCCGCCGCTCATCCCCCAGCCGCCGAAACCGGTGGCGACGTAGGTGTGCTTGGCGCCCGGGTGCAGCGGGCCGACCAGCGGCACGGTGTCGGTGGGATCGTTGTCCTGGGTGGCCCAGCGGTGGGTGAGCTCCACGTCGGGGAAGTGCCGGCGCGCCCAGGCGGCGAGGCGGTCGAAGCGCGCCCGGGTGTCGCCGGTGCCCGGAGTGAAGTGCTCGCCGGTGATCACCAGCAGGCGCCGGGTGCCGTCCTCGCCGTAGGGGGCGGTGCGGACCGAGCGGGTGTCCTCCTCGGGCGTGATGTACATGCCGTCCGGGTCCAGACCGGCGGGGACCGGCCCGGCGACGACCAGCTCGCGGCGCGGGGAGAGACGCGTGAACAGCAGCGCCCGGTCGAAGACCGGGTAGTGGGTGGCGACCACCACGTCGCGGGCCGTCACCGTGGCGCCGGTCGACGTCGACAGGCGGCAGGGCGTGCCCTCCTCCAGGCCCAGGACGGTGGTGTCCTCGTGGACGCGGCCTCCCCGCGCGACCAGATCGCCGGCGAGGGCCAGCAGGTCTTGCGCGGATGGAACTGGGCCTGGTCCGTCATCCGCACGGCGCCCGCCACCGGGAACGGCAGCCCGGTCTCCGTGACGAAGGAGGCCGGCAGGCCCGCCTCCCGCGCGGCCCGCGCCTCCGCGCGCAGCTCCTCGGCCCGGCCCGGGTCACGGACGTAGGTGTACGCGCTGCGGTGCTCCCACTCGCAGTCGATGCCGAGCTCCGCCACGAGCCCGGCGGTGTGCTCGATCGCCTCGGACTGCGAACGGGCGTACAGCCGTGCGCCCTCGCTGCCCCGGGTGCGGCGCAGCTTGTCGTAGACCAGCGTGTGCAGGGCGGTGATCTTGGCGGTGGTGTGGCCGGTGACGCCGGCCGCGATCCGCCCGGCCTCCAGCACCGCCACGCTCTTCCCGGCCCGGGCCAGCTCCCGAGCCGTGCACAGACCGGCGATGCCCCCGCCGATCACGGCCACGTCGACATCGAGGTCGTCGGTCAGGGGGGCGTGCCGGCCGTCCGGTGCGCTCTGGAGCCAGTACGAGCCGCTGACCTGCTGCTTCTCCGTCATGTGGGGCCGAGTACCCCGGTGTGCCGAGTTCAGTGGCCGACGGGGACGGCAGGGCCGTGCCCCGGGGAGGAGTTGCGGGAGGAGGGGTGCGGGGATAACGTACAACCAAATGGTTGTAGATGAGCTGACCGACGACACCGTGGACCGGCTGTTCCACGCACTGGCCGACGCGACGCGACGCGACATACTCCGGCGCTGTGTCCGGGGTGAGCTGTCCGTGTCACGTCTGGCCGCGGCGTACCCGATGAGCTTCGCCGCGGTGCAGAAACACGTCACGGTGCTGGAGCGGGCCGGTCTGGTCACCAAGGAGCGACGCGGACGGGAGCAGCTCGTGCGCACCGACCCCGACGCGGTGGGCCGCGCGCGGCGGGCCCTCGACGAACTCGAGTCGGCCTGGCGGGCCCGGGTGGACCGGATGTCCGGACTGCTCGCGGACGACCCCGGCCGTGACGCCGCCCCCGCCGCCCCCGAGGACAACGAGTACGACGAGCACGACGAGCACGACGAGGACAACCCCAGGAAAGGACCGGAGAGATGACCGTCACCCGTGTGGACAAGGACGTCGACACGCTCACCCTCACCGTCGTCGCCGACTTCACCGCCCCGGTGGAGCGGGTGTGGCAGCTGTGGGCCGACCCGCGGCTGCTGGAGCGCTGGTGGGGTCCGCCGAGCTACCCGGCGACCATCGAGGAGCACGACCTGACGCCCGGTGGGGGCGTGAGGTACTACATGACCGGACCGGAGGGCGAGAAGTTCGGCGGCTGGTGGCGGGTCTCCTCGGTGACGCCGCCGACCACCCTGGAGTTCACCGACGGCTTCTCCGACCAGGAGGGCAGGCCCGACCCCGAGATGCCGACCACCGCGGTACGGATGACGCTCACCGAGCACGACGGCGGGACGCGCATGGAGCTGCGGTCCGCCTTCGACACCCGGGAGCAGATGGAGCGGCTGGCCGAGATGGGCATGGTCGAGGGTCTGAGCCAGTCCGTCGGGCAGATGGACGGCCTGCTGGCGGGCTGAGACGGCCCGCGCGGGGCGCGCGGCGGCCGGGACGGAGGGCGGCTCGCCCCACGCCCCGGCCGCCGGGCGGCTACCCGCGCCAGGGCCCCGTCACGGCGAAGGTCGTGCCGGGCGCGTAGCAGTTGACGTACATCGTGTGCCCGTCCGGGGAGAAGGTGACGCCGGCGAACTCGCCGTACTCCGGTTCCTCGGGGGTCCCGGTGTTCTGGCGGTTGCGGGCCAGTGCGTAGACCTCGCCGCGCCGGGTGACGCCGTAGACGTGCTGGGCGCCGCCGCCGTCCTCGCAGACCATCAGGCCGCCGCCGGGCGCGAGGCAGATGTTGTCCGGTGACTCGCCGGGCAGCTGGACGTCGGTGTCCGGGCCGAAGACGATCACCAGGGTGAGGCGGCGGCGGTCCGGGTCGTAGCGCCAGATCTGCCCGTAGTGGTCGCCCGCCGAGCCCTCCGCGCTGCGCGCGAACGACGACACGAAGTACACCGAGCGGCCGCCCCAGTAGCAGCCCTCCAGCTTCTGGGCGTGGGTGATGCCCCTCGGGCCGAAGTCCTGGTGCCGGATCGGGGTGGTGACGGCCTGCGGGTCCGGTACGTCCACCCACTCGACGCCGTCGAAGCGGGCGCCCGTCTCCTGGATCGACGACAGGTCGGGCACCCCGGGCACCCGCATCGCCTGGAGCCGGCCGCCCGCGCGCAGCGAACCGGTGCCGCCCAGCGGCTTCTCGGGCAGGAAGCGGTAGAACAGGCCGAAGGGCCGTTCGAAGGCGTCCTCGGTCTCGTAGACGACACCCCGCTGCGGGTCGACGGCGACCGCCTCGTGCTGGAAGCGGCCCATCGCGGTCAGCGGTACGGCACCCGTGCGGCGCGGGTCGGCGCCGTCGACCTCGAAGACGAAGCCGTGGTCCTTGGTGTAGCCGTTGGTGCCCGCCTTGTCCTCGGTCTCCTCGCAGGTCAGCCAGGTGTTCCAGGGGGTCGGACCGCCCGCGCAGTTCACCGCCGTACCGGCGACGGCCACCCGTTCCGACAGCACCCGGCCGCGGGGGTCCAGGGTCAGCGCGGTGCAGCCGCCCTTGCCCGCCGGGTCGTAGGTCAGGCCGTCGATCACCGGGACCGGGACCCGGCCGGTGGCGCGGTTCTCGTGGTTGCGGACCAGGTGGACGCGGCCCGCTCTGCCCGCGAAGGCGGCCATGCCGTCGTGGTGGGAGGGGACCGGGCCCTCGCCCGAGCGCAGGGGGTCGCCCTCGCGGGAGAGCACCCGGTAGCGGAACCCCTCGGGCAGGTCGAGCAGCCCGTCGGGGTCGGGGACCAGCGGGCCGTAGCCGGTGTGGCCGAGGTCCCGGGCGGCGGCGGTGCCGGTGAAGAGTTCGGAGAGGGCGCCGGAGAAGGCGATGCCGATGCCCACGGCACCGGACCGGGCGAGCAGGTGACGCCGTGTCGTGGGAGAGCCGGTGACGGACTCGGTTTCTGACATGGGGAAACCTTCCTGCTGGCGGACAGGAACTGTGACCAGCCGTGTCTATCACCTGGGGCGGATCCCGGGAACCACGCGCGTAGCTCGTGTCACGGGCCGGGGGTGCGGCCCCCGGCCTCCCCGCGGGCTTCCACCTCGTGCTCGTGGGGCGTCTGCTGGGCGGCCCGTTCGAGGAAGCGCAGCAGCTCCACCGGGAAGGGCAGGACGAGGGTGGAGTTCTTCTCGGCGGCGACCGCGACGATGGTCTGGAGCAGGCGCAGTTGGAGCGCGGAGGGGGTCTCGGCCATCTGCTGGGCGGCCTCGGCCAGCTTCCTCGACGCCTGGAGCTCGGCGTCGGCGTTGATGACGCGGGCCCGGCGCTCGCGGTCGGCCTCGGCCTGGCGGGCCATGGACCGCTTCATCGTGTCGGGCAGGGAGACGTCCTTGATCTCGACCCGGTCGATCTGCACGCCCCAGCCGATCGCGGGGCTGTCGATCATCAGCTCCAGGCCCTGGTTCAGCTTCTCGCGGTTGGAGAGCAGGTCGTCGAGGTCGCTCTTGCCGATGATCGACCGCAGCGAGGTCTGCGCCATCTGCGAGACCGCGAACCGGTAGCTCTCGACGTTGACGATCGCCGCCGCAGCGTCGACGACCTTGAAGTACACCACCGCGTCGACCCGCACGGTCACGTTGTCCCGGGTGATGCCCTCCTGGGCCGGCACCGGCATGGTGACGATCTGCAGGTTGACCTTGTGCAGCCGGTCCACACCGGGCACGACGAGGGTGAACCCGGGCGGGCGCGCGTCGCCGTGCAGCCGGCCCAGCCGGAAGACCACCCCGCGTTCGTACTGCTTGACGACCCGCGCCGCCGCGACGAGATACACGGTGCCCGCGGCGCCGACCGACACGGCCGCGGTGAGCAGCTCCTCGAGCATGACGGCCTCCCGTCCAGAGGTCCGCTGCGTACGCTTTCGTCCGCTTCTGCCACGATAGGCCCCCGGTCCGGCGCGGTGCCATGCGCCGGGGACGGGGACGGGGACGGGGGCGGGGACGCCAGGCCCTGTGCCCTGCGGGGCGTGCGCCGTACGCCGTACGCGGGGCCGCCCCGGCCGCACGGCGTACGTGCGGCCGGGGCGGCCGGGGACCGGGGCGGGGTCAGCCCGTGGCGACCGGGGAGTCCTCCTCCCGGGCCGTCGCCCCCGTGCGCTCGGTGAAGCGCACCGGTTCCGTGCCCGGCGCGCTGTGCCGTTCGGCCCAGTTGCGCAGGGCCGTGTGGCAGGCGTGGTCCAGGTGGTGCAGACCGGAGAGGTCGAGGACGAGGGGACGGTCCTGGGGCAGCGCCTCCAGCGTGTCGAGGATCTTCGGCAGCCGCAGGAACGTCGCGTTGCCCGACAGGTACACCTGGATGGGGCCCGCGCCCTTGTCTATGACCTCCAGCTTGGCCTGCGAGGCCTCCCAGGCGGTCTTCACCACCGACAGGGCCAGACCGATCAGCACGCCCTCGAACATGTTCACCGCGACGATCGACACGGCGGTGACCACCAGGATCAGCGCCTCGCCCCGGTGTCCCCGCCACAGCGAGACGAGGCCCCGGAACGGGATCAGCTTCCAGCCCGCGTGGACCAGGATGCCGGCCAGCGCGGGCAGCGGGATCAGTGCCAGCGCGGCCGGCAGCAGCGCGGCGAAGAGCAGCAGCCACACACCGTGCATCACCCGGGACGCCTTGGTCCTGGCGCCCGCCTGGACGTTGGCCGAGCTGCGCACGATGACCGCGGTCATCGGCAGCGCGCCGAGGACCCCGCAGACCGTGTTGCCCGCGCCCTGCGCCATGAGCTCCTTGTTGTACTCGGTGCGCGGACCGTCGTGCAGGCGGTCCACCGCGGCGGCGCTGAACAGGCTCTCGGCGGAGGCGATCAGGGTGAAGGCGACGATCGTGCCGAGGATGCCGAGGCCCGCCAGCTCGCCGAAGGCGTCCCCGCCGGGCGGCTGGATGGCGTCGAACAGGCCCTGCACCTCGACCGTCGCGACGGGCACGCCGAACGCGAGGGTGACGGCCGTCGCCAGCAGGACCGCCGCGAGCGCGCCCGGCACGGCCCCGGCCGGCCCGGGCATCCGGCGCCACAGCACCATCACCACGACGGTGCCCGCGCCGACCGCGAGCGAGGCGAGCGCCTCGGTGCTGCCGAGCGCGTCGGCCGCGGCCCTGGGCAGCCCCAGGATCTTGTCGAGACCGGAACTGGGGGCCTCCAGTCCGGCCGCCGCGTACAGCTGGCCGGCGATGAGCACCAGACCGATACCGGCCAGCATGCCCTCGACGACCGACAGGGATATCGCGCGGAACCAGCGTCCGAGCCGCAGGGCGCCCATGGCCAGCTGGAGCAGTCCGGTGGCCAGCACGATCACGCCGAGGGCGGGCAGTCCGTAGGTGTCGACCGCCTCGAAGACCAGGACGGTCAGTCCGGCGGCCGGCCCGGACACCTGGAGGCTGCTGCCCGGCAGCATTCCGGTGACCAGACCGCCCACGATGCCCGTGACCAGGCCGAGTTCGGCCGGGACACCGGAGGCGACGGCGACGCCCACGCAGAGCGGGAGCGCGACGAGGAACACGACGAGCGAGGCGGCGAAGTCCTGCCGCAGGTGGGGGAACTTGGTCACGGCCGGGCTCACAGCGCCTCGAACGCGTCGGTGCCGGCGCGGTGTTCGCGCACGGCTCCGGTGTGCACCTCGTAGTACCAGCCGTGCAGCCGGAGCCGGCCCGCGGCCAGCCGTTGCTCGACACAGGGGTACGAGCGCAGCCGGAGCAGCTGGGCCAGCACGTGGTGCTGCACCGCCTCCGCGCAGGCCGGGTCGGCCGCGTCGGCGGACGCGGGCTCGTCCGCGGCGTGCGCCAGCCAGTCGCGCACGGCCGGTACGGCGTCGAGGTCGTCGCCGCGGACCAGCGCGCCGATGGCGCCGCAGTGGGAGTGGCCGCAGACCACGATGTCGGACACGCCGAGCACCTCCACGGCGTACTCGACGGTGGCCGCTTCGGCGGTGGGACGCCCGGAGGCGTACGGCGGGACGATGTTGCCCGCGGTGCGCAGTTCGAAGAGCTCGCCGGGCCGGGCGCCCGTGATCAGGGCCGGTACGACCCGCGAGTCGGAGCAGGTGATGAACAGGACGTCGGGGGATTGTCCCTCGGCGAGGCGGGCGAACTCCTCAGGGCGCTGTCCGAACGTGCGGGCGTTGTCGATGAGGGGCTGCATGTGGTGTTTCCTCCTGGCGCGCGTGGGGGCGCGTCGGACGGGCATGACAGGGCGGGTATCACTGACCCTTGGCCCATGCTTTACGGGCCGTATGCGCGGATGCGAAGACTGCGGGGGGCGCGGGGAAGTGAAGCGAAGGTAAAGCGACGGCAAGGGCCGAGGGTGTGGCCACAGTCGCCGGACCTTGGAACATGCGTCCCCCTCAAGGCGGTTCACACCTCTTCCGCACACCAACCATTGGTCAATGGTTGGTCAAGAAACACGTTAACCCTGCAAAGTCCTTTGCAGGGTTAACTCGGTGTTTCGAGGCGAAGAGAGCCTGAAAAGATGAGGTGTGTTGGCGTGAATCCGCCCTTGATCAACGGGCGTTGGATCGGGTAACGGCCACCCGGGTCACACGGCTTCGGCGAGCCGTCCCGCGTCCCGGGCCAGCGCGGTGAGGCGCGAGATCGCCCGGAAGTACTTCTTGCGGTAGCCGCCCGTCAGCATCTCCTCGCTGAACAGCCGGTCGAAGGGCAGGCCCGAGGCGAGCACGGGCACCTCGCGGTCGTAGAGCCGGTCCGCGAGCACGACCAGCCGGAGCGCGGTCGACTGGTCCGGCACCGGCCGCACACCGGTGAGGCACACCGCGCGCAGCCCGTCGGTGAGCGCGCCGTAGCGGCTGGGGTGCACCTTCGCGAGGTGGTCCAGCAGGTCGGGGAAGGCGTCCAGCGAGGCGCCCTCGACGGTGTGCGCGGTCCTGGTCACCAGCTCGTCGGAGTGGGGCGGCGGCGCCTCGGGCAGCCCCCGGTGGCGGTAGTCCTCGCCGTCGATGCGCAGGGCGCGGAAGTGGGCCGACAGGCCCTGGATCTCCCGCAGGAAGTCCGCCGCCGCGAACCGCCCCTCGCCGAGCTTGCCCGGCAGTGTGTTCGAGGTGGCGGCGAGCGCGACGCCCGCCTCGACCAGCTTGCCGAGCAGGGTGGAGACGAGCACGGTGTCACCCGGGTCGTCCAGTTCGAACTCGTCGATGCACAGCAGCCGGTGCCCGGAGAGGGTCCTCACCGTCTGCTGGAAGCCGAGGGCGCCGACCAGGTTGGTCAGCTCCACGAAGGTGCCGAACGCCTTGAGCGCGGGCTCGGCCGGGGTGGCGTGCCACAGGGAGGCCAGCAGATGGGTCTTGCCGACGCCGTAGCCGCCGTCGAGGTAGACGCCGCGCGGACCGGCCGGTGCCTTCTTCGGCGCCCTGCCGAAGCCGAACAGCCCGCGCCGGCCGGAGCCGGCCGCCGCCCCGTCGAGGCCCGCCGCGAAGCCCTCCAGGACCCGCACGGCCTCGGTCTGGCTCGGCTGACCGGGGTCCGGTATGTACGTGCTGAAGCGGACCGAGTCGAACCGCGGCGGCGGCACCATCTCGGCGACGAGCCGGTCCGCGGGGACGTGCGGCTCGCGGGCGCACAGGGACAGCGGGGCCACGTCGGCCGGGGGACCGGGACGGGAGGCGGCGGAGGAGGACGACACGGTCCCCCATGCTACGTCGCGTGGAAGACTGCCCGGCATGCGACGCCTGTTCCCCGTGCCCCACGTGACCGACGAAACAGCAGCTCCCGGCGGGGAGGACGGCGGCGAGTGGAGTCTCGCCGAGCTGGCCGCCGCGTACGCCTACCCCGAGCCGGGGCCCGGCGGCCGCGAGCCGTGGCTGCGGGCCAACATGGTGTCCACCCTCGACGGGGCCGCCCAGCACGAGGGCCGCTCCCAGCCCATCTCCTGCGCGGCCGACATGCGGATCTTCGGTGTGCTGCGGGCCCTCGCGGACGTGGTCGTCGTCGGCGCGGAGACGGTACGGCAGGAGGGCTACCGCCCGGCACGCGCGCGGACCGAGTTCGCGGCGGCGCGCGCGGCGGCCGGGCAGGGACCGGCGCCCGCGGTCGCGGTGGTGACGGCCGGCCTCGACCTCGACTTCTCCCTGCCGCTGTTCACCTCGCCCCTGGTGCCCACGCTGCTCCTGACCGGCGCCGGGGCCGCCCCGGAGCGGGTCGCGGCCGCCGAGCGGGCGGGCGTGCGGGTGGTGCCCGCCGGGGAGGGCGCCGGGGTGGACCCCGCGCGGGCGGTGCGCGAGCTCGCCGGCCTCGGCCACACCCGGCTGCTGACCGAGGGGGGCCCGCGCCTGCTGGGCCAGGTGGTGGCGGCCGGGGTGCTGGACGAGCTCTGCCTCACCGTCGCCCCGATGCTCACCGCCGGTGACGCGCAGCGCATCGCGGGTGGACCCTCGGTGACACTTCCGCGTCGTTTCGCGCTGAAGTCGATGTTGGAGGAAGACGGTTTCCTGTTCACGCGGTATCAGCGGACCTGAAGGGACTTGCTCGGGAATGTCCGGTCATGAGCAGGGACGTCCGGGCGTGTGTCCGCGGTGACCGCGGTGACCGCGGGTCCGGCGATCGGCGGAACCCATCCGCCCCCCGGGCCCGGTGACGGGCGAGACTGAATCCGGCGGTACCCGTGCGAACACGGGGCAGGATGGTTTCCGCGGGGCCTGGCTCGGCCCACGGAGCAGAGGGCCCGCGGGCCCTCCGAGGAAAAGGGGCGCCTGGTGTTCACAAGCGTACTGATGATCGAGAAGGCCCTGACGTCCGCCGACGTGGAGTTCGTCACCACGCTGCACGGCGACGAGCCGGTCTCCTTCCACGTGCTGCTCCAGCCGCGCGGCGAACAGGCCGACCGGCTGCTGAGGGCCATCGACGACGTCGCGCTCGGCGAGCTCGACGAGGCCGTCCGCGAGGGCGGGACCCCCGAGGGGGAGGAGGCCAAGAGCGTGGGGGAGCGGGCCCTGGAGGTGTCCCTGCAGGCCCTCAGAGCGACCGGCGACGAGGCCGAGGGCCGTCTCATCGGGGACCACCCCCTGGACGCGCTGAAGGCCATGGTGGAGGAGGTCGGGGCGGACGAGGTGATCGTCCTGACCGATCCGCACTACGTGGAGGAGTTCTTTCACCGGGACTGGGCCTCCCGGGCCCGGCACAAGGTGGGGGTGCCGGTGCTGAAACTCTTCTCCCACAGCAAGGCATAGGCTGGGGCGGCGCTCTCCCGCCCCGCCGGAGGGGGCGCGAAGACCGCCGTCCCGCTCGTCGCACCACTGGGAGAACACGCATGGCACCCGGCCTTCCTACCGCCATGGACCGACCGCACTTCATCGGCATCGGCGGCGCCGGGATGTCGGGCATCGCCAAGATCCTCGCCCAGCGCGGCGCGAAGGTGGCCGGCAGCGACGCCAAGGACTCCGCGACCGCCGACGCCCTGCGCGCGCTCGGCGCCACCGTGCACATCGGCCACGCCGCCGGGCACCTCGCCGACGACGCCAGCTGCGTGGTCGTCTCCTCCGCCATCCGCGAGGACAACCCCGAGCTGGTGCGGGCGGCCGAGCTGGGCATCCCGGTGGTGCACCGCTCCGACGCCCTCGCCGCCCTGATGGACGGCCTGCGCCCGATCGCGGTGGCCGGCACCCACGGCAAGACCACCACCACCTCCATGCTGGCCGTCTCCCTGACCGAGCTGGGCCGCGAGCCGTCGTACGCGATCGGCGGCGACCTGGACGCCCCCGGCTCCAACGCGCTGCACGGCGCGGGCGAGATCTTCGTAGCCGAGGCCGACGAGTCCGACCGCAGCTTCCACAAGTACGCGCCCGAGGTCGCGATCATCCTCAACGTGGAGCTGGACCACCACGCCAACTACGCGTCCATGGAGGAGATCCACGAGTCCTTCGGGACGTTCGTCGGCCGGATCGTGCCCGGCGGCACGCTGGTGATCTCCGCCGACCACGAGGGCGCCCGGGAGCTGACCCGGCGGCTGGACGGCTCGGTGCGGACGGTGACGTACGGCGAGGCGGCGGACGCCGACGTGCGGGTGCTGTCGGTCGTCCCGCAGGGCCTGAGGAGCGAGGTGACCGTCGAGCTGGACGGCGACCGGCTCACCTTCACCGTGTCCGTCCCCGGCAAGCACTACGCGCTCAACGCGGTGGCCGCGCTCGCCGCGGGCGCGGCGCTCGGCGTCCCGGCCGCCGAGCTGGCCCCGGCGCTGGCCGCGTACACCGGGGTCAAGCGGCGCCTCCAGCTCAAGGGCGAGGAGGCCGGCGTACAGGTCATCGACTCCTACGCGCACCACCCGACCGAGATGACCGCCGACCTGGAGGCGATGCGCGCCGCCGCCGGCGACGGCCGCATCCTCGTGCTCTTCCAGCCCCACCTGTTCTCCCGCACCCGGGAGCTGGGCACCGAGATGGGGCAGGCGCTGGCCCTGGCCGACGCCTCCGTGGTGCTGGACATCTACCCGGCCCGCGAGGACCCGGTCCCCGGCGTCACCAGCGAGCTGATCATCGACGCGGCCCGCGCGGCCGGCGCCGACGTCACGGCCGTCCACGACAAGGCCGACGCCCCCGCGGTGATCGCGGGAATGGCGAAGCCCGGTGATCTCGTTCTGACCATGGGAGCGGGCGACGTCACCGACCTCGGCCCGCACATCCTGGACCGTCTGTCGAAGTAAGGGGCTGGAAGCTCATGCCGTACGACGTGGAGAAGCCGGACGAGCAGTGGCGCGCGGAACTGTCGTCGTCGGAGTACGCCGTTCTGCGCCAGGCGGCGACGGAACCCGCCTTCACCGGTGAGTACACCGACACCAGGACCGAGGGCGTCTACTCCTGCCGCGCCTGCGGCGCCGAGCTGTTCACCTCGGGCACCAAGTTCGAGTCGCACTGCGGCTGGCCGTCCTTCTACGACCCCAAGGACACCGACGCCGTGGAGCTGGTGGAGGACCGCTCGCACGGCATGGTGCGCACCGAGGTCCGCTGCGCCCGCTGCGGCTCCCATCTGGGGCACGTCTTCGAGGGCGAGGGCTACCCGACGCCCACCGACCAGCGGTACTGCATCAACAGCATCTCGCTGCGCCTCCGGCCCGCCGAGGGCTGATGCCGTACCTGCTGCTCACCAGCCGGTGAGCAGCAGGTGGTTGAGGAGCAGGGCGAGGACGGCCTGCCCGGCGAGCCAGGCGCGCGGGCCGGGCAGGAAGGCAGCGGCGGGCAGCAGCCAGAACGCGAAGGGCAGCCAGATGCGTTCCGTCTCCGCCTTGCTCATCCCGGACAGATCGGCGATCAGCAGCGCGAGGAGCGCGGCCACGAGCAGCAGGCCGAGACGGCCAGCGGCGGTGCGGGTGGGCCGGGCGCGGTCCCGGAGCAGCAGGCCGCCGCCCCTGCGCAGCCCGGCCAACGTCGCCGGGCCGGTGATCAGCACCGCGCACGCGAGATTCGCCCAGACCCAGTACCCGTACGGCCGTACCCCGCCCGCCCCCTGGTAGTAGCGGGTGACCAGCAGCCGGTACGCCTCCCACCAGTCGAACCCCAGCGCGGTGAACACCACCGGCACGACCAGGAGCCCGGCGAGCACGTACGGCAGTGGCCGCAGCCGCCGCGTGCCCAGCAGCAGGACCGCCGCGCCGATCACCGCGAACAGCGCGAGCCCGTACGACAGATACAGGGTGAGCCCGAACAGCAGCCCCGAGCCGAAGCCGGTCCGGGCCGGCCGGTGCCCCGTCACGGCGAGGGCGAGCAGCGCGACGGCCCAGGCCGTGACCGCCGTGAAGAAGCCGTCGGCCGAGGTCCCCACCCACACCGCCGCCGGGGCCAGGACCAGGAAGGGCGCGGCGCGGCGGGCGAGCGACTCGTCGGCGAGCCGGCGTACGGCGATCAGGATCGCGACCGCCGCGGTGGTGCCGACGGTGATGACGAAGGCACCGGCCCATCCCCCGCCGCCTAGTCCGATCCGGTCGAGGACGACGAAGGTGAGGGTGGCGCCCGGAGGGTGCCCGGCGACATGGGCGGGCCAGTTGTCGGGGGTGTCGAGCAGGATGTGCCCGGTGAAGTCCCGCAGGGCGGCGGGGATGTCCCGGAAGCGGTCCACGGCCCTCAGATACTCGTGTGTGCTGGTCAGCTGCTCGGCGACGCCCCGGGACCAGCCGTCGACAAGGGCGAGCGACCAGGTCCAGGCCAGGGAGGCGCCCCACACCGTGAGCAGCAGGGGCCGCCAGCGCAGCCGGGCGGCCAGGGCGGGGCCGTACGCCACCACGGCGGCGGCGACGAGCAGCGCGGCCGGAGTGCCCGGGCCGGCGTGCGGCGCCCAGTCGGCCAGCAGCGGCGGCCGGTTGACCCGGAGCGTGCCGTGGCGGTCCTGGATCCGGGCGCCGATCAGGACGGCCGCCAGGACGAGCAGCGCGGCCGCCGCGACCACGCGGAGATCACGGGCGAGACCGCTCGGGGCGGGGCGGGGAAGATCGCGGTTCACGCCGTCACGCTAGGCCGGGGGAGCCGTGGCGAACGGCCGGCGAGGGCGGATGTCAGCGTTTCGTCATCGCTTACGGACCCTCTCCCGGGCGGTGCGGACCTACGGTCGGCACATGGCACGGTCATTGCTCCCCACCCGCCCCGGGCGTGGCCCGTTCTCGCGGGACTTCTGGCGCAGCCCGCTGCGCGGCCCCCGGTTCACCTCGGTGCTCGGGGTGGTCCTCCTCGCGGGCGTACCGATCCTGTTCGTGACGGGACTGCTGTCGTACGCCGCGTACAACCCGGACCTGGCGCCGGTGAACGACAAGACCCCCGACAAGGGGATCCTCGGCTTCTACCTCTTCCCCTGGCCCACCGACCCGCCGTGGCTGTACCGGCTCACGCAGGGCGTCCACGTCACGCTCGGGCTCGCGCTGGTCCCTGTGCTGCTGGCCAAGCTGTGGTCGGTGGTGCCCAAGCTGTTCACCCTGCCGCCGGCCCGCTCGCTCACCCACGCCCTGGAGCGGATCTCGCTGCTGCTCCTCGTCGGCGGCGCGCTGTTCGAGTTCACCACGGGCATCCTCAACGTCCAGCTCGACTACGTCTTCCCCGGCTCCTTCTACCCGCTGCACCTCTACGGCGCCTGGGTGTTCTTCGGCGCGTTCGTCGCCCACGTGGTGCTGAAGGCGCCGGTGGCGCTGCGCACTCTGCGGACAATGCGCGAGGGGGATGCGGAGGGGGAGGCGAGTGACGACGCGACCGACGAGCTGGTGGCCGCGCGTCCCGACCGGCCGACCGTCTCGCGGCGCGGGGCGCTCGGGCTGGTCGGCGGCGGCTCACTGCTGCTCCTCGCCACCTCCGCCGGGCGCTCCTTCGACGGGCCGCTGCGCGAGACCGCCGTCCTCACCCCGCACGGCGGCCCCGAACCCGGCTCAGGACCCGGCGCCTTCCAGATCAACAAGACGGCCGCCTACGCCGGGATCCGCGCCGCCGAGACGAGCGAGGAGGCGTGGCGGCTGGCCGTCACCGGCCGCTCGGGCACCGTCCGGCTCGGCCGGGCCGACCTGCTCGGCATGCCGCTGCACAGCGCGGCGCTGCCCATCGCCTGCGTGGAGGGCTGGTCCACCTCCGACCAGTGGTGGCGCGGCGTACGGCTGCGGGACCTCGCGGCGCTCGTCGGCCACGACGACCCGGTCGACGTGTTCGTGGAGTCGCTGCAACGCCGCGGTGCCTTCCGGCGCGCCGCGCTGCGCGCCAACCAGGTGGCCGACCCGCGCTCCCTGCTCGCCCTGTTCGTCAACGGTGAGGAGCTGACCCCCGATCACGGCCATCCGGCCCGGATCATCGTCCCCGCCGCTCCCGGCGTGCTCAACACCAAGTGGGTCGCCCGGCTGACCTTCGGTGACCTGTGAGGCGGCCTGTGAGGCGATGCGTGCGACCTGAGAGGAGACCCGTTCCCGTGCGACGCTCCGTGCCGTACAGAATGCTCCGCCCTGTGCTCGGCAGCCCGTTCCACCTGCTCGTCCTTCTCTGCTCCTTCGCCCTCTGCGCGTACGCGGGGGTGCGGCTCCTCGACGGCGACTGGTTCATGGTCGCGCTGTGGTTCGTGGGCGCGGCGGTGCTCCACGACCTGGTGCTGCTGCCGCTGTACGCGGCGGCCGACCGTGCGCTCGTGAAGGGCGTGGGCAGCCGGCGCAGGGTGTGGGTGCATCACCTGCGGGTGCCGGCCGCGCTGTCCGGGCTGCTGCTGCTCGTCTGGTTCCCGCTGATCACCGGCAGGGTGTCCGAGCGCTACGCCGGCGTCGCGGGCCTGTCGGCGGACGGCTTCCTGTTCCGCTGGCTGCTCGTCACGGCCGTCCTGTTCGGCGGTTCGGCGGTGGTGTTCGCGGTGCGCCGGAGGAGGCGACCGCCCGCTGACTCATGACGGTCGACGGCCGCTCGACGGTGCGCCGGTCCCGTGGACGAGGGGCCGGCGCACCGGCGTGTGCGGGGAGCGGCGCGGGGCACGGGCCACCGCGGCGCCCGGCGCCCGCAGATCGCGCGCCCGCACGCAAGGGGGCGCCCGCTTCGCTGTCCCGTACGCGCTTCCGGCCCGGTTCACCCGGCCCGGTGGGCGCCGTGGGCCTTCGTCCCTCCGGGCCGGGGGCGTGCCCCGGTCGCGCCGGGGCCGCGCAGCGCCACGAAGGAGCGTT
This sequence comes from Streptomyces capillispiralis, assembly GCF_007829875.1. Taxonomy (NCBI): domain Bacteria; kingdom Bacillati; phylum Actinomycetota; class Actinomycetes; order Kitasatosporales; family Streptomycetaceae; genus Streptomyces; species Streptomyces capillispiralis. Next base: position 1,647,622 of record NZ_VIWV01000001.1, on the reverse strand, counting down.
CACCGGCCGACCACTCGGCCTCGGCCCGCCAGCCCGCGCCCCGCGCGTACCCCAGCAGCGCCGGGGTGCCGAGGCGGGCCCAGGGGAAGGGGGTGCCGGGGGCGCCGTGGGCGTCGGTGACGTGGACCAGGGCGCGTTCGTCGACGTCCGGGTACGGCACCGTCTCGATGATCGTCAGGCCGCCCGGTGCGAGGAGCCGGGCCAGCCGCTCCAGCAGGGCGCCCGGGTCGCCGCCGATGCCGATGTTGCCGTCGAGGAGCAGGGCCGTGCCCCAGCGGCCGGTGCCGGGCAGCGGGTCGAAGACGGAGCGGAGCAGCGCCTGCCCGCCCCGCCGGACCGTGTGCGCCACCGCGGCCGCGCTGACGTCGATGCCGAGCGCGCGGCGGCCCTGGACGCCCAGGGCCGCCACCAGCCGCCCCGGACCGCAGCCCACGTCCAGCACCGTGCCCTCGCAGCGCCGCAGCACCTCCAGGTCCGCCGCGTCGGCCTCCGCGCACCAGCGTTCCACGTCCAGCGGCAGCAGCCATCCGTCGGCCCGGCGCAGGAAGAGCGGGCCCCGGCCGGTGTGCAGGGCGTCGGCGTAGGGATCGGCGGACCAGGCGTGCTCGGCGGACGGAACGACCCGTTCCGTGGTGCGCTGCCGCCCGATGCGTGCGGTGCCGGGTGAACGGTTCGCCGCCCGTGCCCCGCTCACCGGCGCGCCGCCGTCAGCCGGGCCAGCAGCGCGGCGAACCGTCCGCCGGGCGCCGCACCGGCGACCGCCGCCGCGTCGTGCGCCGTGTCCACGTCCCGCAGCACCGGCAGGTCGCGCACCCGCAGACGGGCGAGCCGCCGCCGTTGCGCGGCCCCCGTGTCCGGGGTCGACATGGGAACCCCGCGCAGCAGCCCCGGGTCGGGGTCGGCCAGCCCCAGCGCCCAGAAACCGCCGTCCTCGGCGGGGCCGAAGTACGCGTCGCAGTCCGCGAAGTCCACGGTGAGCAGGTCGGGCGTCACCTGGGGCGTGTCCATGCCGATGAGGAGGGCGGGTCCGTCGCACCCGGCGAATGCCGCGGCCAGCCGCTCGTCGAGCCCGCCCGCGCTTTGCGGCACGACCTCGACGCCGTCCGGCAGCCAGGGTCCCGGCGCCCCGTCCAGCACCAGCACCCGGCGCCGCGCGGGCGTGCGCGCCACCGCGTCCAGGGTGTCGGCGAGCGCGGCCTCGGCGAGCGCCGCCGCCTCCTCGGGAGTGAACGGCGGGGTCAGCCGGGTCTTCACCCGGCCCGGGCGGGGCTCCTTGGCGATGACGAGCAGCGTCACGGGCGTCGTTTCCGGTGTCGTCCCCGGCGTCATGACGCCGCCCCCTCACGCGCGGGCGCCTCCCGGAGCACCCGGCTCATGTCCCGTACCGCCCGGAAGGTGCCGCGCCAGGTGCCGGTCACCTTGGAGGCGCCGGTGCGCGGCGCGTAGGGGACGTCGTGCTCGGCGATCCGCCAGCCGGCGTCGGCGGCGCGCACCACCATCTGGAGCGGATAGCCGCTGCGCCGGTCGGTCAGGTCCAGGGCGAGCAGCTCCGCGCGCCGGGCGGCCCGCAGCGGGCCGAGATCGTGCAGCCGCAGTCCGGTACGGCGGCGCAGCAGCCGGGACAGGGCCAGGTTGCCGGCACGGGCGTGGACCGGCCAGGCCCCGAGCGACCGCGGCCGGCGCCGCCCCAGCACCAGGTCCGCCTCGCCGGCCCGGACCTCGCGCACGAACGGCACCAGATCCGCCGGGTCCAGCGAGGCGTCGCAGTCGCAGAAGCACACGATGTCGGCCGTGGCGGCCGTCAGCCCGGCATGGCAGGCGGCGCCGAAACCGCGCCGCCCCTCCCGCACGACGGTCGCGCCGAGTTCGCGGGCGATGCGGTCGGAGCCGTCCGTGGAGCCGTTGTCCACGACGAGGGCGCGCCAGCCGGGCGGTACGCGTTCCAGCACCCACGGCAGCGCCGCGGCCTCGTCGAGACAGGGCAGGACGACGTCCACGGACGCCGGGCCCGCTTCCGGGGCGGGGGAGGAGGTGGTCACGGCTCTCACCCTACGAACGAGAAACGGTCATACCGGACATCGGCTTCTTACGAAACACGGACGTCGGCGCCCGGCCGCACCGCTCGCGCGCGCGTGGTGCGAGGCTGGCCGCATGGAGCAACGACCACCGCACGCCGAGGCGGGAGCCCGGGTCCTCGTCGTCGACGACGACCCCACCGTCGCCGAGATCGTCACGGGCTACCTCGACCGCGCCGGGTACGTCGTCGACCGGGCCGGTGACGGCCCCGACGCGCTCGCCCGCGCGGCGGCCAACTGGCCGGACCTCGTCGTGCTCGACCTCATGCTGCCCGGCATGGACGGCCTGGAGGTGTGCCGCCGGATGCGCGGCCACGGGCCGGTCCCGGTCATCATGCTCACCGCGCGGGGCGACGAGGACGACCGCATCCTCGGCCTGGAGATCGGCGCCGACGACTACGTCACCAAGCCGTTCAGCCCGCGCGAACTCGTCCTGCGTGTCGAGTCCGTACTGCGCCGCGCCCGTCCCGCCCCGGCCGCGTCCGGTGCTCTGCGGGCGGCCGGTCTCTCCATCGACCACGCCGCCCGCCGCGCCACCAAGAACGGGGTCGAACTCGCCCTGACCATCCGTGAGTTCGACCTCCTCGCCTTCTTCCTGCGCAACCCCGGGCGGGCCTGTGCGCGGGAGGAACTGATGCGGGAGGTGTGGGGCTGGGACTTCGGCGACCTGTCGACCGTGACCGTCCATGTGCGGCGGCTGCGCGGCAAGGTCGAGGACGATCCGGGCCGGCCCCGGCTCATCCAGACCGTGTGGGGCGTCGGTTACCGCTTCGACCCCTTCGCCGGGGCCGGGGAGGCGTGAGCCGTGCGTGACGCGCTCCTCATCGCGCTGTTCGCGTTCCTCGGCGCCGCCGCGGCGGGCCTGCTCGGCGCCTGCGTCCTGCTGCTCATCCGGCGCCGGTCGCTGACCGCGCACCTCGCGGTCGTCTCCGGGGTCGCGGTGACGGCGATGCTCGCGGGCACCCTGGCCGTCGCCCAGGCCATGTTCCTCTCGGCACACGACCTGACCGTGGTGACGACGGTCGTCGCCATGGCCGCCGTGGTCTCCACGGTCACCGCGCTGCTGCTGGGCCGCTGGGTCGTCGCCCGCAGCCGGGACCTGGCGCTCGCCGCCCGCTCCTTCGGCGACGGCGGGGCCTTCGCCGCGCCCGACGGCCCGTCCACCGCCGAACTCGCCGCGCTCAGCCGCGAACTGGAGGCCACCAGCGTCAGGCTCGCCGAGTCCCGGGACCGCGAACGGGCCCTGGAGTCCTCCCGGCGGGAACTCGTCGCCTGGATCTCCCACGACCTGCGCACCCCGCTCGCCGGACTGCGTGCGATGGCCGAGGCGCTGGAGGACGGTGTCGCCGCCGAACCCGACCGCTACCTCCGGCAGATCCGCACCGAGGTGGAACGCCTCAACGACATGGTCGGCGACCTCTTCGAGCTCTCCCGCATCCACGCGGGCGCGCTGACCCTCTCGCTCTCCCGGATCTCCCTGTACGACCTGATCGGCGACGCCCTCGCCGGCGCGGACCCGCTCGCCCGCGAACACGGCGTACGGCTCGTCGGCGACCGGGTGGAGCCGGTGCCGGTGGAGGTGGACGGCCGGGAGATGAGCCGGGTGCTCGGCAACCTGCTGGTCAACGCGATCCGCCGGACCCCGGCCGACGGCACGGTCGCCGTCACCGCCCGACGCTCGGCCGAGGGGGTGGTGCTGTCCGTGACGGACGGCTGCGGCGGCATCCCCGACGAGGACCTGCCCCGCGTCTTCGACACCGGCTGGCGCGGCAGCCACGCCCGCACCCCGCCGGCCGGCGCGGGCCTCGGCCTCGCCATCGTGCGCGGCATCGTCGAGGCCCACCGGGGCAGCGCCAGCGTCCGCAACGTCACGGGCGGCTGCCGCTTCGAGGTGACGCTTCCCGCCGCGCGGGGATGACGCGGGGGTGACTCAGTCCCCGCGCAGCCCCGCGGCCGCGAACTCCCGCATGCCCTGCGCGAAGCCGACCTCCGGCACCCAGCCCAGCTCCGCCCGCAGCCGGGAGGAGTCCGCGGTGATGTGGCGGACGTCGCCCAGGCGGTACTCGCCGGTGACCACCGGGTCCGGGCCGCCGTACGCGAGGGCGAGGGCGCGGGCCATCTCGCCGACCGTGTGGGGCGTGCCGCTGCCGGTGTTGTACGCGGTCAGCGCACCCGCGTGCCGCTCCGCCTCCAGCGCGGCGACATTCGCGCCCGCCACATCCCGTACGTGGACGAAGTCCCGTCGCTGACCGCCGTCCTCGAAGACGCGCGGGGCCTCACCGCGGGCCAGCGCCGAGCGGAAGAAGGAGGCGACGCCCGCGTACGGGGTGTCGCGGGGCATGCCGGGGCCGTAGACGTTGTGGTAGCGCAGCGACACCGCCGAGCCGCCCGTCGACCGGGCCCAGGCGGCGGCCAGGTGCTCCTGGGCCAGCTTGGTCGTGGCGTACACGTTGCGCGGATCGGCCGGGGCGTCCTCGCCGACGAGGCCCGGTTCCAGGTCCGCACCGCACACCGGGCAGGCGGGTTCGAACCGCCCGGCCGCCAGGTCGGTGACGGCCCGGGGCCCCGGCCGCACCACCCCGTGCCGCGGGCAGGCGTAGCGGCCCTCGCCGTACACCACCATGGAACCGGCCAGCACCAGCCGTTCCACCCCCGCCTCCGCCATCGCGGCCAGCAGTACCGCCGTACCCAGGTCGTTGTGGGAGACGTACTCCGGGGCGTCGGCGAACCCGGTGCCGAGGCCGACCATCGCCGCCTGGTGGCAGACGGCGTCCACGCCGGACAGCGCCTCGCGCACGGCGCCGGGGGAGCGGACGTCCGCCGTCGGATCGGCGCGGACGTCGAAGACCACGGGCTCGTGCCCGCGCGCCCGCAGCGCCTCGACGACATGGGACCCGATGAACCCGGCACCGCCGGTGACCAGTACGCGCATGCGTCCACGCTAGGCACGCCCGCCACCGGCCGACGGGACCGCGCCCGGCACGTCACCGGTCCGTAAGACATGGCCCCGCCCCGCCGGGCACGTGACCGGCGGGACCGTCGGCCGACCGGCTCGCTCGGCCGCCCGCCGTCGGGAGCCGTGAACTCGCGGACGCGAGGAGACCCCCGGCAAGGTCCCCGATCCCCGCCCGGGGCCGCTCCCCGTCGGCAGCCGTGAGCGGCCACCCGTGACAGCCGGGGATCCTCGGGGGCACCCGTGACAGCCGGGGATCCTCAGGGGCAGCCGTCACAGCCGGGGATCCTCAGGGGCCGCCGTCCAGGGGCAGCCGTACGGTGAACACCGTCGCGCCCGGCCCGCCGCTCAGGTCGATGTCGCCGCCGTGCGCCCGCGCCAGTGACCGGGCGACCGGGAGGCCGAGCCCGCTGCCGCCCCGGTCGCGGCTGCGGGCCTTGTCGACACGGTAGAAGCGGTCGAAGACCCGCTCCCGGTCCTCCGCAGGGACGCCCGGGCCCGCGTCGGCGACCCGCACCAGCGCCGCCCCGCCGGCGACGGAGACCTCCACCGACACCGGGGTGCCGGCCGGGGTGTGCACGGCGGCGTTGGTGAGCAGGTTGTCCAGCACCTGCCGGATGCGCTGCGGGTCCAGGCGCAGCCGCAACGGCCCCGCCCCGGCCCGCACCGTCAGCGGATGGTCCGGGTGGCCCGCCCGGAACGCGTCGGCGGCCTGCAGCACCAGCTCCACCAGGTCCGTGTCCGCCGTCCGCAGCGGTGCCTCCACCTCCGCCGCGTCCAGCCGGGCGAGCAGCAGCAGGTCGTCCAGCAGCACCCCCATCCGCGCGGCCTCCGCCCGCAGCCGCGCCAGGTGCCGGTCGCGCTCGGCGGGCTCGTTGGCGGCGGCGTACTGGAACAGGTCCGCGTAGCCGCGCACCGACATCAGCGGGGTGCGCAGCTCGTGCGAGGCGTCCGCGACGAAGCGGCGCAGCCGCAGTTCGGCCTCCGCGCGCACCGCGAGGGAGTCGTCGATGTGCTCCAGCATCGTGTTGAAGGCGGTGCGCAGCTCGGCGACCTCCGGGCCGCCGTCCCGCCCGTCCGCGCGCAGCGGCAGCCGGGACGCCGACTCGGACAGGTCGTGCGAGGCGATGCCGTGCGCGGTGTGCGCCATGTCGCTCAGCGGTTTCAGCCCGCGCCGCAGCATCCGCCGCCCGAACTCCACCAGCGCCGCCAGCGCGAGGGCGAACACCACGACCTGCACCGTGATCAGCTGCCCGACGGTCTCCTCGACGTCCTCCACCGGCGCGGCGCTCACCAGCACCACCCCCGGCTCGACCTCGCAGCCGCGCAGCCGGTAGACGCCCTCGCCGTGGATCCGCTCGGTGCGCATCAGCTCGGTGTCGGAGGACGCCATCGCCCGCGCCAGGCCGGCGAAGGCCCGGGTGTCGTCGGGCACGTCGGCGGGCCGGCGCAGGGTGACCGCGTCGTCGGAGACGTCGTACACCGCCGTGTACCAGCCGTAGTACGGCTTGCGCTTCACCGTGCCGTGCGCCGCCGCGTCCTTGGCCTGCACGGTCTGGATCAGCTTCAGCTGGTCGCCCAGCTGCCGTTCCAGGTAGTCGCGCATGTAGGCGGTGAGGGCCGTGCCGACGACCGCGAACACCGCCAGCGACAGCGCCCCGAGGCCCAGCGCCAGCCGGGTGCCCAGGCGCAGCCGCCGGTAGGTCCGCCGCAGCCGGCGCACCGCGCCGGTCACTCGGCGGCCTGCCGTATCACGTAGCCGAAGCCCCGCACGGTCTGGATGAGCGGCGCACCGGTGTCGTCCAGCTTGCGCCGCAGCCGGCTCACCACCAGCTCCACCACGTTGGAGCGGCCGCCGAAGCCGTACTCCCACACGTGGTCCAGGATCTGCGCCTTGGTCAGCACGGTCGGCGACCGGCGCATCAGATAGCGCAGCACCTCGTACTCGGTCGGCGTCAGCGACAGCAGCCGCTCGCCGCGCCGCACCTCGCGGGTGTCCTCGTCCATGGTCAGGTCCGCCACCCGCAGCACCGACCGCTGGAACCCGGGCCCCGCGCTGCGCCGCAGCACCGTGCGCAGCCGCGCCATCAGCTCCTCCACGGCGAACGGCTTGACCAGGTAGTCGTCGCCGCCCCGGGTCAGCCCCGCCACCCGGTCGGCGACCCCGTCCCGGGCGGTGAGGAACACCACCGGCACCATCGTGCCCGAGCGCCGCAGCCGGTCCAGGACGCCGAAGCCGTCGACGTCCGGCAGCATCAGGTCCAGCACCACGATGTCCGGGCGGAACTCGGCGGCGCGGCGCAGCGCCTCCTCTCCCGAGTTGGCGGTGACCGCGTCCCAGCCCTCGTAGCGGGCGACCGTCGCCACCAGGTCGGCGATGGGCGGGTCGTCGTCCACGACGAGGAGGCGTACTTTTTCCACCCGCCCATACTGCGGCACCGGGCTTCCGGCGCCAGAGGCGGTGGGCGATCGCGGCCCGATCGATAAGGACTTGAAAGTCGGCCGACAGCGGATCGACAGCGCCCGCGACCAAGCTCGGTGTCCCAGGACCCGATCAAGGAGATCCGGCGTGACAGCTGTCCATGCGCCTCCCGCACCCCCCACCGCGGGGCGACACCCCAAGGTGGTGGCGAGCACCGGGCTGTACGCGCTGCTCGCCGCCAACGCCCTGGTGGTGGCCGTCTTCTTCGTCCGGGCCGGGTTCGGCGCGAACGCGCTGGTCCTCCTCGGCCGCCTCACCGGCCTGTACGCGGCCCTGCTGATGGCCTTCCAGCTGCTGCTGGTCGCCCGGCTGCCCTGGCTGGACCGACGGATCGGCATGGACCGGCTCACCCTGTGGCACCGGTGGGTGGGCTTCGGACTGCTGTGGACGCTCCTCGGCCACGCGGTCTTCATCACCTTCGGCTACGCCGGGATGTCCTCGATGGACCCGGTGAACCAGCTCGTCGACCTCGCCGAAACCGTCGAGGGCGTGCTGCGCGCCGTCGTCGCGCTCGCCCTGATCCTCGTCGTCGGCGCGGTCTCCGCCCGCCGCGCCCGGCGCCGGTTCGCCTACGAGACCTGGCACTTCATCCACCTCTACACGTACGTCGCCGTGGTGCTGGCCTTCACCCACCAGGTCGCCGTCGGGTCCACCTTCACCGCCTCGCCCGCCGCCACCGCCTACTGGTACGTGCTGTGGGGCGCCGCCCTCACCGCGGTGTTCGCGGGGCGGCTGGTGCTGCCGCTGTGGCGGAACCTGCGCCACCGGCTGCGGGTCACGGCGGTCGTCGTCGAGAACGACGACGTGGTGTCCGTCCACATCACCGGCCGCGACCTGGACCGGCTGCCCGCCCGCGCCGGCCAGTTCTTCCTGTGGCGGTTCCTGACGAAGGACCGCTGGTGGCAGGCGAACCCGTTCTCCCTGTCCGCCGCGCCCGACGGCCGCACCCTGCGGCTCACCGCGAAGGCGGCCGGCGACGGCAGCGCCGCCCTGCGCCACCTCCAACCCGGCACCCGCGTCTTCGCCGAGGGCCCCTACGGCGCGTTCACCGCCCTGCACCGCACCCGCCCGGACACCCTGCTCATCGCCGGGGGCGTCGGTGTCACCCCGATCCGCGCCCTGCTGGAGGAGCTGCCCGGCCACGCCGTGGTCCTGTACCGGGTGTCGGCCGAGGCCGACGCCGTCCTCCACGGCGAACTGGGCGAACTCGCCGCCGCCAAGGGCGCCGAGCTGCACCTGATCACCGGCCCGCCCGTCCCCGACCGGCTGGCCCCCGCGGAACTGTCCCGGCTCGTGCCCGACCTCACCGGCCGGGACGTCTACGTCTGCGGACCGCCCGGCATGACCACCGCGGTCCTGCGCACCCTGCGCGAACTCGGCGTACCGAAACGGCAGATCCACTACGAGCGCTTCAGCCTGGCCGGGTGACGGACGCGGTGGCGATGAGGAGAACGAGGAGCACGGGAAGAACGAGGGGAACGAGGAGAACACCGTGAAGCGAGCACTGCCCGTCCTGGTCCTGACCGTCGCCGGGCTGATCCCGGTCTGGCGCTACGCCCCGCAGCAGGAGACGGCCGCTCCCGAGGCGGCCGCCCCGGCGCCCTCGGTGTCCGCCGCCCCGGGCTCCACCACCCGGGTCGTCACGGGCCCCACCGTGGACACGGAGAAGGGCCCCGTGCAGGTCGAGGTCACCCTGGACGGCGACCGGATCAGCGCGGTGCGGATGCTCCGGCAGCCGGACCACCCGCAGACCACGGCCGCCGTCCCGGTGCTGATCGAGGAGACCCTGGAAGCCCAGAGCGCCGACGTCGACACCGTCTCCGGTGCCACGGTCACCAGCGACGGCTACCGGGAGTCGCTGCAAGCCGCCCTCGACGCGCGGGACTCCTGACGTGCGGCGGGTCGAACACGTCATGGGTTTCCCGGTGTCGCTGCGCGTCGACGACGCGGGGTTCCCCGGCAGCGCGGCGGACGGGCTCTTCGGCTGGCTGCGCGAAGTCGACGCCCGCTTCAGCCCGTTCCGGGAGGACAGCGAGGTCAGCCGGCTGGACCGGGGCGAGCTGGACGCGGGCCGGCTCAGCCCCGGGCTCACGGAGGTCCTCGCTCTGTGCGAGCGGTACCGGACGGCGACCGGCGGCGCCTTCGACGTACGGCTGCCGGGGCGGCGGCTGGATCCGTGCGCGGTGGTGAAGGGCTGGTCGGTGCAGAAGGGCGCCGAGCTGCTCCGGGCGGCCGGGGCGCGGCGGTTCTGCCTCAACGCGGGCGGGGACGTGGCCGTCGCCGGCGGTCCGTGGCGGGTGGGCGTACGGCATCCCGAGGACGCCGGCCGGCTGTGCGCCGTCGTGGAGGTGACCGACGGCGCGGTGGCGACCTCCGCGCGCTACGAGCGCGGCGACCACATCGTCGACGGCCGCACCGGCCGTCCGGCCACCGGTCTGCTCAGCCTGACCGTCACCGCGCCCACCCTGACCGAGGCGGACGCGGTCGCCACGGCGGCCTTCGCGCTGGGCCGGGAGGGCATCGACTGGGCGTCCGCGCGCCCCGGCTGCGAGGTGTTCGCGGTGACGTCGCACCACCGGGTCGTGCGAACGCCGGGCTTCCCGGTGGCGGGGGACTCCGCGGTGCGGTCACGGACATGAACGCGCGGCCGCGGTCGAGTCGCGAGTCGGCGGGAGAGGGAGGTCGTCCCGTCGAGCGCATGGGTGCCCTCGACGGACCGCGCCATGGAGCTGACGGTTAATCAGGAAGCGGTGTCCCGTGGCGCGATGGCGTCGGCCACCGCGGACACGTGCCGGTTCAGGCGGAGGCTGACAGCGCCCGTCGTGAAGAGCGCTGTGCCCGCCAGGGACGTAGGGATCGAGGCGCCCAGGACCGCGAGCAGTTCGGGCCAGTTGCGTTCGGCGGCACACCGGCTACCGTCCGCCGCGAGTGCGTTGGCCTCCCGGCGGTCGGTGAAGAACCGGGACTCACAGTCCGCTGAGCCTCCTCGGGGCTGATCGACGGTGTAGGGCGTGAACAGCAGGACGGCGAACCAGAGCCACAGGCCTCCGCTGAGGGCAAGCAGAATCACTCCCCACTTCCGTAGACGTGCGGAACTCTCGGCGAAGTACTCAAGGGTGAAGTTCAGCAGCATGACGCAGCAACCTACCGCTTGCGCACGGAGGCGACCGACTCGGCGAACCAGCCGTGTGGCGCACCGCTTTCGACACCCAAGGGCTGAGAACGGACGCCGCTGTCGGCCCGGGACTCCGGACCGCGGAGTGGACCGGTGGCCACCGGTTCAGGAACCGCCCTGGGACGTGCCGTCGATGGACGCCTGGAGGCGGGCGCTGGCCATGCGCATGTGCGCGGCCATCGCCCGGTCCGCCGCCTCCGGGTCGCGGTCGCGGATCGCGCGCAGGACCGCGTCGTGCTCGCACAGGGTGCCGCTGACCGTGCCCTCGAGGTCGCTGACGCGTTCCATCCAGACCTGCAGCAGCGCCCGGATGCTGTGCAGGATGTCGCTGAGCACGCTGTTGCGGGCGATGCGGGCGCACTCCAGGTGGAAGGCGATGTCGGCGTCGATGAAGGCCGCCACGTCCCCGTGGGCCTCCCGCATGTGCTGGAGGTGCTCCTCCAGGCGGGCGACGTCGGCGTCGGTGGCGCGCTCCGCGGCGAGGCGGGCGGAGACGCCCTCCATGTAGGTGCGGACCTCGACCAGGTCCTGGGTGCGCCGCTGGCCCAGCATCAGCCCCCAGTTGATCGCCCGGGGCAGGAACTCCGAGGTGCCCTCGCGGACGTAGGACCCGGAACCCGGGCGGATCTCGATGATCCCGAGGACGTCCAGGGCGGAGAGCGCCCCGCGCACGCTCGACCGGGCGACGCCGAGCGCCTCGGCCAGCTGGCGTTCGGCCGGCAGCCGGGTGCCGGGCCGGATGTCCCCGGCCGACAGGTGGTCCAGGAGGCGTTTGGCGACCTCGCTGACGGAGGACTCGCGCACCACGGGGCGCAGGAGCCGGGCGAGGTCGGTGGCGGCCGCGGCGTTCTGCTGATCGGGCTGACTGGTCACGGTCACCAGTCAACCAGATCTCGGCCCCAGGGCACTGACCAGGCAGTTCACTCCGCTCGACGGCCCCGATGTCAAGACTCGGGCGATCCTCGCATCTGTGACGTTCCCTACACTGGTAAATTGGTGACCAATTTTGGGTGGCGGCTTACGGTGAAGGCGATCCGGCCGGCCCTTCCCCGCTCCCCGCAGGAAGAACCGCCGGGAGACCCAACCCGGACACAGCTGTCCGGGCGAGCCGAGGAGTCGCCCATGGGTGCCGACACGCATTCCGTGGCAGTCGAGAGAACTGCCATCAAGAAGGTCTCAGTCCGCCTCGTGCCGTTCGTGGCGCTGATGTTCTTCGTGAACTACCTGGACCGCACGGCCATCTCGTTCGCCGAGCCGAACGGCATGGGCGCGGACCTCGCCCTCACCGCCGCCCAGTTCGGCTTCGCCTCCGGGATCTTCTTCCTCGGCTACATCGTGCTCGAGGTCCCCAGCAACATGGCGCTGCACCGCTTCGGGGCCCGCCGCTGGCTCGCCAGGATCATGGTCACCTGGGGCATCGTCTCGCTGCTGTTCACCTGGGTCTCCAGCTCCGGACAGCTGTACACCCTGCGCTTCCTGCTCGGCGTGGCGGAGGCCGGCTTCTTCCCCGGCGCCATCCTCTTCCTCAGCCAGTGGGTGCCCGCCCGGCACCGCACCAAGATCCTCGGCCTGTTCTACCTGGCCCAGCCGCTGACCACCGTCCTCGGCGCGCCCCTGGCCGGCTGGCTCATCGGCCGCCACGGCCTGTTCGGCCTCGAGGGCTGGCGCGTGATGTTCCTGTTCGTGTCGCTGCCCGCGATCGTCCTCGGCATCGTCGCCTACTTCTACCTGATCGACCGGCCCGCCGACGCCAAGTGGCTCACCCCGGCCGAACGCGACTGGCTGACCAAGGAACTCGCCGCCGAGAACGCGCGGAAGACCGGCCACGCGACCCAGCACGCCAAGGGCGACCTCAAAACCGCCTTCACCAGCGGCCGCGTCTGGGTCCTGGCCATGGTCTACTTCGGCTTCGTCTACGGCCTGTACGCCCTGGCGTTCTTCCTGCCCACGATCATCGGCGGCTTCCAGGAGCAGTACGACACCACGTTCAGCGTGATGGATAAGGCGTGGATCACCGCCGTCCCCTACCTGCCCGCCGCCGTGGTGCTGTTCTTCTGGACCCGGCACGCCACCCGGCACGGCACCCGCACCTGGCACGTCGCCGGACCCGCCGTCGTCGGCGGCCTCTCCATCCCGCTCGCCCTGTACATGGGCTCCCCGACCGCCACGATCGCCGTCATCACCGTGACCGCCTGTTCGATCTTCGCGGCCCTGCCCGTCTTCTGGTCCGTGCCCTCCCGGTTCCTGACCGGAGCCGCCGCCGCGGCCGGCATCGCCCTGATCAACACGGCGGGCAACGTCGCCGGCTTCGCCGCCGGCTACATCACCGGCTGGCTCAAGGACTGGACCGGCGCCTACTACGCGCCGCTCTACCTGGTCGGCTTCTTCATGCTGCTGTCCGCCGCCCTGATGGTCCGGCTCGCCGCCCGGGAACGCATCGCCGAACCGGCGCCCGGAACCGAGCGGCAGCCGATGGAGGCCCACCGATGACCCGCCTGTTCAACGACCCCGCCGCCTTCGCCGACGAGGCCCTGGAGGGCTTCACCGCCGCCCACCGGCGCTGGGTCCGCTCCGTCACCGGCGGCGTGGTCCGCGCCGCCGGCACCCCCCGCGGCCAGGTCGCCGTCGTCATCGGCGGCGGATCCGGCCACTACCCGGCCTTCTCCGGCCTGGTCGGCCGGGGCCTCGCCCACGGCGCCGCCGTCGGCAACGTCTTCGCCTCGCCCTCCGCCCGGCAGATCCGCTCCGTGGCGCGCGCCGCCCACGCCGGCGCGGGCGTGCTGCTGATGTACGGCAACTACGCCGGCGACGTCCTGCACTTCGGGCAGGCCGCCGAACGCCTGGCCGGCGAGGGCGTGGACGTGCGCACCTTCGCCGTCACCGACGACATCTCCAGCGCCGGCCCCGCGGACACCGCCCAGCGGCGCGGCATCGCGGGCGACCTGCCCGTGTTCAAGGCGGCCGCCGCCGCGGCCGAGGAGGGCCTGCCGCTGGACGAGGTGCTGGCCGTCGCCGCCCACGCCAACGCCCGCACCCGCTCCTTCGGCATCGCCTTCTCCGGCTGCACCCTGCCCGGCGCCGGAGAGCCCCTCTTCACCGTCCCCGAGGGCCGCATGGCCGTCGGCCTCGGCATCCACGGCGAGCCCGGCATCGGCGAGGAGGCCGTGCCCACCGCCGACGAGGCCGCCCGCCTCCTGGTCGGCACCCTCCTCAAGGAACTCCCCGACGGGGTGAGCACCCCCGAGGGCGCCCGCGCGGCCGTGGTCCTCAACGGCCTCGGCTCGGTCAAGTACGAGGAACTCTTCGTCGTCTACCGCACGGTGGCCGCCCTGCTGGCGGAGGCCGGCGTCGAGATCGTCGACCCGGAGGTCGGCGAACTCGTCACCAGCTTCGACATGGCCGGCGTCTCCCTCACCCTGACCTGGCTCGACGACCGCCTGGAGCGGCTGTGGCGGGCCCCGGCCGACACCCCCGCCCACCGCAAGGGCGCCCTCGGCGCCGACGAGACGCCCACCCGTACGGGCGCGGCGGACGACGACAGCGACGACACCCCGGTGCCCGCCGCCTCCGCCGCCTCCCGGGAGGCCGCCGCCACCGTCCTCACCGCCCTGCGCGCCGTCGCCGACACCGTCGACCGCCACGCCGAGGAACTCGGCCGGATCGACGCCGTCGCCGGGGACGGCGACCACGGCATCGGCATGCGGCGCGGCTCCACCGCCGCCCGGCGGGCAGCGGCCGACGCCCTCGCCCTCGGCGCGGGCGCCGGCACCCTGCTCACCCGGGCCGCCGACGCCTGGGCCGACCGCGCGGGCGGCACCTCCGGCGCCCTGTGGGGCACCGTCCTGCGCGCGCTGGGCACGGCGCTCGGCGACGACGACGCCCCGACCGCGGCCCGCGTCGCCGCGGGCGTCACCGAGGCGTCCGCCGGCGTACGCCGGCTGGGCGGGGCCGAGGTCGGCGACAAGACCATGGTCGACGTCCTCGTGCCCTTCGCCGACACCCTCGCCGCCGCCGTCACCGACGGCACCCCGCTGACCGACGCCTGGGACCGCGCCGCCCACGCCGCCGAGACGGCGGCCGCGGCCACCGCCGGACTGCTGCCCCGCAAGGGACGCGCCCGCCCGCACGCGGAGAAGTCCCTCGGCACCCCGGACGCCGGCGCCCACTCCCTCGCCCTCATCACCCGCGCCGTGCACGCCGTACTGCGCAACGACCACTGAGGAAGGCCCCCCATGACCGACAAGCTCCGCATCGTCGTCGGCTCCGACGACGCCGGCCACCAGTACAAGGAAGCCCTCAAGCGGGACCTGGAGAACCACCACCTCGTGGCCGAGGTGACCGACGTCGGCGTCGACGCCGACGGCCACACCGCCTACCCCAAGGTCGCCATCGCCGCCGCCGAACTGGTCGCCCGCGGCGAGGCCGACCGCGCCCTGCTGGTCTGCGGCACCGGACTGGGCGTCGCCATCGCCGCCAACAAGGTCAAGGGCATCCGCGCCGTCACCGCGCACGACTCCTTCTCCGTCGAGCGCGCCGTCCTGTCGAACAACGCGCAGGTCCTCACCTTCGGCCAGCGCGTCGTCGGCCTCGAACTCGCCCGCCGCCTGGCCGCCGAATGGCTCACCTACCGCTTCGACGAGACCTCCGCCTCCGCCGCCAAGGTCCAGCTCATGTGCGACTACGAGAACGACGAGGCAGCCGCCTGATGTCCGACCCCGCACCGCCGCCGGTCCTGCTCGGGGTGAGCCTGAAGATGTACTTCGGCCACCACGAGACCCTCAACTGGGCCCGCAGGGTCGCCGCCCTGGCCGACCGCCACCCCGCCGTCACCTCCGGCGCGGCCCGCCTCTTCGTCCTCCCGGCGTTCCCCACCCTGGTCCCCGCCGCCGGCATCCTCACCCCGTACGGCATCGGCCTGGGCGCCCAGGACATCGCCACCGAGGACACCGGCCCCTACACCGGCGAGGTCGGCGGCCCCGTGCTCAGGGAGATCGGCTGCCGCTACGCCGAGGTCGGCCACGCCGAGCGGCGCCGCATGTACGGCGAGGGCGACACCGTCGTCGCCGCCAAGACGGCAGCCGCCCTGCGCAACCGCCTCACCCCGGTGCTCTGCGTCGGCGAACGCGACCGGGGCACCCCCGGCGAGGCCGCCGAGCGCACCGTCGCCGAGGCCGAACGCCTGCTGCGCGGCCTGGAGGGCACCGTCGTCCTCGCCTACGAACCCCAGTGGGCCATCGGCGCGCCCGAACCGGCCTCCGCCGAGCACATCACGACCGTGTGCGGCGCCCTCCGGGCCTGGCTGGACGACCAGCCGCAGCACACCGGTTCCTCCGTCATCTACGGCGGCAGCGCCGGCCCCGGACTGCTCACCCGCCTCGCCGGCGCCGCGGACGGCCTCTTCCTCGGCCGCTTCGCCCACGACCCGGCGAACATCGAGGCCGTCCTCGACGAACTCCACGTCCCGGCCCCGACGGCGGTGGCGTGATGGCGTACGGCATCAGCACCTACGCCTACTTCTGGCGGATCTCGGAGCGGGCCCCGCGGCCCATGACGCTCACCGACATGCTGCGCGACACCGCCGCACTGGGCGGCGAGGTCTTCCAGATCTGCGACTACGCCCCCCTGGCCGGCTACGACGCCGCACGGCTCGCCGACGTCCGCGACACCGCACGCGACCTGGGCATCCGCCTGGAACTCGGCACCCGGGGCATTCGCACCGACCACCTGCTCACCCACCTCGACATCGCGGGCGCGCTGGACGTCACCCTGGTGCGGTCCATGCTCCACGTCCCCGGCCACCGGCCGGACCCGACCGAGGCCACGGCCCTGCTGAAGGAGTCCGTGCCCCGCTACGCGGACGCCGGCGTCACCCTCGGCCTGGAGACCTACGAGCAGGTCTCCACCGACGACCTGCTGACCGTCGTCCGCGGCGTCGGCAGCGAGCACCTGGGCGTCGTCCTCGACCCGGGCAACAGCGTCGCCCGGCTGGAGCGCCCGGCCGACGTGGTCGCCGCCACCGCGCCCCACGTCGTCAACATCCACGTCAAGGACTTCGCCTTCACCCGGCGCGACGGCTGGGTCGGCTTCACCTACGCCGGCTGCCCGCTCGGCGAGGGCCTGCTCGACCACGACGGCATGGTCGCCGCCGTCCGCCCCGGCGAACGGGGCATCAACCAGATCGTGGAGCACTGGCTCCCGTGGCAGGACGAGGGCTTCGAGGCCACCGCCCGGCTCGAACACCAGTGGACGCAGCACAGCATCAACACCCTTCTGAGGAGCGAGTAATGGCCACCGAGACCACCCACCGGACCGACGTGCGGACCGTCGCCGTCATCGGGGCCGCCGGCAAGATGGGCCAGCGCGTCTCCGACAACCTGGTCGAGAGCGACTTCCGGGTGCTCTTCAGCGAGGCGTCCCCCAAGGGCCAGGAGCTGATCCGGGCACTCGGCCGGGACCTCACCGAGTCCACGGCCGCCGCCGCCGAGGCCGACGTGGTCGTCCTCGCCGTGCCGGACGTCGTCCTCGGCACCGTCTCCGAGGAACTCGTCCCGCTGATGAGGCCCGGCACGGTCGTCCTCACCCTCGACCCGGCCGCCGCCTACGCCGGACTGCTGCACGCCCGCGAGGACATCCACTACGCGTGCGCCCACCCCTGCCACCCGTCGGTGTTCCTGGAGCGCACCACCAAGGAGGAGTGGCAGGACACCTTCGGCGGCATCGCCGCCCCGCAGGAGGTCGTCGCCGCGTACGAGGGCGGCGACAGCGCCAAGCGGGAACTGGCCGAATCGGTCATCCGGGTGATGTACGCGCCCGTCGTCGACGTCCACTGGGTCACCGTCAAGCAGCTCGCCGTGCTGGAGCCGACCCTCGTCGAGACCATCGCCTGCATGGTCGGCGCCCTGCTCACCGAGGCCCTGCACGAGACCGTGCACACCGTCGGCGTGCCGGAGAAGGCCGCCCGCGCCATGCTCCTCGGCCACACCCAGGTGGCCCTCGCCAACACCCTCAAGGGCTCCAACCCGTTCTCCGACGCCTGCCTGATCGCCATGGACTACGGCCGGGAGTCCATCGTCCGCGACGACTGGAAGAAGGTCTTCGAGGACGAGGAACTCGACAAGGTCATCACGCGCATGCTGAAGATCAAGGAGATCAGGCGCTGACCCGGGCGCGTCCCGACCCCCGTGCCGCCCGTTCCCCGGGGCGGCACGGGCCCCGGGCGGCGGCCCCGGAGTGATCCGTCCGGAGCCGCGCCGCCGGGTGGTTGTCACAGGCGGCGTCTAGACTCGACCGGCACCTGCCTGCTCGACCTGGACCAGAAGAATCCGCCACCCGAAGGGCAAACGGCGTCTTGATACGGATCGACTCAGTCACGAAGCGGTACCCGGACGGCACGGTGGCGGTCGACCGGCTGTCGCTGGAGATACCCGACCGCTCGATCACCGTCCTCGTCGGCCCCTCGGGCTGCGGCAAGACGACCACCCTGCGCATGATCAACCGGATGGTCGAACCCACCGAGGGCACCATCCTCCTCGACGGCGAGGACGTCCAGCGGCAACCGGTCACCACCCTGCGCCGGTCCATGGGGTACGTCATCCAGAACGCGGGGCTGTTCCAGCACCGCACCATCGTCGACAACATCGCCACCGTGCCCCGCATGCTCGGCTGGGGCAAGCAGCGCGCCCGGGAGCGGGCGGCGGAGCTGATGGAGCGGGTGGGACTCGACACCGCGCTCGCCCGGCGCTACCCGTACCAGCTCTCCGGCGGCCAGCAGCAGCGCGTCGGCGTGGCGCGGGCGCTCGCCGCGGACCCGCCGGTGCTGCTGATGGACGAGCCGTTCTCGGCCGTCGACCCCGTGGTGCGCAAGGGACTCCAGGACGAACTCCTGCGCATCCAGGAGGAACTGGGCAAGACCATCGTCTTCGTCACCCACGACATCGACGAGGCGATCAAACTCGGCACCATGGTCGCCGTGCTGCGCGAGGGCGGCCGGCTCGCCCAGTACGCGCCGCCCGCCGAGCTGCTGTCCGCCCCCGCGGACGGCTTCGTCGAGGACTTCCTCGGCGCCGACCGCGGCATCCGCCGGCTGTCCTTCTTCGCCTCCGCAGCCCTGGAGCTGACCACCGACGCCGTCCTCCCGGCCGACGCGCCCGCCGAGCGGATCGCCGCCGCGCGGGCCCCGCACCTCCTGCTGACCGACCCCGACGGCCGCCCGCTGGGCTGGGCCGAACGCGACGACCTGACCGCCGGGGACGTCACCACCGACCGGCTGCTGCCCTACGGGCGGCCGTTCGTCCCCGGCACCGACTCCCTCCGGGTCGCCCTGGACTGCGCCGTGCTCTCGCCCACCGGCTGGGCCGTCGCCGTGGACGGCGGCGGCCGGGTGACCGGCGTCGTCTCCCAGCAGACCATCGGCGAGGCGATCCGCGCCGCCCACCACGAGAGCCGGGCGCACCGGGACGAGGCCGGGGTCGCCAAGTGAACGGCTTCTTCGACATCCCGAGCGACCTCCAGCACAGCTGGGCCGGCCTGATCGGGCTGCACCTGCGGGAGTCCCTGCTGCCGGTGGCCGCCGGACTGCTGCTCGCGCTGCCCCTGGCCCAGCTGTGCGTGCGGTTCCGCTGGCTGTACCCGCCCGTGCTCGGCCTGACGACCGTGCTGTACGCCATCCCCTCGCTGGCGTTCTTCGTCGTCCTCATCGACTACACCGGCCAGACCGAGCTGACCGTGATGATCCCGCTGGCCGTCTACAGCCTGGTGGTGCTGGTCCCGGCCATCGTCGACGGTGTGCGCTCGGTCCCCGAGGAGACCCTGGCCGCCGCCACCGCCATGGGCTTCGGCCCCGTACGCCGCTACCTCCAGGTGCAGTTGCCGATCGCCGCGCCCGCCATCATGGCCGGACTCAGGGTGGCCACCGTCTCCAGCATCTCCCTGGTCAGCGTCGGCGCCCTGATCGGCAACCAGGGCGCCCTCGGCAACCTGCTCGCCGCCGCGCAGAAGTACGACCGGCCGGAACTCGCCGTGAACGCCGTGCTCACCATGGCCGTCCTGGCGATCGTGTGCGACGCCCTGCTGGTCGGGCTGCGCATGCTGCTGACCCCCTGGATGCCCCGCGGTGCCCGTCCGAAGGCCGCCGCCCGGCCGGAACCGCTCACGGCCGAGGGAGCGGCCCGGTGAACGTCCTCGACTTCGTCCACGCCTTCTTCAGCGACAGCGCCCACTGGCAGGGCTACGACGGCATCCCGCAGCGCTTCTGGGAACACGTCCAGTACTCGCTGCTGGCCCTCGCCGTCGCCGCCGCGATCGGCCTGCCCGTCGGCCTGCTCACCGGACACACCGGACGCGGCGGCAACGCCCTCGCCCTCATCGCCAACGCCGCCCGCGCCCTGCCCAGCTTCGGCCTCCTCGTGCTGGCCGTGCTGCTGATCGGTTTCGGACTGCTGCCCGTGATGATCCCGCTGGTCGTCCTCGCCGTCCCGCCGATCCTGGTCACCACCTACGAGGCGGTCCGCTCCGTCGACCCCTCCCCGGTGGACGCCGCCCGGGGCATGGGGATGCGCGAGTCGAGGATCCTGTTCCAGGTGGAACTGCCGGTCGCCCTCCCGCTGGTCCTCAGCGGACTGCGCTCGGCGGCCATCCAGATCGTCTCCACGGCCACCATCGCCGCCTACGTCAGCCTCGGCGGCCTCGGCCGCTACATCGTCGACGGGCTCTACCAGCGGGACTACGAGAAGGTGGTCGGCGGCGCCACGCTGGTGGCGGTCCTGGCGCTGCTCACCCTCGCCGCGTTCTGGGCGGCGGGACGGCTCGCGGTGTCGCCCGGGGTGCGCCGGCGCTGACGCCCCGTCACCCCGTGGCAAACCGTGATCAGGATGTTCTTGACCGACCGTGAAACAGCTGGATTGGATCGACGCATGACTTCTAGCGCGAAGAGCAGCAGGTCCATCACGAGGCACACCGGCGCGGCGGCCGTCGCGCTCACCGCCGCGGCGGCGCTGCTCGCGGGCTGTTCCTCCGACAACACCTCCGACAACCCCCTCGAGGGCGAGAAGGCCGAGGCGGGCACCGTCGTCGTCGGCTCCAACAACTTCGCCGAGAGCACCCTGCTCGCCGACATCTACGGCGAGGCGCTGCGCGCCAAGGGCCTCGAGGTCAGCTACAAGCACAACATCGGCAGCCGCGAGACGACGTACGGCCTGATGAAGAACGGCTCCGTCACCGTCCTGCCGGAGTACAACGGCTCGCTGCTCGCCTACCTCGACCCCGAGGCCGGGCAGGAGTCGGCGGACGCCGTGAACGAGGCCGTCAAGGCCAAGCTGGACAAGAAGCTGACGCTGCTGGAGTCGTCCCCGGCCGAGGACAAGGACTCGGTCAGCGTCAACGCCGAGACGGCGAAGAAGTACGGCCTCACCGCCTCCTCCACCCTCGCCGACCTCAAGGAGGCCGCACCGGAGCTGGTGATCGGCGGCTCGCCCGAGTTCCAGACCCGGCAGCAGGGCCTCAAGGGCCTGGAGAGCGTCTACGGGCTGAAGTTCAAGTCCTTCAAGGCGCTCGACGCGGGCGGCCCGCTCACCCAGGAGGCGCTGACCAGGAACACGGTGCAGGCCGCGGACATCTTCACCACCGACCCGACCATCCTCAAGGAGAAGTTCGTCGTCCTGAAGGACCCGGAGAACCTCTTCGGGTTCGCCAACGTCACCCCGCTGGTGAACAAGGCCGGGCTGCCGAAGGAGGGCGTCGACGCGCTCAACGCGGTCTCCGCGAAGCTCGACACCGAGACCCTCCTCGACCTGGACGCCCAGGTGCAGCTGGACAAGAAGGACCCGCTGGACGTGGCCAAGGCCTGGCTGAAGTCGGCCGGCCTGGACTGATCCCCGCCGGGGTGCGGCGGCCCGGGCCGCCGCACCCCGCACACCTCACCGCGCCGGGGCCGCCTCGGCGATCAGCCGGTCGATCAGCGCGATGAGCACGTCCCGGCACGAGTCCCGCTCCCGCGCGTCGCACAGCAGCACCGGCACGCCCTCCGGCAGCGTCAGCGCGTCCCGGATGTCCTCGACCGGGTACGGGTGCTCCCCGTGGAAGCCGTTGACGGCGATCACGAAGGGGATGCCCCGGCGTTCGAAGAAGTCGATCGCGGCGAAGCTGGACTTGGGTCTGCGCACGTCCACCAGGACCACCGCGCCCAGGGCGCCCACGGCCAGGTCGTTCCACATGAACCAGAACCGCTGCTGCCCCGGGGTGCCGAAGAGGTACAGCACGAGATCGTCCGACACGGAGATCCGGCCGAAGTCCAGCGCCACCGTGGTGGCACGTTTCTCCTCCACGCCCTCCAGGTCGTCGACGTCCAGTCCCGCCATGGTGAGCGGTTCCTCGGTGCGCAGCGGGACGATCTCGCTGACCGAACCGACCATGGTGGTCTTGCCCACGCCGAAGCCACCGGCGATCAGGATCTTGACCGTGTCGGGTGCCGCACGGTCGGCGGACACCCGAGCGATGGTCTCAGAGCCGGCCAAGGCCCTCCCTCACTTTCTGCAGCAGGTCCAGATCCGGGGTGGTGCGGTTGACGGGGTGCGGCGGGCGGGCGGTGATCCGGCCCGCCTCCAGCAGGTCGCACAGCATGATGACGACCACGCTCACCGGCAGGTCGAGCCGTGCGGCGAGCTCCGCCACCGCGAGCGGCCGCTCGCACAGCCGCAGGATCCGCAGGTGCTCCGGCTGCGGCCGGCCGGCCGCCTGGGGCTGCGGATCCACCGCCGTGACCGTCGTGATGAGCGTGAAGTCGGCGCGGCTGGGCCGGGTCCGGCCCCCGGTCAGGGTGAACGGCCGTACGAGCCGGCCCGCCGAGTCGCTTCCGCCCACCTCACACGCCGGGGTCGACGGCGGGACCGGCGGTGCCCCGCGGGGCCGCGCTCAGGTGCTCGCCGATCTTCTTCACCAGCATGTTCATCTGGTACGCCACCACGCCGACGTCCGCGCCAGGACCGGTCAGCACCACCAGGTGCGCGCCGGGGCCGGCCGAGGTGAGGATCAGGTAGCTGTGCGCCATCTCGATCAGCGCCTGGCGCACCGGGCCGCCGCGGAAGTCCATACTGACGCCCTTGCTGAGGCTCATCAGACCGGACGCGGTCGCCGCGAGGCGCTCCGCGTCGTCGCGCAGGAATCCGGTGGACTTGCTGACGACCAGCCCGTCCTCGGAGAGCACCACGGCCTGGTTCACGTCGGCGACCCGTTCCACGAGTCCGGTCAGCAGCTGGTCCAGCTGGGTGTGGGTGGCGGGGATGGGGCGTGTCATGACGAAGATCCTTCGTGAGCTGTCGGCGGTCGGCGGTCGGCGGACGGAGTCGGGAACTCGGCGGAGGCGGCGGGCACATACGCCGGCACTGCCGCGTCGTACGACGGTACGGCCTCGTCGTCGGGGTCGTCGTCCCGCGCCTGGAGCGTGCCGCGCTGGAAGCCGGAGAGGGACGAGGCGGCCCGTTCCGCGGAGAAGTCCTCGGCGGTGTCGTCCTCGGCGTCCGGCACGGTCTCCTCGCGCAGCTCGGCGGCCAGGCTGGTCTGCGGCACCCGGCGGGGGAGCGGGGTGAGACCGTCCCGGCGGGGGGCCGGCGCGGGCGCGGGGGCGGTCCGTACGGCGGTCGCCGACCGGGACGTCGGGGTCCGCGCGCCCGCACCGTCCGCCGAGGGGTCGGGGCTCTCCTTGCGCAGGCGGTCCGCGGGGCCGCCGGCCGCCGCCGGGTCCCCGGCGGCCGCGGTGCCCGTCGGCTCCGGGTTCCTGCCGGACGGCTGGTCCCGCACCACGATCTCGTACGGCACCAGCACGATCGCCGTCGTCCCGCCGTACGGCGACGGGCGCAGGGTGACCGTGATGCCGTGCCGGTGCGCGAGCTGGGAGATCACGAACATGCCGAGCCGGAGGTCGTCGGCGAGCGCCACCACGTCGAACTGCGGAGGCCGGGCCAGCTGGGCGTTCAGGGAGGCGTAGTCCTCCTCCGACATGCCGAGGCCCCGGTCCTCGATCTCGATGGCCAGGCCCTTGGCCACCAGCGCCGCCCGCACCCCGACCGGGCTCGGCGCCGGCGAGTACACCGTCGCGTTGTCGATCAGCTCGGCCAGCAGGTGGATCACGTCGGCCACCGCGGGCGGGGCGACCGACACCTCCTCGTCGGTGTGCACCTCCACCCGCTGGTACTCGGCCACCTCGCCGACGGCACTGCGCACGATGTCGATCAGCGCGACCGGTTCGCTCCAGGAACGGCCCGGGCGCTCACCGCTGACGATGACGAGGTTCTCCTCGTAGCGGCGCAACTGGCTGGCCGTCGAGTCGAGTTCGTACAGGCCCTTGAGGACCTCGGGGTCGGTGTGCCGGCGCTCCAGCGCGTCGAGCTTGCTGAGCTGGAGGTTGACCAGGTTCTGGCTCTGCCGGGCGATGCCCAGGATGACCTTCTGGAAACCGCGCCGGGTGTCGGCGAGTTCGACCGCGGTGTGCACGGCGGTGCGCTGCGCGGTGTTGAACGCCTGGGCGACCTGGCCCAGTTCGTCGTGTCCGTAGTCCAGCGGGGTGGTCGCCGACTCCGGGTCGACCTTCTCGCCGCGCTCCAGCCGGGCCACCACGTCGGGCAGCCGCTCCTCCGCCAGGCCGAGGGTGGCCATCCGCAGCCCGCGCAGCCTGCGGGACAGCGAGCGGGTGATGCGCCAGGACAGGCCGACGCACAGCAGCAGCGCGAGCAGTCCGCCGGCGCTCAGGGAAGCCGCCTTCAGCAGCAGCCCGTTGGCCTCGTCGGCGCTGCGGACGAGCAGGGCGTCGGTCTGCTGCCGGATCATGCTCGCGTACAGCGGGGAGACCCGCTGCACGGCGTCGTCCCACCGGTCCTTGAGGTCCGGCAGGTCGACGGTGTGGTCGTCGGCCGTGGCGTGGGTGGCGAGCACCTGGTCCTCGACCGCCTCCAGGGCGCGCCACTCCTTGCTCCGCAGGATCCTCTCGGTCTGCGTCTTGGTCTCGCCGCGCAGGGACGGCACGATCTGGTCCTCGACCAGCCAGCGGCGGGTGTGGACCAGTTCCGCGAAGTCGGTCCAGCCCTGCTCGTCGAGGCTGCCGGAGGGCCAGGCGAGGGTGAGCCGCGCGTTCTCCCGGGAGACCAGCTCCGCCGCGTGCTCCAGCGCGACCAGCGGACCGGCCTGGGAGGTCAGGTCCCCGTCGTCGACCTGGGACAGCTCCTGGAAGGCGTGGATCTGGTCGTCGATGATCGAGGTGTACTGCTCCAGCGCCTCCTCGGCGGTGATGTCGCTGGGGCTGTCCACCTGGCTGCGGTAGTACTCCAGGCTGCCCACCGAGCCGAGCACCGAGTACATCTGGTCCGAGACGCGCGCCGGCGCCTCGGCGATGACGTCCGCCTTCCCGGCGAGCTTCGCCACCGCCTCGTCGGTCTTCTGCCGCTGTGCCTCCAGGGCGGACCGGGAGCTCTTCGGCGCGGCGAGCCACGCGGCGGTCAGCCTGCGCTCCTCCTGCAACGCGAGCGTGGCGTGCGTGCCCATCGCGCCGGTCGACCGGCTCAGTTCCGTCTGGGACCGCAGCTGGAGCCCCTCGGAGAACATCTGGATCGTCGTCAGGCCCCACATGCCGGCGAGGGTGACGCTGGGCACCAGTGCCAGGAGGAAGAGCGAGAGACGTATGGAGCCGAGACGGCGCCGGGCACCTGTCCGTGGAGACATCGTCGTCCTAGAGCGTTCGGGTGTGTGGGGGAGTGCGCACGGGCGGTTCCGTCAGCGGGTTCCGTTGGCGGCGAACCCGGAGACCGCGGTCGCGTTGGTCTTCGTGACGAACGCCGGTCCGGTGAGGACGGGCGCGACCCCGCCGCCGCTGACGTTGCCGTTGCTCCGGTACAGCCACAGGGCGTCCACGGCGAGGTAGCCCTGCAGATAGGGCTGCTGGTCGACGGCGAACTGGACGTCGCCCGCGCGGACCGCGTCGACCAGGTCCTTGTTCAGGTCGAAGGTGGCGACCCGGGCCTTGCTGTCCGCCTCCTTCACGGCGTCGACCGCGGACAGGGCGTAGGCCGCCCCGTTGGTGACGACCTCGTCGATGGTGGAGTCCTGCCGCAGCCGGGCCGTGATGATGCCGGAGACGGCACGCATGTCGGTGCCGTCCACGTAGAGGTTCTCGGTCGTCCCGCCGAAGGTCTTCTTCACGCCGGCGCAGCGGGCCTCCACGGCAACGTTGCCACGCTCGTGGACGACGCACAGGGTGTGCCGGGCCTTGAGGTCGTTGAGCTTCTCCCCGACGGCCCGTCCCGCGACGGTCTCGTCCTGCCCGAAGTACCCGAGCAGTCCGGCCGGCTTCCAGGCGTCGATGCCGGAGTTGAGCCCGACCACGGGGATGCCCGCCTTGCGCGCCTCGGCGACCGGGCCCTTCATGGCCTGCGGCTTGGCGAGGGTCAGCGCGATGCCGTCGACGCCGTCGCGGATCGCGTTGCGGACCAGCTCCGCCTGCCCCGACTGCTCCGGGTCGCTCACGTACGTCAGGTCGATGCCGTCCTTCGCGGCCGCCGCCTCGGCGCCGCGCTTCACCCGGTCCCAGAAGGCGTCGCCCTCGCTGCCGTGCGTGACCATCACGACCCTCATTCCCCGGGAGCCGTCCGCGCCCGCAGTGTCCCGGCCCGAGGAGTCGTCGTCCGTGCCGAGCGCGGAGCAGCCGGTCACCAGCAGGACGGCGGCGGCTGCCAGGGCCGTCGGAGGGACGGTACGTCTCGGTTGGCGGGGGGACGGGGGTCGAGTGTTCATGGGGAGTGCGGACCTCGCTGTGCGGCCGAGACAGAGCAGGGGGAGAGCACGGACGGAACCGCGGGGGCGTGCGCCGACCGGGTGACTCTCACTGGCCCGGAGCCAACCCTGTGACACCACTGGTCGTCAAGTGAACAGCGACGGGAAGTGAGGCGCCGCTGCCGCATTGTGATGAACCGTGATCTCCGGGGGTGCGTCCGGCGCGGCCGCTGCGGCGTCCGGACCGCGCGGACGGTACGGGACGGCGGGCGGGGGCGGCGCCGTCCCGCGGGGGGGCCGCACGCCCCCCGCCCCCGGCGAGGGGCATAGCGGTCCGTTCCTGGTCAACCCCTGTGTCACGAGGGTGGGTTCCCGGCCGGATCGAGGGTTTCCCCCGTATCCCGGCGGGCTGCGCGCTGCCTATCGTTCGACCTCAGCCGGCCCACGGGTGACCCCCGCCGGGGCCGCTGTTCGCGCCCGGCCGGCCGATCTGCCGCAGTTCGATTGCCCCGCCGCTTCGACGACGAAGCGAATCGACCCCCACTGTCCCACTCCGCGTCGCCCGGAGTACCGGCACGAAAGGCACACCCTTGCGCTCCTCTTCGAGCTCCCCCCGCGGCTCCTCCCCCAGACGGAAGCTGATATCCGTCGCCGCGCTGTCCGTCGCCCTGCTGACCGCCGGGTCCGCCCAGGCCGCCGTCGCCCAGGACGCCCCCGCGGACGCGCCGGCCGCCGTCCCCGCCGCCGCCACCGAGGCCGCGCCCGGCACCCCGGCCGAGCGGCTCATCGTCGGCTACCGGTCCGGCGCCGCCGAGGCCACGTCCGACAAGGCCGCCGCCGCGGACGCCTCCGCCAAGGGCGCGCGGGCCGGCGAGGACGTCGGCTTCCAGCGCCGCCTCGGCACCGGTGCCGCCCTCGTCGGCCTGGGCGACCGGCCGACCGGGACCGAGGTCGCCGACGTCGTCGCCGAGTACCGCGCCGACCCGCAGGTCGCCTACGTCGTGCCGGACCGCCTCAACAAGCCGCTGGCCACCCCCAACGACACCGAGTACACCAAGCAGTGGGACCTGTTCGAGACCACCGCCGGCATGCGTGTGCCGGGCGCCTGGGACCTCGCCACCGGCAGCGGCGTCACGGTCGCCGTCATCGACACCGGTTACGTCGCCCACTCCGACCTCGCCGCGAACGTCGTCGGCGGCTACGACTTCATCTCCGACACCGCCGTCGCCGTCGACGGCAACGGCCGCGACAGCAACCCGGCCGACCCCGGCGACTGGTACGCCGCCGGCGAGTGCGGCCAGTCCACCGGCAGCAACTCCTCCTGGCACGGCACCCACGTGGCGGGCACCATCGCCGCGGCCACCCACAACGGCAAGGGCGTCGCCGGCATCGCGTACAACGCGAAGATCTCCCCGGTGCGCGTGCTCGGCAAGTGCGGCGGCTACGACTCCGACATCATCGACGCCATCACCTGGGCGTCCGGCGGCACCGTCTCCGGTGTGCCCGCCAACGCCAACGTCGCCAAGGTCATCAACATGAGCCTCGGCGGGGGCGGCGCCTGCTCCACCGCCACCCAGAGCGCCATCAACGGCGCCGTGAACCGCGGCACCACGGTCGTCGTCGCGGCCGGCAACGAGAACCAGAACGCCGCCAACTCCTCCCCGGCGAACTGCGGCAACGTCATCACCGTCGCCGCCACCAACCGCGCCGGCAGCCGTGCCTCCTACTCCAACTACGGCACCATCGTGGACATCGCCGCCCCCGGCGGCGAGACCCGGACCACCACCGCCAACGGCATCCTGTCCACGCTGAACTCCGGCACCCGCACCCCGTCGACCGAGAACTACGCCTACTACCAGGGCACCAGCATGGCCACCCCGCACATCGCGGGCCTCGCCGCGCTGATGAAGTCGGCCAACGCCGCGCTCACCCCGGCCCAGATCGAGTCGGCGATCAAGACCAACGCCCGCCCCCTGCCCGGCACCTGCACCGGCGGCTGCGGCGCGGGCCTCGCGGACGCCGCGAAGACCGTCCAGGCCGTCAAGGGCGGTACGTCGACCGGCTCCACGTACACCAGCACCACCGCCGTCTCCATTCCGGACAACGGCTCGGCGGTCGAGTCGCCGATCGGCGTCAGCGGCCGCACCGGCTCCGCGCCCTCGGCCCTCCAGGTGGGCGTGGACATCACCCACACCTACCGCGGTGACCTGGTCGTCGACCTGGTGGCGCCGGACGGTTCGGTGTACCGCCTGAAGTCCGCCAGTTCGTCGGACTCCGCGGACAACGTCGTCGCCACCTACACGGTGAACGCCTCCACCGAGACCGCCAACGGCACCTGGAAGCTGCGCGTGCAGGACACGGCGGCCCAGGACACGGGCCTGATCAACGGCTGGCAGCTGACCTTCTGAGCGACCTCCGCGACGGGCGGGTCGGCCGGTGCTCGGGCACCGGCCGACCCGCCGTTCTCTTTTGTCATCGCACCTGACACACTTAGATACCGGACGCGCTGTTTTCTTTCGAGGAGTGCGTTTGTTTTTGCCGGATGTGTTCCAAGTGTCGTGGCCCGCCCGGGTGATGAACGTCGCCACAGGGTGAGCTATCGTGTACTGGGCGTCACAAACAAACGGCATGACCCGTTCCTTTCCGGCTCAGGAGTTCAGTCGATGGCGAGGCAGGTACGCGCCGAGCAGACCCGCGCGACGATCATCACGGCGGCCGCCGACCTGTTCGACCGGCAGGGCTACGAATCGACCAGTCTCAGCGACATCGTCGAGCACGCCCATGTCACCAAGGGGGCCCTCTACTTCCACTTCGCCGCGAAGGAGGACCTGGCCCACGCCGTCCTGGAACTGCAGTCGGCCACCTGCCGCCGGCTGGCCCGGGACACCGAGATCCGCGGCCACACCTCCCTGGAGGCGCTGATGCGCCTCACCTTCGGCATAGCCAGGATGTCGGCCGCGGACCCGGTCCTGCGGGCCGGGCTGCGGCTCGCCACCGGCGGCACCCGCCCGCGCCCGCCGCTCAGCCACCCCTTCACCGAGTGGATGGACATCGTCACGGCCCGGCTCCTCGGCGCCGTCAAGGAGTCCGACGTCCATCCGGACGTCGACATCGACGTCGTGGCCCACTCCCTCGTCTGCTTCTTCGTCGGCACCCGCGTCGTCGGCCGCTCCCGCGAGGGCGTGGCCCGCCAGCCCCGCCGTACGGCCGAGATGTGGCAGATCCTCATCCGGGGCCTGGTCCCCGTCACCCGCCGCGCCCGCTACCTCAGCCTGGCCGCCCGGCTGGAGCGGGAGATCGCGCCGGTGTGACCCGCGGCGCGCGGCCACCGCCGCGCGTTACGGTGATCCACATGCCCGACACCCCCACCGCGCCCGTGATCCTCGCCGACGAGCCCGGCACGTTCCCCCACAGCGTGCTCGCCGAGCGGCACCCCGCGATCATCCGGCAGGTGCGCGACACCCTCCCGTACGGGCCCGGGCAGCGGCGCGCGCTCGACGCGCTGCTGGCCGAATGCACCGGGGGCGTGATCGACCCCCTCCCCGCCGACGCGCACGACCACGAGCGCTGGCGGACCTGGGGGATGGACGCGTACGCCGGGCGCTCCTGGTACGACGTGCCCTGGCTGTGGTCCGAGAGCTGGTTCTACCGCCGGCTGCTGCACGCGGTGGACTACTTCGCCCCCGGACCCTGGCAGGGCATCGACCCGTTCCGTCCGTCCAAACGCGCCGAACTCGACTCGCCCGCCACCGACGAGGAACTGGCCGCGCTCGACGACCTCGCCGGCCGCCCGGAGGAGGAGCAGGCCCGCGCCCTGCTGCACGGCTCCCTGTGGGGCAACCGCGCCGACCTCGGCTTCCGGCTCTCCGCGGAGGGGGCGGAGGAGGCCGCCGCCGTCCCCGCCCTGGTGGCCGACGACAGCGAACGGCTGTGGCCGCTGCTCGGCGCCCCGGGCACGGGCACGCTGTGCCTGGTCGCCGACAACGCGGGCCGCGAACTCGTCCCGGACCTGCTGCTCGTCGCCCATCTGCTGGCGCACGGCCGCATCGGCCGGGCCGTGCTGCACGTCAAGCCCCACCCGTACTACGTCTCCGACGCCACCACCGCCGACGTCGTCGACGCGGTGCGCCGGCTCACCGCCGCCGAGGGGGCGGCGGGGGAGTACGGGCGCGGTCTGTGGGCCGCCCTCCGCGACGGCCGGCTCGCCCTGCGCGCGCACCCCTTCTCGTGCTCACCCCTGCCGTACGCCGAGATGCCGGACGACCTGCGCGCCGACTTCGCCGCCGCCGCGGTCACCGTCGTCAAGGGCGACCTCAACTACCGCCGCCTGGTGGGCGACCGGTACTGGCCCCCGACCACCCCGTTCGCCGGCGTCACCGGTTACTTCCCTGGGCCGGTCGCCGCCCTGCGCACCCTGAAGTCCGACGTGATCACCGGACTCGCCCCCGCCACCGAGGCGGCGCTCGTCGCGGCGGAGGGACAGCGCTGGCGCACCGGCGGCACCCACGCGCTGATCCAGGTACGGACCTGAGCCGCACGACTCCCGTACGGGGCACGGTTCACGCGATGGTGTGATCACGTCCCCGCCGGCGGATGCGGCCGACGGGCCACGGGTAGCCCCCGGCCATGACGCAGCCGTTCGAACTCCCGCACTTCTACCTGCCGCATCCCGCGCGGCTCAATCCGCATGTCGAGGAGGCCCGCGCCCACGCGACGTCCTGGGCGCGCGAGATGGGCATGCTGGAGGGAAGCGGGGTCTGGGAGCAGGCCGACCTGGACGCGCACGACTACGGCCTGCTCTGCGCCTACACCCACCCCGACTGCGACGGCCCCGCCCTGTCGCTGATCACCGACTGGTACGTGTGGGTCTTCTTCTTCGACGACCACTTCCTGGAGAAGTTCAAGCGCACCCAGGACCGCCGGGGCGGCAAGGCCCACCTCGACCGGCTGCCGCTGTTCATGCCGCTGGACCCGGCCGCCCCCGTCCCCGAGCCGCACAACCCGGTCGAGGCGGGCCTGGCCGACCTGTGGGCGCGCACCGTGCCGGCGATGTCCGCCGGCTGGCGCCGCCGGTTCGCGGTCGCCACCGAGCACCTCCTCAACGAGTCGCTGTGGGAGCTGTCCAACATCAACGAGGGGCGGATCGCCAACCCCGTCGAGTACATCGAGATGCGCCGCAAGGTGGGCGGCGCCCCCTGGTCCGCCGGGCTCGTGGAGTACGCGACCGCCGAAGTGCCCGCCGCCGTCGCCGGAACGAGGCCGCTGAGGGTACTGATGGAGACGTTCTCCGACGCCGTGCACCTGCGCAACGACCTGTTCTCCTACCAGCGGGAGGTCGAGGACGAGGGTGAACTCAGCAACGGCGTCCTCGTCCTGGAGACCTTCTTCGGCTGCACCACCCAGCAGGCCGCCGACATCGTGAACGACGTCCTCACCTCGCGGCTCCACCAGTTCGAGCACACCGCGTTCACCGAAGTACCCGCCGTGGCCCTGGAGAACGGGCTCACCCCGGCCGAGACCGCCGCCGTCGGCGCGTACGCCAAGGGCCTCCAGGACTGGCAGTCCGGCGGCCACGAATGGCATCTGCGCTCCAGCCGCTACATGAACGAGGGCGCGCGCTCCGACACCCCCTGGCAGTCCCCGTCCGGACGCGGGACGTCCGCCGCGGACATCGGCGCGCTGCTCGCCGGCGCGGGGGCCGGGCGGCTGCGCCACTACACCCACGTGCCGTTCCCGAAGGTCGGCCCGTCGATCATCCCCGACATCCGCATGCCGTTCCCCCTGGAGCTCAGCCCCGCCCTCGACGGCGCGCGGCGGCACCTGCTGGAGTGGTCGGGGCGGATCGGCTTCCTCGGCGAGGGCGTCTGGGACGAGGACAAGCTCGAGAGCTGCGACCTCCCCCTGTGCGCGGCGGGCATCGACCCGGACGCCACCCAGGACCAGCTCGACCTGGCCTCCGACTGGCTGGCCTTCGGCACCTACGGCGACGACTACTACCCGCTGGTCTACGGCCACCGCCGCGACCTGGCCGCCGCCCGGCTCACCACCGCCCGCCTGTCCGCCTGCATGCCGCTCGGCCCCGAGCCGCCCCCTCCGCCCGCCAACGCCATGGAGCGCGCCCTGATCGACCTGTGGGCGCGTACGACGGCGGGCATGACACCCGGCCAGCGCGGCCCCCTGAAGTCGGCCATCGAGACGATGACCGAGGCCTGGGTGTGGGAGCTGTCCAACCAGATCCAGAACCGCGTCCCGGACCCGGTGGACTACCTGGAGATGCGGCGCGCCACCTTCGGCTCCCAGCTCACCCTGGGGCTCGCCCGCGCCGGACACGGACCGGCGGTGCCGCCCGAGGTCTACCGCAGCGGTCCCGTCCGCTCCCTGGAGAACGCGGCGATCGACTACGCGTGCCTGCTCAACGACATCTTCTCGTACCAGAAGGAGATCGAGTTCGAGGGAGAGATCCACAACGCGGTCCTCGTCGTGCAGACCTTCTTCGGCATCGACTATCCGACCGCGCTGCCCGTGGTGCAGGACATGATGAACCAGCGCATGCGCCAGTTCGAGCACGTCGTGGCGCACGAACTGCCGGTGGTCTACGACGAGTTCGAGCTGTCGGACGAGGCGCGGGCGATCATGCGGGGCTATGTGACCGACCTGCAGAACTGGATGGCCGCCATCCTCAACTGGCACCGGAGCGTCCCGCGGTACAAGGACGAGTACCTGTCCGGCCGCCTCCACGGCTTCCTCCCGTACCGCTCACCGGCCCGGCCGGTGCTCCTCTGACGGACCGCACCCCTGCGCGGAGGCGAACGATGGAACAGACGGCGCTGCGGCCCAAGCCGCTCCCGGGGGACAGGGGCGTGCCGGAGACCGGCGACGGCCCGGGCTCCGGGCGGCCCGCCGGGCGGACGCCCGGGCGACGGCCGGTGTCCGCGTGGTCCGGGCTGCTGATCGCTGTGCTCCTGGTGCTGTCCGGGGCCGTGATGGGGGCGACGGGGGCCGCGGTCGTCGGCGTGGGCGGGCTCGTCGGGCCGGCGTGGCGGGCGGCGGTGCTGCCGGCCGCCTCACCGGGAGCCGCCCCGTCCGTGCCCGTGGCCGCCCGGCTGGGGGTGGAGGTGGCCGACGACCGCGGACCGGGGGCCCGGGTCGTGGGGGTGCACGTCCCCGGCCCCGGGTCCTCGGCCGGCCTCGTGCGGGGCGACGTCGTCCTCGCCGTCGGCGCCGCCCGGGTCGACTCGGCGGCCGACCTGGCACGCGCCGTCGCCCGCGCCCGCCCGGGAGAGGAGGTGACCCTGACGGTGCGCCGCCGCAGCGGCGGCTACCAGCAGCTGACGGCCGTCCCCGGCCTCGTCGCATGACCACGCGGAAGCGACTGGTGAGCCGCCCCGTCGTCGAGGACGGGGACGGTCATGGACGGCGAGCCCGACCGGGAGCGTCCCGGTCCGCGACCGGCCCGCCCGCCCCGGGCGGCCGCGGCGTCCGGACCACCCCCGGCCCCACCCGTACGGGGCGGCCCGTGAACCGGCGGGGCGGCCGGGCGCCGGGCCGGGCGGGACGCGGGGTGAACACCGCGAATCGGCTCGCGCCGCCCCCGCCCGCCGGGCAGGATGCTGCCCGTAGCCCCGCTGTCCGCCCCTGGGAGGCCCCCGGATGACCGGCACCGTGCCCGCGCCCTTCACCGCCGACGACTACGCAGCCCGCATGGAGCGTGCGGCGCGACAGGCCGCGGAGGCCGGGCTCGCCGGTCTGCTCGTGGCCCCCGGCCCCGACCTGGTGTGGCTCACCGGCTACACCCCCACCGCGGTCACCGAGCGGCTCACCCTGCTGGTCCTGGCCGCCGGCCGGGACCCCGTGCTCGTCGTCCCCACCCTGGAGGCCCCGGACGCCGCACGGGCCCCCGGCGCCCCGGCCCTGACCCTGCGCCACTGGACCGACGGCAAGGACCCCTACGCCGCCACCGCCGCCCTGCTGGACACCGGCGGCCGGTTCGGCGTCAGCGACAACGCCTGGGCCCTGCACCTGCTGGGCCTGCAGAGGACGCTGCCCGGCACCTCCTACGCCTCCCTGACCGAGGCCCTGCCCATGCTGCGCGCCGTCAAGGACGCGGCGGAACTGGAACTGCTGGCCGCCGCCGGTGCCGCCGCCGACGCGGCGTTCGAGGAGATCCGGGAGGTCGCCTTCGCCGGCCGCCGCGAGTCGGACGTCGCCGCCGATCTCGCCGCCTCGCTGCGGCGGTCCGGACACTCCCAGGTCGACTTCACCATCGTCGCCTCCGGGCCCAACGGGGCCAACCCGCACCACGAGGTGGGCGACCGCGTCATCGAACGCGGCGACATGGTCGTCCTCGACTTCGGCGGCCTGAAGGACGGCTACGGCTCCGACACCTCCCGCACCGTCCACGTCGGCCAACCCACCGACGAGGAACGCCGGGTGCACGACCTCGTGCGCGAGGCCCAGGAGGCCGGGTTCCGCGCGGTGCGGCCCGGCGCCGCCTGCCAGGAGGTCGACCGCGCCGCCCGCGCGGTCATCGCCGACGCCGGGTACGGCGCGTACTTCATCCACCGCACCGGGCACGGCATCGGCGTCACCACGCACGAACCGCCGTACATGATCGAGGGCGAGGAGCAGCCCCTCGTCCCCGGCATGTGCTTCTCCGTCGAACCCGGCGTCTATCTGCCCGGCCGGTTCGGCGTCCGCATCGAGGACATCGTCACCGTGACCGAGGACGGCGGGCGGCGGCTGAACAACACCGCGCGGGACCTGCTCATAGTGGACTGAACGGCCCCCTCCGTCCCCTCCCGCCTCCCCGAACGGCAATGGCGCGACCATGACCCAGGCACCGACCCCCACCGCGGACACCGTCCGCCGACTGGCCCGTTCCCTGCTGACCGGGAGCGGGGCGGGCGACGGCGCGGCCGCCTCCGCCGGGCCCGACGTCCGGCCCGTCGCCGAGGGCGCCGCGCCCGCCACCTGGTGGGTCGGCACCCGCCATGTGCTGCGCCTCGCCCCCGACCATGAGGCGAGCGCCCGGCGCCGCCGGGAACTGCGGCTACGCGACCTGGCCCGCCCGCACGTGCCGGTCGCGCTGCCGTCGAGCGTGGCGCACGGCGAGTGGGCGCCCGGTCTGCTCTGCACCCTGGACACCCGGGTGACCGGCGGGACGGGGGAGCAGCACGCCGTGTCCGCCGTCGGCGAGGCCGACCTGGCCGGACTGCTCACCGGGCTGCGCGAGGTGCCGGTGCGGCAGGCGGAGGCGCTCGGCGTGCCCCGCGTGTCACCCCGCTCCCTGGAGGCGCTGCGCCGGGGCGCCGCGGAGGCCGCCGAACGGCTCGCCGGGGCCGACGAGTTCGACCCCGCCCGCCTGGACCGGCTCACCCCGCCCGCCGCGGTCCAGCTCGCCGCCCAGCCCGGCACGGCGGTCCTCGTCCACCACGCCCTCACCGAGGGGCACCTGGTGGTGAGCGCGGACGGCCGGGTGCGCGGCGTGCTGGGCTGGGACGCGGCGGTGGTCGGCGACCCGGCCGAGGACATCGCGGGCCTGGCACGCGCCGTCGGCGCCCCGGCCGCCGTCCGCGCGGCCACCCTCGCCGGGTACGGCGCCCGGCCCTGCCTGCGCGGGCTGTGGCTGGCGCGCTGCGACGCCGTCCTCCAGCTGGCCGAGGCGCTGGCCGGCCGCCCCGTCGGCGCCCCGCCCGCGCTGCGCACCCGGCTGCGGCGCGCCTGGGAGCCGATCCTGCTGGAGCGGGTGACGGACCTCAGGGGCGGCGACGAGACGCCGTAGCCCCCTGTGCGGGGCGGCCCTCACTCCTGCAGCAGCACCACCGCGGACTCCCCGGGCAGCCGCAGCACCCCGTCCGCGCCGGGCACCGGGACGGGCTCCCACGCGGCGAGCACCCGGGCGCCGGGCACGCCCAGCGGGATGGCGGCCGGCCGGTCGGCGAGGTTGACGGCGACCCGGACGTCGCCGCGCCGGAAGGCGAGCCAGCGGTCCTCCTCGTCGTAGGCCACCTTGGTGTCGCCGAGGTCGGGGTCGGTCAGGTCGGGCTGCTCGCGGCGCAGGGCGAGCAGCAGCCGGTACCAGGCCAGCACGCGCGCGTGCGGCTCGCGGTCCGGCTCCGACCAGTCCAGGCAGGAGCGGTCCCGGGTGGCGGGGTCCTGCGGGTCGGGCACGTCCTCCTCCGCCCAGCCGTGCGCCGCGAACTCCCGCCGCCTGCCGTCGCGCACCGCCTTGGCGAGCGCGGGATCGGTGTGGTCGGTGAAGAACTGCCAGGGCGTGCCCGCCGCCCACTCCTCGCCCATGAACAGCATCGGCGTGAAGGGGGCGGTCAGGGTGAGGGCCGCCGCGCAGGCCAGCAGGCCGGGGGAGAGGAGGGCGGCCAGCCGGTCCCCCTGGGCGCGGTTGCCGATCTGGTCGTGGGTCTGGGCGTAGCCGAGGAGCCGGTGCGCGGCCACCCGGTCGCGGTCGAGCGGGCGGCCGTGGTGCCGGCCCCGGAAGCTGGAGTAGGTGCCGTCGTGGAAGAAGCCGCCGGTGAGCGTCTTGGCGAGGGCCGCGAGCGGGGCGCGCGCGAAGTCGGCGTAGTACCCCTGCGACTCACCCGTCAGCGCGGTGTGCAGGGCGTGGTGGAAGTCGTCGTTCCACTGGGCGTGCAGCCCGAAGCCGCCGTGCTCGCGCGGTGTGACGAGCCGGGGGTCGTTCAGGTCCGACTCGGCGATCAGGAACAGCGGCCGGCCCGTGTCGGCGGACAGGGCGTCCACGGCCCCGGACAGCTCCTCCAGGAAGGGGCGGGCGCGCGTGTCCACCAGCGCGTGCACCGCGTCCAGCCGCAGCCCGTCGATCCGGTAGTCCCGCAGCCACGCCAGCGCGCTGTCCACCAGGTAGGCGCGCACCTCGTCGGAGCCGGGGGCGTCCAGGTTGACCGCCGCGCCCCACGGGGTGTGATGGGTGTCCGTGAAGTACGGGCCGAAGCGGGGGAGATAGTTGCCGGACGGCCCCAGGTGGTTGTGCACGACGTCCAGGACGACGCCGAGACCCAGCGCGTGCGCCCGGTCGACGAACCGCTTCAGTCCCTCGGGCCCCCCGTACGGCTCGTGCACCGCCCACAGGGACACGCCCTCGTACCCCCACCCGTGCCGGCCCGGGAACGGACACACCGGCATCAGCTCCACGTGCGTCACGCCCAGCTCCGCGAGATGCCCGAGCCGCTCGGCGGCGGCGTCGAAGGTGCCCTCGCGCGTGTACGTGCCCACGTGCAGCTCGTACAGCACCGCCCCGGGCAGCGGGCGCCCGGACCACCGCGCCCGCCAGGCGAACCGGTCGTGGTCGACCACCGCGCTCGGTCCGTCCGGTCCGTCCGGCTGGCGGCGCGACCGCGGATCGGGCAGCACGGGACCGTCGTCCAGGGCGAAGCCGTACCGGGAGCCGTCGTGCGCCTCCGCCTCCGCGCGCCACCACCCCTCCCGCCGCGGATCGCGCTCCATCACGTGCGTCACGCCGTCGCACTGGAGCGTCACTCGGCCGGCCTGCGGTGCCCACACCTCGAACTGCACGGACGGTTCCCCTTCGTCTGCTCACGGTGGTGCCGTCCATCGTGCGCCATGGGCGATCGATGCGCTGCCGCTTCGTCCCTTTCGCGGCGGGTGTCGCCAGGTTCGGGCGGGAGGGACGGCCGCACCCGCGCTTTCTGGACAGCCCGGACGTCACTGACCGACAATCAGCAGCGTGACGTCGTCCTCCGAGTTCCACACGTACCCCGCGCGGATCTCCGACGCGGAGCGCGACAAGGCGCTGGACGTGCTGCGGGACGGTGCCGCCATGGGCCGCCTCTCCCACGACACCTTCGTGAGACGCATGGAACTCGCGCTCGTCGCCCGCCGCTCCGACGAACTCGCCGCGCTCACCGCCGACCTCCCCACCGAAAGCCGCCTGTCACGGCTGGTGTTCGGCGCCGTCGGGGCGGTCTCCGGGTTCACCGTGCGGCTGCGCCGGGCCTGGCAGGCCGAGAAGCTGCCCAAGCTGCTGCTGCCGCACCCGGCGGCCGGGCACCCGCTGCGCATAGGGCGCGATCCCGCCAGCGGACTGCGGCTCAGCCACGAGACGGTCTCCCGCGTGCACGCCGAACTCCGCCACCAGGGCGGCCTGTGGGTGCTGCGGGACCTCGGCTCCACCAACGGCACGACGGTGAACGGGCGCCGGGTGGTCGGCGCGGCCGTCGTCCGCGAGGGCGACCAGGTCGGGTTCGGGCAGATCACCTACCGCCTCGCGACGCGCTGACCGCGCCGGGACCGGCACCCGCCAAGTCCCCGCGCCGGAGACGGTGTTGACGTACCCCCGGCTGTCGTGACTGACTGTGCCTACTCCGTGCACTCCAAGTGAGACGACGGCACCACTTCGTGGAGGTGTGCCCTGCCGCCCCTCCAGCACTATCCGACCGCCGACGAACTGGGCGCGCGGGCCGCCGCCCTCGTCGCCGGGCACCCCCGGGCCGCCCGTCTGCGCCGCGTCGGCGTCTCCCGCGCGGGCACCCCGCTGTGGCTGCTCGGCATCGGCCACGGCAGCCGTCAGGTCCTCGTCGTCGCCGGACCGCACGCCAACGAGCCCGTGGGCGGCGCCACCGTCCTGCGGCTGGCCGAGCGCGCCCTGGCCGACCCCTGGCTCACCGAGGGCACCGACGCCACCTGGAACCTCCTGCTCTGCCTCGACCCCGACGGCCTGCGCCGCAACGAACGGTGGCTGGGCGGCCCGTACACCCTCGGTCACCACTACCGGAACTTCTTCCGGCCCGGCTTCCTCGAACAACCCGAATGGCTCCCCGACGGCGCCGCGGCCGCCGCGCTGCCCGAGACCCGCGCCCTGCTCGCCCTCCAGGACGAGCTGCGGCCCTTCCTGCAGTACTCGCTGCACGGGGTCGACGTCGGCGGCGGCTTCGTCGAACTCACCCGTGACCTGCCCGGCCTCGACCGGCGCGTCGCGGGCATCGCCGCCCGCCTCGGCGTCCCGCGCGAACTCGGCGCCTACGACGCCCTGTACTGGCCCGGTCTGGGACCCGCCGTCTACCGGATCCCGCCCCCGCACCGGGGCGACCTGGCCGCCGCCATCACCGAGGCCGCCGTCGAGTCGACGTGGTTCCACCCGCACCGGCACGGCACCCTCACCGCGGTCGTCGAGGCGCCCATGTGGGGCGTGGCGGGCGTGGCGGACGGCTCGCCCTCCACGCACCCGGAGGCGGAGCTGCGCGCCGTCAGCCGCACCCTGCGCCAGGACACCCTGCTGCTGCGCGGCCTGACGGACCGGATCCGGCCGCACCTGGCCGCCGTGCCCGACGCGGCGCGGCTGCTCGCCGCGGTCGGCGACTACCTCCTGGTGTGCCCCGGACTCGCCGACGCCTGGGACCCCGACAGCAAGAACGATTCTGCACATCCGTTGCCGCCCATGACCACCGCCCGCCTCACCGCCCTGCGCCTCGCCGGGCGGCGCCTGGCGCTGCGCACCGCCGGGCTGCTGCACCAGCTGGTGACGGGGGCCGGGCACGACGCGGCCGGGGCGCTGCCGGAGCTGGACCGGCTCATCGACGCCCGGTGCGCCGACTACCGGGACGTCAGCGGGGCGCGCTGGATCCCCGTCCCGCGCCAGGCCGAGTACCAGGCACGCGTCGTCCTCGCCGCGTTCGAACTGGCCGTGCGGCGGCCACCGGCCCCCTACCGTTCGGGTGAGCCGGGCTGGGGTCCGGGCACCGCCGTGCCGATGCACCGGGAATGACGCACACCCCACTGAAAGCGGTACGGGCGGGACTGCTCACCGCCCTCGTCCTGCTCGTCTGTGCGGCACCCGCGCGGGCGGACGCCGGACACCCCGCCCCCGACAGCCTGCTGCTGCTCACCGTCAGCCACGGGCAGCCGCCCTCCACCGCCGGAAGCGGAAGCCTGCTGCGGTGCGACCCGCCCCACGGCCACCGGCACGCCGAGCGGGCCTGCGCGGAACTGGCCGCGGCGGACGGGGACATCGCCGCCATCCCGGCGAAGGACGTCTTCTGCCCGATGGTCCACGCCCCGGTGACCGCCCACGCGCGCGGGACCTGGCGCGGCCGGCCCGTCGAGTACACCGAGACCTTCCCCAACACCTGCGTGATGGCCGCCCGCACGGGGTCGGTCTTCGCTCTCGACGGCGTCTAGGCACGGTCCGCGCACTCCCGCGGGCGGTGGGGTCAGCGGACGCGTTCGCGGGCGTGGCGGGCCGCCGCCACCACCGTCCGGGACTGGTGCTCGACCTGGTGCTCCACGGGCACCCAGCGGGCGTGGAACCGCGCGGCGAAGGCGTCGCTCCACAGCGCGACCAGGCGCTCCAGACGGGCCGCCGCCCGCGCGTCCGAGCCGAGCAGCGCCCGCCGCAGCATCGCCGCCGCCCTGAGCGGCACCCGGCGCGCGAACGCGTCCACGCTGCCCACGTACGCCCGGGTGCCGTCGGCGGGCGGCGTGCGGATCAGGTCGGCGGCCAGCCCCGGCACCAGCTCCAGCCCCCAGGTCGCCGCCCGCAGCAATGGGCCCTCGGCGTCCTCCTGCCGGAACCGCGCCTCCCGGAGCACCTGCCGCACCTCCTCCGCGTCCCGCAGCAGCCGGTCCGCGAGCCGGTGCAGCGCCGCGACCGGCGCCGGATGCGGTGCCGGGTCGTCGACCAGGTCGCTGGCCCACATCGGCACCTCGACCACCGCGGTCAGACCGCCGTACCGGTGGGCGTCGAACCAGGTGCTGTGCCGCGCGTCGTCGGTCAGGCTCGGATAGGCCGGCGCGGCCTCCGGCGCCGGCATCACATGTACCCCGGGGCCGGCCGCCGGCCAGCCGGCCGCGTCGGAGGCGCCGGTCTCCACCGGGATGCGCAGCTCGGCCGCGGACTTGGCGAACGGCTCGGCCAGCCCCGGCAGGTCACCCGTCAGCTGCACCCAGCTGCCGCCCAGTTCGGTGCCGTGCAGGGAGACCTGGAGATAGGGCCGCAGCTCGTCGATGACACCGGTCAGGGCGCGGGTCTCGGGCGGCAGCCGGTCGGGCGGCAGCACCGACGGCGCCCACTCCGGCTGCTCGTACCCGGCGGGACGGAAGAACCCCAGGTGGTAGTCGTACAGACTGCGCGGCGCCGGCGTCACATGGAGGCTCGCCCCGTCGGGGTCCGCGCACAGCAGGAAGTGCCAGGACGTGCCGTCGCGCAGGTCCCGCTCCCGCAGGGTCCGCCGGGCGAGCGCCAGCAGGGTGCCCCCGCCGGCCGGCTCGTTGGCGTGGGCGCCGGCGACCACCAGCACGGCGCGCCGGGCGTGCCCCACGGACAGCAGGTGCAGCGGCCGGCCCCCGCGGGAGACCCCCACCTGCCGCAGCGCGCACAGGCCGGGCCACCGGGCGGTCAGGGCGCGGGAGCAGGAGACCACTTCGGCCACCGTCGGATAGCTCACCTTCCGCAGCGGACTCACCCCCGTCACCGCCCGCACCGCACTGCGCAGTACCCCACGGCCCGGAGACGGTGTCAAGGGCCCGAAGGGGGCCGTACGCGGCCGGGGACCGGACGAGGCCCACCGGCTCCCGGGCCGGAGACGGGTGTCAGTCCGGGACGCGTTCCAGCAGGGCCACGGGCAGCCGGGCGAACAGGTCCGCCGCGTCCGCGTGTCCGGTGAACTCCCGGCCCGGTTCCAGTACGTCGGTCCAGCGCCCCGGCGGCAGGGGGAGCCGTGTCCCGCGCCAGCCCCCCGCCCGCGCGAGCCGCAGCGACAGCCGGGTCACGGCGGTGAGCACCTCGCCGGAACGCACGAACGCCGTGCAGTGGGCCGCGGCCGGCCCCTCGGCGGCCAGCGGTGCGTAGGAGGCCCGGTCGCCGAACACCTCGGGCCGCCGCGCCCGCAGCCCCAAAGCCGCCCGCGTCACCGTCTCCTTGACCCCCGACGCGCCACCCGGCGCCGCTTCCGACGCGCCACCCGGCGCCGCTTCCGACGCGCCACCCGGCGCCGCGTCGGTGGGTGGTCCCGGTGGGAAGGTCACCGGCCGGCGGTTGTCCGGGTCGACCAGCGCCCGGTACTCGTGCTCCGTGCCCTGGTAGACGTCCGGCACCCCCGGCATCGTCAGCTGCACCAGGGCCGTGCCCAGCACGTTCGCCCGGATGTGCGGCTCCAGCGAGGCGCGCAGCGCCGCCACCCGCTCGCCCGGTGCCCCGCACGGCCCCGCCGCCACGAACCGCGCCACCGCCTCCTCGTACGGCGGCTCCTGCTCCGTCCAGCTCGTGTAGAGCCCCGCCTCGCGGACGTGCTTCAGCAGCGCCCCCCGCACCCGCTCCTCCTCGGCCGGCCCCAGCCCGAACACCGTCTGCCAGGCCGCCCACGCCACCTGCGCGTCCGGTACGCCCTCGCCGGTGCGGGTCACCTCCGCCAGGACGTCCGCCCAGCGTTCCGGGCACTCGGTGAGCACGTGCAGCGCCGCGCGGACGTCGGCGCTGCGTTTGGTGTCGTGCGTGGAGACGACCGTCCCGGTCGCCGGCCAGTCGCGCTGCACGCGCGCGCAGTACGCGTGGAACCGCTCCGGGGACACCGCCGGGCTGCCGGGGTCGCCGCCCACCTCGTTCGCCGACAGCAGCGGCACATAGCGGTAGTACGCCGTGTCCTCCACGGACTTGGCCCGCAGCGCCGACGCGGTCTGCGCGAACCGCGTACGGAACTCCACGTGCTCCGGCCCGTCGCCGTACCGCCCGAGCACCAGGTCCCGTACGACGTCCACCGCCCCGGCCTCCTCGGGGACGGCGAAGGCGAGCCGGGCCTCGGCGGCGGCCTCCTCGGTGACCACACCGGCCGCGTCGACCGAGGCGTAGGGGCGGTAGACCTCCAGCCGCACCAGCAGTTCCTGGAGGGCGGTGCGCAGCGCCCAGGGCGCGCGGTCGCGCAGCGCGGGCTCCGGCGAGGCGGCGCACAGCCGGTCCGCCACCCGGGTGAGCCGGTCGACCTCGGTGGCCAGCTCGTGGGTGAGCACCTTGTACGCGGCCCGCCGCACCGTGGCGTCCCAGTCGCCGCCCCGGTCGGTCTGCGGGGCCGCGAACCGCCGGTACTGGCCGAGCAGCTCCCCGAACCCGGCCGGGTCGGTGAACAGGCCGTCCACGTGCCGCAGGGCGTCGTAGCCGGTGGTGCCCGCCACCGGCCAGGAGGCGGGCAGCGGCTCCCCGTCGGAGAGGATCTTCTCCACCACCGTCCAGCGGCCGCCCGTCGCCTCGTGCAGCCGCCGCAGATAGCCGTCGGGGTCGGCCAGCCCGTCGGGGTGGTCGACCCGCAGCCCGTCGACCACGCCCTCGTGCAGCAGCCGCAGGATCGTCGCGTGCGTGGCCTCGAACACCTCGGGGTCCTCCACCCGCACCCCGATCAGCTCGGAGATGCTGAAGAACCGCCGGTAGTTCAGCTCGGTCCGGGCCAGGCGCCACCACACGGGGCGGTACCACTGCGCGTCCAGCAGCTGGGGCAGCGGCAGTCCCGCGGTGCCCTCGCGCAAGGGGAAGGCGTGGTCGTAGTAGCGCAGCACGTCCCCGTCGGTCTTCAGCAGGCCGGTCTGCGTGCCGAGCGGCCCGCCCAGCACCGGCAGCAGCACCTGGCCGCCCTGCGCCTCCCAGTCGATGTCGAACCACCGCGCGTAGCGCGAGGAGGGCCCGTCGCGCAGCACCTCCCACAGGGCGCGGTTGTGGCGGGGGGACATCGCCATGTGGTTCGGGACGATGTCCACGACCAGGCCGAGGCCGTGCCGCCGCGCGGTGCGCGCCAGCTCCCGCAGCCCCTCCTCGCCGCCCAGCTCCTCGCGCACACGGGAGTGGTCCACGACGTCGTAGCCGTGCATCGAGCCGGGCACGGCCTCCAGGACGGGGGACAGATGCAGATGGGACACGCCGAGCGAGGCCACGTACGGCACGGCGTCCGCCGCCGCCCGGAACGGGAATCCGGGCTGCAGCTGCAGCCGGTACGTGGCCGTGGGCACCGCCGGGTCAGGACGCTCAGGGGTCATGGGAACCTACGTACCCGCCCGGCCGCCTTTCGTGTCATCGCTCGCCCCACCGGGCCACCCGTCGCCCGGACGGGTGGCTCCGGGGCGGGCGGGTCACGCCGGCCGCCGCAGCACCGTCATGCTGCGGTCGATCAGGGTCAGCCGGGCGCCGGCCGTCACCTTAG
The DNA here is from genome assembly GCF_007829875.1 of Streptomyces capillispiralis. Taxonomy (NCBI): domain Bacteria; kingdom Bacillati; phylum Actinomycetota; class Actinomycetes; order Kitasatosporales; family Streptomycetaceae; genus Streptomyces; species Streptomyces capillispiralis. The sequence continues at coordinate 1,603,014 of NZ_VIWV01000001.1, read as the reverse complement.
GGCCGGTGCCCGGCGGGACGCCGTCCGTGCGGGCGGTGTCGACCACCACCTGCCACTGCCGGCCGTGGTCCACCGGGACGACGAAGTCCAGCGGCTTGGGGGAGGCGTTGAACATCAGCAGGAACGAGTCGTCGGTGATGCGCTCGCCGCGCTGCCCGGGCTCGGAGATCGCGTTGCCGTTGAGGAACACCGTCAGCGCCGACGCCCGCGCGGAGTCCCAGTCCCGCTGGGTCATCTCCGCGCCCTCGGGGGTGAACCAGGCGATGTCGGAGAGGTCGTCGTGGGTGCCCTCGACCGGCCGGCCGTGGAAGAAGCGGCGGCGGCGGAAGACGGGGTGGTCCTTGCGCAGCCACACCATGGCGCGGGTGAACTCCAGCAGCCGGCGGCGGACGTCCTCCTCGTCGTCCCCGTCCCGCCCGGGCGCGGGCCAGTCCAGCCAGGCCAGCTCGTTGTCCTGGCAGTAGGCGTTGTTGTTGCCGCGCTGGGTGCGGGCCACCTCGTCGCCGTGGCTGATCATCGGCACGCCCTGGGAGAGCATCAGCGTGGCGATGAAGTTGCGCATCTGCCGGGCCCGCAGCCGCAGCACCTCCGGGTCGTCGCTCTCGCCCTCGGTGCCGCAGTTCCAGGACCGGTTGTGGCTCTCGCCGTCCCGGTTGTCCTCGCCGTTGGCCTCGTTGTGCTTGTCGTTGTACGACACCAGGTCGTGCAGCGTGAAGCCGTCGTGGCAGGTGACGAAGTTGATCGAGGCCAGCGGGCGCCGCCCGTCGTCCTGGTACAGGTCCGAGGAGCCGGTCAGCCGGGAGGCGAACTCGGCGAGCGCGCGCGGTTCGCCCCGCCACAGGTCCCGCACGGTGTCGCGGTACTTGCCGTTCCACTCGGTCCACAGCGGCGGGAAGTTGCCCACCTGGTAGCCGCCCTCGCCGACGTCCCACGGCTCGGCGATCAGCTTCACCTGGGAGACGACCGGGTCCTGCTGGACCAGGTCGAAGAACGACGAGAGCCGGTCCACCTCGTGGAACTGCCGCGCGAGGGTCGCCGCGAGGTCGAAGCGGAACCCGTCGACGTGCATCTCGGTGACCCAGTACCGCAGCGAGTCCATGATCATCTGCAGGACGTGCGGGGACCGCATGAGCAGCGAGTTCCCGGTCCCGGTGGTGTCCATGTAGTAGCGGCGGTCGTCGGTCAGCCGGTAGTACGACGGGTTGTCGATGCCCTTGAAGGACAGCGTGGGGCCCAGGTGGTTGCCCTCGGCGGTGTGGTTGTAGACCACGTCGAGGATCACCTCGATCCCCGCCTCGTGCAGCGCCTTGACCGCCGACTTGAACTCCAGCACCTGCTGGCCGCGGTCGCCCCAGGACGCGTAGGCGTTGTGCGGGGCGAAGAAGCCGATGGTGTTGTAGCCCCAGTAGTTGTTCAGGCCCATGTCGACCAGGCGGTGGTCGTTGACGAACTGGTGCACCGGCATCAGCTCCAGCGCCGTCACCCCCAGCTCGGTCAGGTGCTCGATCACCGCCGGGTGCGCCAGGCCCGCGTAGGTGCCGCGCAGCTCCTCCGGCAGCCCCGGGTGGCGCATGGTGAGGCCCTTGACGTGGGCCTCGTAGATCACCGTGTGGTGGTACTCCGTCCGGGGGCGCCGGTCGTCGCCCCAGTCGAAATAGGGGTTGACCACGACCGACGTCATCGTGTGGGGCGCCGAGTCCAGGTCGTTGCGCCGTTCGGGCGCGTCGAAGTGGTAGCCGTACACCTCCTCGCCCCAGTCGACCGCCCCGCTGATCGCACGCGCGTACGGGTCGAGCAGCAGCTTCGCCGAATTGCAGCGCAGCCCCCGCCCGGGGTCGTACGGACCGTGCACACGGAAGCCGTAGCGCTGCCCGGGCATCACCCCGGGCACGTACGCGTGCCGCACGAACGCGTCGCTCTCGCGCAGCTCGATCGCGGTCTCGGAGCCGTCGTCGTGCAGCAGACACAGCTCTACTCGGTCCGCGGCCTCCGTGAAGACCGCGAAGTTCGTTCCGGCGCCGTCGTACGTGGCACCGAGCGGATACGCCTCGCCAGGCCAGACCTGCATGGACACGACTCTTTCAGGTGTACGGCGCCGGTGGGGGCGCCTGGGCTCCGAGTCTTGACGAGTCTCCCCGAAAGGGCGGGAAGCATCCCTCACCCCTGCCCCGTCCTTCCCGATCCGTGCCTGCCCCGGCCGACGGGACCGGGAAGGGGCGTGCGGGACGCCGCCCCCCGGCGCGCCGGCCGGGCGGGCGACCCCGGTGGCCGGAGGCGAGGAGGGGGCGTCCCGGTGTTCGGCCGCGACGCCCGACGGCGGCGCCGGGACCCGGCCGGGGCCGGTCGTGCCGGCCGATTTCCGTCCCGCGGTGGGGCGTTGTGTCCGGCCGTCGCGGGGCCGGCGCTATGAATCGGCTCACTCCCGGTGCGGTCCCGCGGCGGAACGGTCGCGTGGATGGCGGAAGTTGGGAAACGACCCTGTCCATCGGGCTGCACCGCGCACCGCTTGCGGAGTAGTCTCCTTGATCGTCGGGACGGGAGTGCTCGGGGGAGCGGAAGGCGGTGCGCGGGTGGGCTCGGGAGGGCTGGAACTGCCCCCTGGTGACGAGGGTCACGAGGGGAGTGGTTCCACGGACGTCCCGCCCGGTGCGGTGTCCCTGGCACGGCCGATGGACGCGGGCTCGATCGGGCCGGAGCTGGACTGGGGCGCCGACGCCTGGCGCGAGGTGCGCACCCGCGCCCAGCGGGCCGGCCGCGCCTACATCTGGCTGAACCTGGTCGAGCAGCGGCTGCGCGCGGTCGTGGCCGCCGTGCTGCGTCCCGTGTACGAGCCCGTGCACGGCGACGACTGGGTGGTGGCCGCCGCGGGCCCCGCCGGGCAGGAATGGGTGCAGCGCGCGGTCGCGGTGCGCGAGGTCAGCCGCCGCAAGGGCTATCTGCTCGACCCGGCCGACGACAACGTGCTGTCGTTCCTCACCCTGCCGCAGCTGCGCGAGCTGATGGTGCAGCACTGGCCGTGCTTCGAGCCGTACTTCGACGACCGCCGGGACGTCGAGCTGGCCCTGGACGAGCTGGAGGTCACCCGGAACGTCGTCTCCCGCAACCGCGCGCTGTCCGAGGCGGTCCTCAGCCAGGCCGAACGGGCCTCCGCGCGGCTGCTGGAGATGCTCGGCGCCGGCGGCGACGTGCCGTCCGCGCGCCGGCTGCCCGTGGACGCGGTCGAGGACCTGGTCGGCGACCGGTACGCCGACGTCGTCGCCGTCCACCCGGACCGGGTGCGGCTGCTGCGGCAGTTCCCGGCCGAGGACATCTTCGGCGGGGCCCGCCGGCTCGACGCCCTCGGCATCGGCCTCAACCTGCTGGTGCAGAACTTCTCCGGGCGTCGGCTGGTGCGGCTCGCGGAGTCCGGCTGCCGGGTGCGGCTGCTGTTCCTGAACCCGGCCTCCAGCGCGGTCAAGCGCCGTGAGCGCGAACTCGGCCTCAAGCGCGGCGAGCTCGCCCGCGCCGTCGAGATGAACATCCTGCACATGCGCCGGGTGCGGTCCCGGCTGCGCGACCCGGGCGCCTTCGAGATCCAGGTGTACGACGAGACGCCCCGCTGCACGGCCTACCTGGTGGACGGCGACGGGTCGGACGGCATCGCGGTCGTGCAGAACCATCTGCGCCGCTCCCGGGGGATGGAGGCCCCGGTGCTGGTCCTGCGCAACGGGACCAAAGTGGTCAAGCCGGGCGAAGTCGACGAGGGCGGGCTGTTCCCCACCTACCGCGAGGAGTTCGAGCTGATGTGGACGGATTCGCGCCCGGTGTCGTGAACGCCCCCGGCTGGGACGGCCTGTGGTGACCTGCTCCGGCCGGTAAGCGGAACGCGATCCCCCGATTGTCAGTGGTGCGTGCGAGGGTGGAGACCACTGGGGGAACGCACCACACAGAAGGGGGGCAGCCATGGGCTGGCACCGGGAGCTGCTGATCGGCTTCGACCTGGAGACGACGGGTACCGACCCGCGCGAGGCACGGATCGTCACGGCAGCCGTGATCGAGGTCAGGGCGGGGGAGCCGGTGGGCCGCCGGGAATGGCTGGCCGACCCGGGCGTGCCGATCCCCGAGGACGCGGTGGCCGTCCACGGCATCAGCAGCGAGCGGGCGGCCGCCGAGGGCCGCCCCGCCGACCGGGTCGCCGACGCCGTCGCCGACGTCCTCACGGGCTACTGGAAGACGGGCGTCCCGGTCGTCGCCTACAACGCCGCCTTCGATCTGACCCTGCTCTCCGCCGAGCTGCGGCGCCACGGACTGCCGTCCCTGAGCGACCGCCTGGGCGGCGGCGACCCGGCGCCGGTCATCGACCCGTACACCATCGACCGGTCCGTCGACCGCTACCGCCGCGGCAAGCGCAACCTGGAGGCGGTCTGCGCGGAGTACGGCGTCGTCCTCGACGCCGCCCACGACGCGACCGCCGACGCCCTGGCCGCGGCCCGGCTGGCCTGCGCGATAGCCGTCCGCCACCCCAAGGTCGCGGCCCTCGGCCCGGCGGAGCTGCACCGCCGTCAGATCGAGTGGTACGCGCGGTGGGCGGCGGACTTCCAGGACTTCCTGCGCCGCAAGGGCGACGCCACGGCGATGGTCGACGGCACCTGGCCGCTGCGGGAGCCGGCCGGCGAGCCCGTGTGACAGCCGCGCGCACGCGGCCCCGGGCGCCCGGCCGGGCGGGAGCGCCCCGCCCCGGCCCACGGGACCGCAGGCGCCCCCGTGCCGCTCAGAAGGGGTACCAGCGCACGGACTCGTCCCCGTCCCGCAGGGACGCCACCCGCCGTGCGAACTCGGCCAGCGCCTTGGGGTTGCCCGGCGCGTGCTGGGCGACCCAGGCGCAGCTGGCCGTCTCCCGCGCCCCGCGCAGCACCGAGCAGCCCTCCCACTCGCGTACGTCCCAGCCGTAGGTCCCGGTGAACGAGGCGTACGCCTCGTCCGGCAGCCCGTAGCGGTCGTGGGAGAGGGCCATGACCACCAGGTCGTGCTCGCGCAGATCGGCCGAGAAGGTCTCCAGGTCGACCAGGACCGGCCCGTCCGGCCCGATGTGCACATTGCGGGGCAGCGCGTCCCCGTGGATGGGGCCGGGCGGCAGACGGGGCGTCAGCGCCGCGGCGGCCGACGCGAAACCGTCCCGCCGCGCGCGCAGGTACGCGGCGTCCGCCGGGTCGATCGCATCGCCCGCGAGCCGCAGCCAGCGTTCCACACCGCCCAGCAGCTCGCGGGGCGGCAGCGCGAAGGGGGGAGCGGGCAGTGCGTGGACCAGCCGCAGCAGCGCGGCCAGATCCCGGGGCCCGGCGGGCCGCACCGGTTCCGGCAGCCGGTGCCACACGGTCACCGGGTGCCCCTCGACCAGCGCCGCCGTCGGCTCGGCCGGCCGCACCGCCGGCACGCCCTCCGCCGCCAGCCACCCCGCGACGGCCAGCTCCCGGCGGGCGCGGTCCAGCAGTTCGGCGTCGCGGCCCACCTTGACGACCAGGTCACCGGCGGCGAACACCGCGTTCTCGCCGAGGGCGAGCAGCCGCGCGTCCCGTCCCGCACCGGGCAGCACCCCGGCCGCCGCCAGGACGTCCCGCGCCCGCGCCTCGTCCATGTCCGTCCGCCTCCGTGTCCGTCCGCATCCGATCGTGCCGCCTGCCGGCGGGCCGCTCGCCCCGCCGCCGCACGGCCGGCCCCTCGGCCCCTGCCGCGCGGACACCGCCGCGATCCGGCCATCCCGGCGCCAGTGTCCCATTCGCACAGGTCGCGCGTGTGCGCGGTGCCTTGACGAGGCGGACCGCCTTCACGACCATGACCTGGCCCGACCGAGCCGCGCAAAGGGGCTGATTCCGTGACATCGGTGACCGAGGTGAGGAAACCCGCGCCCCGCGCGCCCGACCCGGGCCGCCCCCCGCGGCGCGTCGTCGACCACGGCCCGTGGTTCCTGGTGCTGCCCGCGCTGATCCCGATCCTCGTCCTCAGCGTGGGCCCGCTGCTCTACGGCATCCTGCTGGCCTTCACCGACGCCCAGTCGGGCCGGACCGAGCCCACCCGGTGGATCGGCACCCTCAACTTCCAGGACCTGCTGCACGACACCCTGTTCTGGGAGTCGTTCCGCATCGGACTGGTGTGGGCGGTCGGGGTGACGGTGCCGCAGTTCCTGCTCGCCCTCGGCCTCGCCCTCCTGCTCCACCAGGACCTGAGACTGCGCTGGGCGGCCCGCGCCCTGGCGATCGTCCCCTGGGCGATGCCCGAGGTGGTCGTCGGCATCATGTGGCGGATCGTCTACAACCCGGACGCGGGCGTCCTCAACGAGACGCTGCGCGACCTCGGCCTCGGCGGCGACCGCGACTGGCTCAGCGGCCTGGCGACCGCCCTGCCCGCGGTGATCGTCGTGGGCGTGTGGGCCGGCATGCCCCAGACGACCGTGGCACTGCTCGCCGGGCTCCAGAACACCCCGCGCGAGCTGCACGAGGCGGCGGCGGTGGACGGCGCCGGCGCCTGGCGCCGCTTCCGCACGGTCACCTGGCCCGCCCTGCGCCCCGTCGCCCTCGCCATCACCGCGCTCAACCTGATCTGGAACTTCAACTCCTTCGCCCTGGTCTACGTGCTGACCCAGGGCGGGCCCGGCGGACGCACCCGGCTGCCCATGCTCTTCGCCTACGAAGAGGCCTTCCGCTACGGTCAGTTCGGCTACGCGGCGGCGATGGGCTGTGTCATGGTCGCCGCGGTCTCGATCCTGCTGGCCGTCTTCCTCGCCGGCCGGCTCCGGGGAGGTGACGAGGCATGAGGACCAGCACCGCGGCCCGCGCCGGCCAGTACGCCGCACTCCTCGCCTACCTCGTCTTCCTGGCGTTCCCGTTCCTCTGGCTGCTCTCGACCGCGCTCAAGCCACCGGCCGAGCTGGCCGGTCTGCACCCGACCTGGATCCCCCGCGACCCCACCCTCGCCAACTTCCGCCAGGCCTTCGACGAACAGCCGCTGCTGCGGGCCGCCCTCAACTCCCTGCTCGCCGCGCTCTCGGCGGCCGTCGTCGCCGTCGTCGTCGCCACACCGATGGCGTACGTCATGGCCCGCCGGCGCACCGCGCTCACCCGGGCCGCGACCGGCTGGGTGGTGGTCAGCCAGGCGTTCCCGTTCGTGCTGCTGATCATCCCGCTGTTCCTGGTGCTGAAGAACCTGCGGCTGATCGACTCCGTGCCCGGCCTGGTGATGGTCTACGTGGTCTGGGCGCTGCCCTTCGCCCTGTGGATGCTCGTGGGATACGTCCGCGCCGTGCCGGCCGAGCTGGAGGAGGCGGCGGCCGTCGACGGGGCCGGGCGGCTGCGTACCCTGGTGTCGGTGACCGCGCCGCTGCTCGCGCCGGGGATCGTGGCGACCGCGCTGTTCGCCTTCGTCACCGCGTGGAACGAGTTCTTCTTCGCCCTCGTCCTGCTCAAGACACCGGAGAAACAGACCCTGCCGGTCGTCCTCACCCACTTCATCGGGGCCGAGGGAGTCGCCGACCTCGGCCCGCTGGCGGCCGCCGCGTTCCTCGCGACGCTGCCCTCCCTGGTCGTCTTCGCGGTCATCCAGCGGCGGATCACGAGCGGCATGCTCGCCGGGGCGGTGAAGAGCTGATGCGGACCAGGATCCTCGTGACGCTGCTCGCCGTCACCCTGCTCCTGGCGGGCTGCTCCTCCGGCGGCACCCGGGACGACGGGCGGATCACCCTGCGCTTCCAGTCCCTCGCCTGGCAGCAGGAGTCCGTCGAGGCCACCAGGGAACTGGTCGACGAGTGGAACGCCGCCCACCCGGACGTCCGGGTGGAGTACGTCCAGGGCAGCTGGGACAGCGTCCACGACCAGCTCCTCACGTCCTTCGAGGGCGGCGAGGCCCCCGACATCATCCACGACGCCTCCGACGACCTCGCCGACTTCGCCTACGGCGGCCACCTCGCCGATCTCACCGACCTGCTGCCCGAGCGGCTGAAGGCCGACATCCCGCCCAGCGGCTGGGAGACCGTCACCTTCAAGGACGGCATCCACGGCGTGCCCTTCCTCCAGGAACCGCGCGTGCTCATCGCCAACGCCACCCGGCTGAGGGAGTCCGGCGTCCGCGTCCCCACCCCCGAGGACCCCTGGAGCTGGGGCGAGTTCCGCCGGGTCACCGAGCGGCTGAGCGGCGAGGGGACGTACGGCGTCGCATGGCCGCTCAAGGAGCCCGTGTCCGCCACGCTCAACCTGTCCCTCTCGGCCGGCGGCCGGCTCTTCCACCGGGGCGCCGACGGCAAGGTGACGGTGCGCTTCGAGGAGGGCGACGAGGTCGTCCCGCGCACCGTCCACGCGCAGGTGAACACCGACCGCAGCGCCTCGCCCACCACGCTCGGCAGCGGCGGCTCCGACACCCTGCCCGGCTTCTTCGCCGGGAAGTACGCGATGGTGCCGCTCGGCTTCTCCTACCGCCAGCAGATCGTCCAGCAGGCGCCGGAGGGCTTCGACTGGCAGGTGCTGCCCGCCCCGGCCGGGGCCGGCGGACTCACCCAGGGCGTCAGCCCGCAGACGCTGTCCGTCGCCGAGGACTGCCCGCACAAGGAGGAGGCCGTGGCCTTCCTGGACTTCCTCCTCCGGCCGGAGAACACGGTCCGGCTCGCCCTCGGGGACTGGATGCTGCCCACCGGCCGGCAGGCCCTCGCCCACCCCGCCCTGCACACCGCCGACCACGGCTGGGCCGTCGGCACGGCCCTCGCGGACCACCTGCGCCCCGCCCCCGCCCAGACCGTGCGGGGCTACCCCGAGTGGAAGGACAAGGTGGCGACCCCGGCGCTGCAGGAGTACTACAGCGGCGCGATCGGACTCGACGAGCTGCGGGAGCGGCTGGAGGAGGACGGCAACCTGGTCCTGGCCCGCTACCAGCGCTGACCGCGCCGGAAAACCCGTTGCACCCGCTCACGCACGCCCTCTAGCGTGCGGTGCGTGGCAGCGTTCAATGCGATCATCAACTCCGGTCCCGGCCGGGGCTGCACGCACTCCATCCGGATGCGTCGTGGCCCCGGAGCCCTGACCGGCCCGGGGAGCACCGCCCGCTGATCCGGCGCGACCGCCGTTCGCACGCCTCCCCCTTCCTTCCTCCGTCTTCCGGTCAGGGCACTCGTCTGCCCTTTTTCCCCTTCACGGAAGACAAGGACCGCAGGCCATGGCCCGCCCCTCCGCCACCTCGCGCGCGCTCTCGCAGAACTTCCTCGCCGACCGCGCGACCGCCGAACGTTTCGCCCGCCTCGCCGTCCCGCACGGCGGACCCGTCCCGCTGTTGCTCGAAGTCGGCGCGGGCAAGGGCGCGTTGACCGACACCCTGGCGCCGCTCTGCCGGCGGCTGCACGCCTACGAGATCGACCCGCGGCTCGTGCGCGAGCTGCGCGGCCGCTTCTCCGGCACCCCCCACGTCCGCGTCGTCGGCGCCGACTTCCTCGCCGCGCGCCCGCCCCGCACGCCGTTCTCCCTCGCAGGGAACGTGCCGTTCTCCCGGACCGCGGCCGTCGTCGACTGGTGCCTGCGGGCACCCCGACTCACCGACGCCACCCTCCTCACCCAGCTCGAGTACGCCCGCAAACGCACCGGCGACTACGGCGGCTGGACCCGGCTCACGGTGCTGACCTGGCCCCGCTACCAGTGGCGGCTGCTCGCACGGGTCGGCCGGCGCTCCTTCCGTCCCGTGCCGCGGGTCGACGCCGGTGTCGTGCGGATCGAGCGCCGCCCCGCCCCGCTGCTCGACGGCGCCGCGTACGACGGCTGGTGCCGGCTCGTCGAGCTGGGCTTCTCCGGGGTCGGCGGCTCACTGCACGCCTCCCTGCGCCGGGCGTTTCCGCGGCGGCGGGTGGACGCCGCGTTCCGGGCCGCGCGGCTGGACCCGGGGGTCCTGGTCGGCGCGGCGACACCGGAGCAGTGGCTGCTGCTGCACGAGGTGCTGGGCCGGTGATCGGAAACAAGTTGCACGAGACGTATCGTCTCGCTTACGGTCGGGGCATGACCAGTCCCGCTCACATCGCCATGTTCTCCATCGCCGCCCACGGCCACGTGAACCCCAGCCTGGAGGTGATCCGCGAGCTCGTGGCGCGGGGGCACCGGGTGACGTACGCCATCCCGCCGGTCTTCGCCGAGAAGGTCGCCGAAACCGGGGCCGAACCCAGGCCGTGGACCAGTACGCTGCCGGGCCCCGAGGCCGATCCCGAGGCCTGGGGCAGCACCTTGCTGGACAACGTCGAGCCGTTCCTGGCCGACGCGATCCAGGCACTCCCGCAGCTGATCGAGGCCTACGACGGGGACGAACCGGACCTCGTCCTGCACGACATCACCTCCTACCCGGCCCGCGTGCTCGCCCACCGCTGGGGCGTGCCCGCGATCTCCCTCTCCCCGAACCTGGTCGCCTGGGACGGCTACGAGCGGGAGGTCGCCGAGCCCCTGTGGGCCGAGCCGAAGAAGACCGAACGGGGGAAGGCCTACTACGCCCGCTTCCACGCCTGGCTGGAGGAGAACGGCATCACCCTGCACCCGGACGACTTCGCGGGCCGTCCCGACCGCTCGATCGTCCTGATCCCCAAGGCGCTGCAACCGCACGCCGACCGCGTCGACGAGCGGACGTACTCCTTCGTCGGGGCCTGCCAGGGCGACCGTGCCGCCGAGGGCGACTGGCAGCGTCCCGCCGGCGCGGAGAAGGTCGTGCTGGTGTCGCTCGGCTCGGCGTTCACCAAGCAGCCCGCCTTCTACCGGGAGTGCGTCAAGGCCTTCGGCGACCTGCCCGGCTGGCACCTGGTGCTCCAGGTCGGCCGGCACGTCGGCCCCGCCGACCTGGGCGAAGTGCCGGAGAACGTCGAGGTGCGGTCCTGGGTGCCGCAGCTCGCGATCCTCCGGCAGGCCGACCTGTTCGTCACCCACGCCGGGGCCGGCGGCAGCCAGGAGGGGCTGGCCACGGCCACGCCGATGATCGCCGTACCGCAGGCCGTGGACCAGTTCGGCAACGCCGACATGCTCCAGGGGCTCGGGGTGGCCCGGCACGTCCCGGCGGACGAGGCGGACGCCGAGGTGCTGCGGGCGGCGGCCCTCGCCCTCGTCGACGACCCGGAGGTCGCCCGGCGGCTGAAGGACATCCAGGCCGGGATGGCCCGGGAGGGCGGCACGCGCAGGGCGGCCGACCTGATCGAGGCGGAGCTGCCGGCACGCTGACGTGACCGCGGGCGCGGCGGCATCCCGGAAGCACCGGGCGGCGCGACCCACCCCCACCCACGAAGAAGGGCCAGGCGGAGAACCGCCTGGCCCTCGTCACGCCCGCCGGATCACACCGGCACCCGCTCGCCCTCGTCCTCCCGGGCCTTCGACGGCGCCACCGCCTCCGGGGACTCGTCGTGCGTCAGGTCGGGCATCCGGTGCAGCCACTTCGGCAGGTACCAGTTGCGCTCGCCGAGCAGCGTCATCACCGCCGGCAGCAGCACACCGCGGATGACCGTCGCGTCGATGAGCACCGCCGCCGCGAGGCCGACGCCCATCTGCTTCATGGACTGCATGGACAGCGTCCCGAAGATCGCGAACACGGCGACCATGATGACGGCGGCGCTGGTGACCACACCGGCCGTGGTGACCACCCCGTGCCGGACCGCGTCCCGCGTCGTCCGGCCCCGCAGCCGGGCCTCGCGGATCCGGGAGACCACGAACACGTGGTAGTCCGTCGACAGCCCGAACAGGATCACGAACAGGAACAGCGGCAGCCAGGTGATGATCGCGCCGACGCCCTCCGCGCCCACCAGGGACGCGCCCCAGCCGTGCTGGAAGACCGCCACGAGGATGCCGTACGCGGCACCCACCGACAGCAGGTTCAGCACGATCGAGGTGACCGCGACCGTCAGCGAGCGGAACGACAGCAGCATCACCAGGAAGGCGAAGACCACCACGAAGGCGAAGACCGGGACGACGGAACCGACCACCTGGTCGTTGAAGTCCTTCGAACCGGCGACCTGCCCGGTGACCGGCGCCTCGACGCCGTCCACCTCGCCGAGCGTGGCGGGCCGCACCTCGTCGCGCAGCTTCTCCAGGCTGGCGGCCGCCGCGTCCTGGTCGGAGCCGCCCACCAGCGGCACGTAGACGAAGGCCACGTTCTGCTGGTCGTGCAGCCTGATCTCGACCGGTCCGCGCGAGGCACCCGAACTGATCGCCCGCTCACGGAAGTCGGCGAGCGCCGCCTTCACCTCGGGCGCGTTGATGTCGTCCGCCTTGACGACGACCTCGGCCGGCTCGGAGCCGCCCGGGAACGCCTCGTTGACCCGGTTGTACGTCTGCACGATCGGCAGCGAGTCGCCGAACTCCTGGTCCAGGGTGAGGTTCTGCGTCTTCATCCCGACCGCGGGAGCCGCGACGGCCAGCAGCGCACCCGTCGCCACCACCACGGACAGCACCGGCTTGGCGAGCACACCCTTCAGTACGGCCGACCAGAACCGGCTGTCGCTGCCGCCACGGGTGCGCCGCCGGCGCAGGAACGGCAGCCGCCCCTTCTCGACCCGCTCGCCCAGCAGCGACAGGAGCGCGGGCAGGACGGTGACGGAACCGACCATGGCGACCGCCACGACCATCAGCGAGGCCAGGCCCATCGCCTCGAACTCGGCGAGCCCGGTGAACAGCATGCCCGCCATCGCCACGCACACCGTGACACCGGAGACGACGATCGCGCGGCCACTGGTCGCCGCGGCGACCCGCAGCGCGGTCTGCGCGTCCCGCCCGGCCGCCCGCTCCTCGCGCTCGCGGCGCAGGTAGAACAGGCAGTAGTCGACCCCGACGGCCAGGCCGACCAGCAGCATCACCGAGTTCGCGGTCTCGCTCATCGGCTGCAGATGGCTGACCAGGCCCATCAGGCCCATCGTCGCCATGATCGCGGTGATCGCCAGCGCCACCGGCAGCAGCGCCGCCACCAGCGCGCCGAACGCGATCAGCAGGATGCCGAGGGCCACCGGCACCGCCGAGTACTCGGCCTTCTTGAAGTCGTCGCCGAACGCGTCGTCGAACGTCTTCATCATGCTGGCGCCGCCGATCTCCTCGATCCGCAGCGACTCGTGTTCCTCCTGGACCTCCTCCACGGCCTTCAGCACCGGCTCGACCCGGTCACCCGCGGTGTCCGAGTCGCCGCGCACGTCGAACTGGACCAGCGCGCTGCGCCCGTCCTTCGACACGGTGCCGCTCTCGTACGGCGAGGTGACGTCCGTGACCTCGCCGGTCCGCTCCACGGCCGTGACGACCGCGGCGACCGCCGACCGGAACTCCCGGTCGGTGGCCGTGAGACCCCCGTCCCTCGCCTGGACGAGCACGGTCTCGCCGGCCGGCTCCTCGATGCCGGCTTCCTCGATGATGCGGGCGGCGGTACTGGTCTCTCCCTTGAGCTGATCGCGGTCGCCGACGTCGACCCGGCCCGCGGCCGAACCGAGTCCCATCGCCAGCACCACGAACAGCACCCAGATGCCGACGGCCGCCCAGCGGTGCCGGGCGCTCCAGCCGCCTGCCCGGGCGGCGAGGCCCCGTACCCGCGCGTCTGCGTTCCCCATGACGGGCTCGCTTCCTGCGTGTGCGGCAGCGACCTCCTGCCGCCACCTTTCGCTTTCGACGGTATGGGCCGGATAAGCCCGTATCGTCGTGCTGCCCGGTGAAGCTCCGGACCCCGGAGTCATCCGATCGGCGCCCGTCCCCTCCCCACTGGGGAGGACGGTGGCCCCCTACATCCACCGGCGTGCTCAGGGGCCCCGGGGAGCCGGTCCCGCGCATTCCGCAGCCTTGTTGAATAAGTCACAGACGCGTGTACCGGTTGATCCACGCCCCACCGTTCCGCCAGAGTTTCGCCCGTCCGCCACAGGCGGCCCGGCCGTCGTGCCCACCCCCACGGGGCACGACGGCCACCTAGGCTGTCGCCATGGCGACGAGATACGCGGCCCTGCTGCGCGGGATCAACGTGGGCGGCAGCAGGAAAGTCCCGATGGCCGAACTGCGCGCCGTCCTGGAGGGACTGGGCCACGAGCAGGTGCGCACCCATCTCCAGAGCGGCCAGGCGGTATTCACCGCGGGCCACGGCGACGAGGCGTCACTGGCCGCCGAGTTGGCGGCGGCGATCGAACGGAACTTCGGCTTCGGCGTGGACGTGATCGTGCGCGACCACGCCTATCTGAAGGCCGTCGTCGACGCCTGCCCGTTCCCGGCCGCCACCCTGGAGGCCAAGCAGCTCCACGTCACCTACTTCTCCGCGCCCGTCACCCCCGAGCGCTTCGCCGGGATCGACCGGGAGGCCTGCCTCCCCGAGGAGTTCCGCCTCGGCGACCGCGCCCTCTACCTGTACGCCCCGAGCGGCCTCGGCCGCTCGAAACTCGCCGCGCTCCTGGCCGCGCCCCGCGTCACGAAGGGCCTGATCGCCACCACCCGCAACTGGAACACGGTGGTGAAACTCGCCGAACTCACCGGCGACTGACCGACGGCCGGTCAGGCCCCGACCGCCGCGAGCACCGGCGTCCGCGCCCGGTCGTACCGCTCCAGCAGGACCCGCGCCACCTCCGGCGCCGGACCCAGGACGTCCGCCAGGACGTCCGCCTCCGCCGCGCCCCGGGCGATGCGGTCCGGCAGGAAACCGGGCGCCAGGACATAGGGCGCGACGGCGACGCGCGCGCAGCCGAGGGCGCGCAGTTCCCGTACCGCCTGCTCGGTGCGGGGAAGGGATGCGGAGGCGAACGCAGGCCGCACGGCGCACCAGCCGGTGTGCCGCCACTCCCGCGCGATGTCTGCGATCACTGCGATCGCCTCCGGGTCGGTGGACCCCGCCGAGGCCAGCACGACCCCGGTCGAGGACTTGTCGGCGGGCGTCAGGCCCGCCTCGTACAGCCGGCGCTCCAGCGCCGCCAGCAGCAGCGGCGAGGGGCCGAGCACCTCGGCCTGCCGGATCCGCAGCCGCGACGGGGCCTGCGCCAGCACCGCCGGGATGTCCGCCTTGGCGTGGAAGGCGCGGGTCAGCAGCAGGGGCAGGGCGACCACGTCGCGCACGCCCTCCGCCGCCAGGGACTCCAGCACCCGCTCCACCGAGGGGAGGTTGAAGTCCAGGAAGCCGGTCTCCACGCGCAGTCCCGACCGCAGCGACCGCACCCGCCGCACCAGGGCGTGCACGGTCGCGGCGTGCCGCGGATCGCGGCTGCCGTGGGCGATGACGAGCAGAACCGGACGGTGCATGATGTGCCTCAGCCCTTCACCAGCAGACCGCGGCTGCGCAGCACCCACCGCTCCAGCGGGCTGAAGACCAGCAGGTCGATCGCGATGCCGACGGTCAGGATCAGCAGGATGGCCTCGAAGACCATGGCCATGTCGCTGGCGTTGCGGCCGTTCTCCAGCAGCTGGCCGAGGCCCACGCCGAGGTCGGGGAAGGACGCGATGATCTCGGCGGCCATCAGGGACCGCCAGGAGAACGCCCAGCCCTGCTTCAGCCCCGCCACATAGCCGGGCAGCGCGGCCGGCAGCACGATGTGCCAGGTCCCCTTCAGCCCCGTCGCGCCCAGCGTGCGGCCGGCCCGCAGGAACAGCGGGGGCACCTGGTCGACCCCGGAGACCAGGCCGTTCGCGATGGAGGGGACCGCGCCGAGCAGGATCACCGCGTACATCATCTGGTTGTTCAGGCCCAGCCAGATCACCGCCGGCGGCACCCACGCCACCGACGGCAGCGACTGAAGACCGGACAGGATGGGGCCGATCGCCGCGCGGACGAACCTCACCCGCGCCACCAGCAGCCCCAGCGGGGTGCCGATCAGCAGCGCGAAGAAGAAGCCGAGCAGGCCGCGCGAGACGCTGGTCCAGATGTAGCCGAGCAGTTCGCCCTCGAGCCACGCCTGGCGGACGACGTCCCACACCGCGCCCGGCGCGGGCAGCTTCGTCGGGTCGTCGACGATCTCGAAGGAGACCAGTGCCTGCCACCCCGCCAGCACCAGCGCGACGGCGACGACGGGCGGCAGGATCTTCTCCACGAAGGTCTGCCGCAGCGGCTTGCGTCCGGTCTGCACCGTCTCCAGTGCGTCGAGTCCCGCCTCCAGACCGGCGAGGTCGCCCGAGTCCTTGGCGGTCGTCTCAGTGCTGGCCATGACGGCGGATCTCCCCACGGAGTTCTTCGGTGATCTCGACGGACAGTTCCGCCACGGCGGTGTCCTCGATACGGCGCGGATGCGGGATGCCGACCGTCCACTCGCGGGCGACCCGGCCCGGACGGGAGGACAGCAGCACCACCCGCTGCGCGAGCCGGACGGCCTCGCGCACGTTGTGCGTGACGAACAGGACGGACAGCCCCGTCTCCCGCCAGATCCTGGTCAGCTCGTCGTGCAGCACGTCCCGGGTGATGGCGTCCAGCGCCGCGAACGGCTCGTCCATCAGCAGCAGGTTGCTCTCCTGGGCGAGCGCCCGGGCCATCGCGACCCGCTGCCGCATACCGCCGGACAGCTCGTGCACCCGCTTGCCGTACGCGCCCTTGAGCCGGACCAGTTCCAGCAGCTCCTCGGCGCGGCCGCGGCGCTCGCCCTTGGCGACACCGCGCAGCTTCAGGGCGAGCTCGATGTTCTTGCCCGCGGTCAGCCACGGGAAGAGGGCGTGCTCCTGGAACATCAGGGCCGGCCGGCCGTCGGTGGTGATGGTGCCGGCCGTGGGGCGGTCGAGCCCCGCGACCAGGTTGAGCAGGGTGGACTTGCCGCAGCCCGAGGCACCCAGCAGGGTGACGAACTCACCGGGCGCGACATCGAGGGTGATGTCGTCCAGCACGAGCTGCCGACCGGCGGGGCCGGCGAACGACTTCGAGACGTGCTCGATCCGGGCGGCGTGCGTGACCGCCTCGGTGCCGTCGGCGGCCTTGGCGAGGGTCGTGGCCATGGTCGTCACCTCCTGGGAACTCGTAGGGATGCGGGCTTACTCGGCGCCGAGACCGGCGTCGTCGACAGCGGGCTCGCCCGCGGCCTTCAGGACCTTGTTGAGCGGCGTCAGGTCGTAGATGCCGTCCAGGTCGGGCCGTTCCAGCAGGCCCGCCTCGACGGCGTGGTCCGCCTGCACGGCGAGGGTCGCCGCCAGCGGGTCGTCGGTGAACCGGATCGACTCCCACGCCGGGTCCAGCACCTCGGCGGGCAGCGCCTTGCCGGTGTCGGTCGCCAGCCGCTCGTTGGCGGCCGCCTTCGCCTCGTCCGGATGGGCGTTGATCCACCGGTTGGCCTCGACGGACGCCTTCAGCACCGCCTCGACCGCCTCCGGGTGCTCCTCGAGGAACTCCTGCCGCACGACGATGTTCGTGATCACGAACTTCCCGTCCGGCCACAGGGACGCCTCGTCCAGCAGCACCTTGCCGCCCTCGGCGACCAGCTTCGACGCGGTCGGCTCCGGCACCCAGGCACCGTCGACCGAACCGGACCGGAAGGCGTCCGGGGTGACCTTGTTGTCGCTGCGGACGACCGTCACGTCGCCCTTGCCGCTCTGCGGGTCGACCTTCCAGCCCTGCTCGGCCGCCCAGTGGAGGAAGGCGACGTCCTGTGTGTTGCCGAGCTGCGGCGTGGCGATGCGCTTGCCCTCGACGTCCGCGACCGACTTCACCTCGTCCGGGTCCACCACGAGCTTCACCCCGCCGGAGGCCGCGCCGCCGACGATCCGCAGGTTCTCGCCGCCGGCCCTGGTGTAGCCGTTGACCGCGGGCGACGGGCCGATGAAGCCGATGTCGAGGGAGCCCGAGTTGAGCGCCTCGATCTGCGACGGCCCCGCGTTGAACACCGCGTACTTCGCCTCCGTACCGCCGAGCTCCTTCTGGAAGAAGCCCTTCTGGTTGCCGACCAGCGCGGTGCCGTGGGTGAGGTTGCCGAAGTAGCCGATCCTGACCGAGTCGAGACCGTCGACCTTCTCCGCCCCGGCGGCGACCTTGACGGTGTCGTCGTCCTTCGCCTGGGAGCCGTAACCGCAGGCGGCCAGGGCGAGCAGCGGCAGCGCGGTCAGGACCGCGAAGGCGCGGCGCAGGGCTGGTGTGGCAGGCACGGGAGGTGTTCCTCTCGGAGGCCCGGCGGTCACGGTCGGTCAGACCGCGGCCGGGTGGTCGGCGGGTTTTCGCCTACGGCGGCGGGGAGTGCGGGCGCGCGAGGGGTGCGCGGACGTCAGCGCACACATCGCCCCACCCCGCCCAGCCCGCTCCCCAGGGCGCCTCCCCCGGACTTCGTCCGGGGGGACCCCCAGCCGAAGCGGCCGCCCTCCTTGGCGAACAGGGAGTGGGAATCGGGGGAGTTCATGCTCAGAAGTCCCACCCGTCGTCGTCGGCCGCGTCCTTGACGGGCTCCGGCGCGGCGAAGGACTCGCCGACCATGCCCGCGGTGAGCGTGGTGCCGTCGCTGGGGTCGATGAGGATGAACGAACCGGTGCGCCGCGAGTCCGCGTAGGAGTCGGCGGGCAGCGGCTCGGCGGTGCGGATCTTCACCCGGCCGATGTCGTTGGCGGTGAGCTGCCCGGGGTGCGGGTGCAGCGACAGGTCGTCCAGCGTCAGCCGGGACGGGATGTCCTTCACGATCGCCTTGACGGTGCGGGTGCCGTGCTTGAGCAGCACCCGGTGGCCGACGGTCAGCGGCTGGTCGGCGACGTGGCACACGGTGGCCTCGACGTCCTGCGAGGTGGCCGGCGCGTCCTTGCTGGGGACGAGCAGGTCACCGCGGGAGATGTCGATGTCGTCGGCCAGCAGCAGCGTCACCGACTGCGGCGTCCAGGCGATGTCGACGGGCTTGCCCAGCAGGTCGATCCCGGTGATCGTCGTGGTCCGGCCGGACGGCAGCACGGTCACCGCGTCGCCCACCCGGAACGTGCCCGCGGCGATCTGCCCGGCATAGCCCCGGTAGTCGGGGTGCTCGGCGCTCTGCGGGCGGATCACGTACTGCACGGGCAGCCGGGCGTGGCAGTGCGCCAGGTCGTGGGCGACCGGGACGGTCTCCAGGTGCTCCAGCACGGTCGGCCCGCCGTACCAGTCCATGTGCGCGGACGGCTCCACCACGTTGTCGCCGGCCAGTGCCGAGATCGGGATGGCGGTCACCTCGGGGACGCCCAGTTCGGTCGCGTACGCCGTGAACTCCTCGGCGATCGCGGCGAACACCGGCTCCCGGTAGTCGACCAGGTCCATCTTGTTGACGGCGAGGACGACGTGCGGGACGCGCAGCAGGGCGGCGATGGCGGCGTGCCGACGGGTCTGCTCCACGACGCCGTTGCGGGCGTCGACCAGGATGACGGTCAGCTCGGCCGTCGAGGCTCCGGTGACCATGTTGCGGGTGTACTGCACATGGCCCGGGGTGTCGGCGAGGATGAACCGGCGCCGCGGCGTGGCGAAGTAGCGGTAGGCCACGTCGATGGTGATGCCCTGCTCCCGCTCGGCGCGCAGGCCGTCGGTGAGCAGTGCCAGGTCGGGGGTGTCCTGGCCGCGGCCGGCCGACGCCCGCTCCACGGCCTCCAGTTGGTCGGCGAGGACCGACTTGGAGTCGTGCAGCAGCCGCCCGACCAGGGTGGACTTGCCGTCGTCGACGGAACCGGCGGTGGCGAACCGCAGCAGGGTGGTGGCCGAGAGCTCCTCGGCCGTGACGGTGCTCATGTCTAGAAGTACCCCTCGCGCTTGCGGTCTTCCATCGCGGCCTCGGAGAGCTTGTCGTCGGCGCGCGTGGCGCCGCGCTCGGTGAGCCGGGAGGCGGCGATCTCGGTGATCACCTTCTCGATGGTGTCGGCGTCGGAGTCCACCGCGCCGGTGCAGGACATGTCGCCCACGGTCCGGTAGCGCACCAGCCGCTTCTCGACCGTCTCGCCGTCCTTCGGGCCGCCCCACTCACCGGCGGTCAGCCACATGTTGTTCCGCTGGAACACCTCGCGCTCGTGCGCGTAGTAGATCTCCGGCAGTTCGATGTTCTCGCGGGCGATGTACTGCCACACGTCCAGCTCGGTCCAGTTGGACAGCGGGAACACGCGGACGTGCTCGCCGGGGGCGTGCCGGCCGTTGTAGAGGTTCCACAGCTCGGGGCGCTGGCGGCGCGGGTCCCACTGGGAGAACTCGTCGCGCAGCGAGAACACCCGCTCCTTGGCCCGGGCCTTCTCCTCGTCGCGGCGTCCGCCGCCGAAGACGGCGTCGAACCTCTCGCTCTGGATCTTCTCGGTGAGCGGCACGGTCTGCAGCGGGTTGCGGGTGCCGTCCGGACGCTCCTTGAGCACCCCGCGGTCGATGTAGTCCTGCACGGAGGCGACGTGCAGCCGCAGTCCGTGCTCGGCGACCGTGCGGTCGCGGTAGGCGAGGACCTCGGGGAAGTTGTGCCCGGTGTCGACGTGCAGCAGTGAGAACGGGACCGGCGCGGGGGTGAACGCCTTCAGCGCCAGGTGCAGCATGAGGATGGAGTCCTTGCCGCCGGAGAACAGGATCACCGGCTTCTCGAACTCGCCCGCCACCTCGCGGATGATGTGCACCGCCTCGGACTCGAGGGCGTCCAGGTGGGAGAGGGCGTACGGGCTGTCCGTGCCCTCCTCGACGGTCGCGACGGTCGTCGTCATGCCAGTCCCCTTTCGCTGAGCAGGGCGTACACCGACGCCGCGGACTCCTGCACGGTCTGGTGCTGCGACTCGATCCGCAGATCGGGCGTCTCGGGCTCCTCGTACGGGTCGTCCACACCGGTGAGCCCGGTGAGTTCGCCCGCCGCCTGCTTGGCGTACAGGCCCTTCACGTCGCGTACGGAGCACACATCGACCGGGGTCGCCACGTGCACCTCGACGTACGGCGTGCCGTTCGCCTCGTGCCGCTTGCGGACCGCGTCCCGGCTGTCCGCGTACGGGGCGATGACCGGGACGAGCGCGGTCACGCCGTTGCGGGCGAGCAGTTCGGCGACGAAGCCGATGCGCTGCACGTTGGTGTGCCGGTCCTCGCGGGTGAAGCCGAGGCCCGCGGAGAGGAACTCGCGGATCTCGTCGCCGTCGAGCACCTCGACCCGGCGGCCCCGCTCACGCAGGCGGCCCGCGAGTTCGTGGGCGATGGTGGTCTTGCCGGCGCTCGGCAGACCCGTGAGCCAGACGGTGGCTCCGGTCGTCACGTCGGTCTCCTGGTTCGTTGAAGGCGCGGTCATGGTCAGCCGTGCAGTCCGCACTCGGTCTTGGAACGGCCCGCCCAGCGGCCGGCGCGGGCGTCCTCGCCCTCCAGCACCCGGCGGGTGCAGGGCGCGCAGCCCACGGAGGCATAGCCGTCCGTCAGCAGCGGGTTCGTGAGGACGCCGTGCTCGTCGACGTACGCTTGCACGTCTTCCTGTGACCACTTCGCGATGGGGGAGATCTTCACCTTGCGCCGCTTCTCGTCCCAGCCGACGACCGGGGTGTTCGCCCGGGTCGGGGACTCGTCGCGGCGCAGGCCGGTCGCCCAGGCCAGATAGCCCTTCAGACCTTCCTCCAGCGGCCGCACCTTGCGCAGGGCGCAGCACAGGTCGGGGTCGCGGTCGTGCAGTTTCGGGCCGTACTCCGCGTCCTGCTCGGCGACCGTCTGCCGCGGGGTCAGCGTGATGACGTTCACGTCCATCACGGCCTCCACCGCGTCCCGGGTGCCGATGGTCTCCGGGAAGTGGTAGCCGGTGTCGAGGAACACCACGTCGACGCCGGGCAGTGCGCGCGAGGCGAGGTGGGCGACCACCGCGTCCTCCATCGAGGAGGTCACGCAGAAGCGGTCGCCGAAGGTCTCGGCGGCCCACCGGAGGATCTCCAGCGCGGAGGCGTCCTCCAGGTCGCGGCCCGCCCGCTCGGCCAGCGCCTTCAAGTCGCCGGTGCCGAGGTCTTCCTGAACAGCCGTCATGTCCGGTCCCCTCCCGTGTCGGATCGCTCCGGTCCCCGGGCGAGCAGCCCGAGGAACTTCAGCTGAAAGGCCCGGTTGCACGCGCCGCATTCCCAGGCGCCGTGGCCCTGTTCCCCGGGGCGCAGGTCCTCGTCGCCGCAGTAGGGGCAGTGGAAAGGTGCCGCGCGCTCGCTCACGACAGGGCCTCCTCCGACGCGCGGCCGACCCAGGCCGCGAACCGCTCGCCGTCCTCGCGCTCGGCCTCGAAGCGCTTGAGGACCCGCTCGATGTAGTCGGGCAGTTCGTCGGCGGTGACCTTCAGACCGCGCACCTTGCGGCCGAAGCCCGCCTGGAGGCCGAGCGCGCCGCCGAGGTGCACCTGGTAGCCCTCGACCTGCTCGCCCCGGTCGTTGAGCATCAGCTGGCCCTTGAGACCGATGTCCGCCACCTGGATGCGGGCGCAGGCGTTGGGGCAGCCGTTGAGGTTGATGGTGAGCGGCTCGTCGAAGTCCGGGATGCGGCGCTCGAGTTCGTCGATCAGCGAGGCGCCGCGCGCCTTGGTCTCGACGATGGCGAGCTTGCAGAACTCGATGCCGGTGCAGGCCATGGTGCCGCGCCGGAAGGGGGAGGGCCTGGCGCTGAGGTCCAGCGCCTCCAGGGACTCCACGAGCGAGTCGACCCGGTCCTCCGCCACGTCGAGGATGATCATCTTCTGTTCCACGGTGGTGCGGACCCGGCCCGAGCCGTGTGCCTCCGCGACATCCGCGATCTTGGTGAGGGTGGTGCCGTCGACCCGTCCGACGCGCGGGGCGAAACCGACGTAGAAGCGGCCGTCCTTCTGGCGGTGCACGCCGATGTGGTCGCGCCACCGCTGCACCGGCTGCTCGGGCGCGGGCCCGTCGGTCAGCCTGCGCCCCAGGTACTCGTCCTCCAGCACCTGGCGGAACTTCTCCGCGCCCCAGTCGGCGACCAGGAACTTCAGACGGGCCCGGTTGCGCAGCCGGCGGTAGCCGTAGTCGCGGAAGATCGACAGGACGCCCTCGTAGACGTCGGGGACGTCCTCCTCGGGCACCCAGGTGCCCAGCCGCACACCCAGCTTGGGGTTGGTGGACAGACCGCCGCCGACCCACAGGTCGAAGCCCGGCCCGTACTCGGGGTGGCGGACGCCGACGAACGCGACGTCGTTGATCTCGTGCACCACGTCGAGGACGGGCGAGCCGGAGATGGCCGTCTTGAACTTGCGGGGGAGGTTCGAGTACGCCTTGTTGCCCAGGACGCGCCGCTTGATCTCCTCCAGCGCCGGGGTGCCGTCGATGATCTCGTCCTCGGCGATGCCGGCGACGGGGGAGCCGATCATCACGCGGGGGGTGTCGCCGCAGGCGGTGACCGTGGACAGGCCGACGGCCTCCAGGCGGTCCCAGATCGCGGGCACGTCCTCGATGCGGATCCAGTGGTACTGCACGTTCTGCCGGTCGGTGATGTCGGCGGTGCCGCGCGCGAACTCCTGCGAGATCTCACCGACGACGCGCAGCTGAGCGGTGGTCAGCGCACCGCCGTCGATGCGCACCCGCAGCATGAAGTACTCGTCGTCCAGCTCCTCCGGCTCCAGGATCGCGGTCTTGCCGCCGTCGATCCCGGGCTTGCGCTGGGTGTAGAGGCCCCACCAGCGCATCCGCCCGCGCAGGTCGTTGGGGTCGATCGAGTCGAACCCGCGCTTGGAGTAGATCGTCTCAATGCGTGTCCGCACATTGAGACCGTCGTCGTCCTTCTTGAACTGTTCGTTGCCGTTGAGCGGGGTGAAGTGACCCGCGGCCCACTGGCCCTCGCCGCGGTGACGGCTCACCTTGCGGCGGGGAGTCGCGGCGTCAGGCTTCTGCGGGGTGGCGGCCATGGCGATTACGTCCTTCGGGACAGCGACGGATGGGGTCGGCAGGTGGTGCCGTCGATGCGTTGCGGCGGGCGGGATGCTCTGACCTGCGCATACGGGCGCACGTGCAGACTCGCGCGTCATTGCGCGGAGAAGGGGGTGAAGAGGAGATGTCGGGCGCTGCTGGGTGCTCTCAGCGCGCCGGACAGATGGCGCTGGACATGCGGCCGAGGTCGACGTGCCGCCGACTCACCAAGGCGATTCCAGTTCCAGGCATGACGGAAGCGTGTCATGGCGATCTGGACACAGTCCAGCTTCGTCCAAAATTCGGACACCCTTGTCTCGAATGCAGAGACAAGGGTGTCCTTGGTCACAAGCGTCGCGGGCGGTCTTGTCCGCGCTGGTCAGGCGGGGTAGGCGCCCGGCCACGGGCCCGGCGTCGCCACCTCGGGCTCCTCCTCGACCTTGGTGTCGAACACGGTGAAGCCCCGGCGCCGGTAGTTGTCCAGGGCGTGGTCGCCGTCCTTGCTGCAGGTGTGCAGCCACACCCGCGTGGTCGGCTTCCGTCCCGGCCACCGCTCCGCCAGGTCCCAGGCGCGCGCCGCGCCGTACGACAGCAGGTGACCGCCGATCCGCCGCCCCCGGAAGGCGGGCAGCAGCCCGAAGTAGACGATCTCCACGGCGCCGCCGTCCTGCGCCTCCAGCTCCACGTACCCGGCGGGTGTCCCGCGGTCGTACGCGACCCAGGTCTCCACGCCCGGCCGGTCCAGGTGCGCCAGCCACCGCGCGTACGTCCAGTCCAGCCGGTCGGTCCAGCGGATGTCACCGCCGACCGAGGCGTACAGGAAGCGGCTGAACTCGGGCGAGGGCACCGCGGAGCGGACGATCCGCACGTCCCCCTCGGGCACGGCGGCCGCGAGGAGGTCGGTGGGCGCGGTCTGCTCCAGGGACCAGGTGGTCACGGGGATGGTCGTCATGCCCGAAAGGGAAGCATCCGGCACGAGCATCTGTCGAACGCCTGATCGGCACCAGCGGGATCGAAGCCCTGGAGCGAGCGGGTCCTAGTCGAGCGACCGGTCGACCGAGGCCAGGGGCAGGGCGAACAGCACGCGGCCGGACTGCGACCAGAGGTCACCGGTCTCCTGCCAGTAGGAGAGGGAGGCCGTCGGTCCGCTCCAGCAGCGGTGCGTCTCGTCCGCCCCACAGCGGGTGGGACGGGCCCCGTCCGCGTCCTGCCGCCACAGCGTGCCCCGCTCGTCCCGCGCCCCGGCCGTCCGGCCCAGGTACCAGCCCGACCGGTACGACAGCACACCGCGCACCCCGGTCAGTTCGGTCTCGTACGCCGCGATCGCGTGCGCGTGGGCGACCGGGTCGGTCTCCAGCAGGCCCGCGCGCTCCGGGTCGGTGGCGAACGCGTACCGCCACAGCCGGGTGGGTCCGTCCTCGTCGGCGGGTGTCTCCTCGTGGGCGACCAGGCTGTCCGGCGCCGTGCTGCGGTCCAGGGAGATACCGCCCGGCAGGGGAGCGCCGGCCCCGTTCGCCCGGTAGGAGGCGACGGCCGGCAGGACGTACCGCGCTCCCGCGGCCGACCAGCCGCCGGGCACCCGGCCGACGGACGTGCCGTTCACGGTGGTCCGCTGGAGCCGGTCCACGTCGTACACGTACAGCGCCCCGGTCTCGCCCCGGCCGGCGGTGACCAGCAGCTTGTCCTGGTACCAGACCATGCCGGACACGGTGGAGCCGAGCCCGCGGTAGTCGCGGCCCTCGGCCACCGGAACGGTCAACAGGGCCCAGGTGTAGCGGGGGCGGTCCGGGTCACCGGCGTCGACGAAGGCGACGCGGGCGAGGGTGCCCCCGGCCGTCGTGCCCGCCGTGCTCCAGCCGGAGAGGATCACCCGGTGCTCGCCCCAGTGGCCGTCGTCGTCCGCGTCCCCCGAGGTGGTCACCGCGCCGGGCTGCCAGCCCTCGGTGTCGGCGGCCGGCCAGCAGTACGCCCGCGTCGCGGCCGGCTCGACCGGCAGCGCACGGCGGTCGTCCGCCGTGCAGTCCCGCGCGTCGCGCAGCGCGCCGTCCGGGTCGGCGAGCACGTCGGAGACGCCCACGGGCCGGCCCATCCCCTCGGAGAGCCGGTCGAGCGCGTCGCGCGGGACGCCGTGCTCGGCCAGCCGCAGCGGCGTGGTCTCGGAGGAGGCGGTCAGCGGCTTCAGCGCCCCGGGGTCGTCGGCGTCCGTGGCCTGCGAGGCACTGATCATGGTGGCGGCCGCGGTCAGGGCGAGGGCGGTCCCGGCCAGCGCCGCCCGCAACGCCCTGCCCCGCCTGCGCCGGCGGTGTCTGCCGCGATGCTTCATAACCGTCCTCCCGGGGCGGGCCAACTGCGTCCGGTGATCCGTGGGTTGACCGTGGAGCAGAAGGGGTGGCCCGTACCGGGATGCTACGACAGCGGACCGCCGCGGGAGGTGAAGACCCTGCAACTATGCGGAAGGACCGCCTCTTGAGCGGGGCCCCGGGCACGCCTGTACGACCCCCGGCGGCCTTGACGGGGCGCCCCCTCACCCGTCCGCGGACCGCCCCGCGGGCCCCGGTCCGGGCCGGTGGTCCGGCGCCGGGGGCACCGGGTGCGGGAAGAGGTGACGGGGGTCGTCCGGGAGGAGGATCTCCACCTCGGCGGTCTCCGTGAAGCGGTAGGGGCGGTGGTCCAGGAGGGTGCCCAAGTAGCGCCGCACCCGCGACATCTCCGCGCGCACCGTCACCGTACGGGCCGGGTCGCCGAAGACGTCCCGGGCGAGCGCGGCCGCGCTGCGGCCGGCGCGGTGGACCGCCAGCAGGTACAGCAACTCGGCGTGCCGCGGGCTCAGTTCCCGCGTCCACGAGCCCGCCCCGCCGGACACCGCCAGCGACCGGCGGCGCGGCACCCGCAGGTCCAGCACCACCCGGGTCGCCCCGCGCGCCACCGGCTCGTCCGCCGCCCGCACCAGCCAGCCCCCGGCCAGCGGCTCCAGCGAGCACCGCCCCAGCGCCGGCAGCCACCGCATCCCCGCCGACACCGACGCGGGCAGCGCCAGCCGCCCGGTGTACGGCATGCCCGTCACCGCCGCCGTCCACCCGTGCCGGTCCACCACCAGCGCCCGCCCGTCGATCCGGGCCAGCACCGGCGCGGCCACCGCGCGCAGCCGCTCCAGCGACCGCACGTGCCGCTCCCGCAGCCGCGCCTCGGCGAGCTTGGCCACCGAGTCGACCCACGCCAGCGTGGCCGGGTGCATCGTCTCCAGCGGCCCGCTCACGTCCACCACGCCGATCAGCCGCCCGTCCCGGGGGTCCCTGATCGGCGCCCCGGCACACGTCCAGGTGGCGTGCGAGCGCACGAAGTGCTCGGCGGCGAAGACCTGCACCGGACGCCCCGTCACCGCCACCGTGCCCACCCCGTTGGTGCCGACGACGTCCTCGCGCCAGTCCGCGCCGACCTCGAACCCCAGACCGTCGGCCTTGCGCAGCACCGGCGTGCTGCCCTCCCGCCACAGCACCCGGCCCTCCTCGTCGGCCACCACCATGATGTGGTGGGCGACGTCCGCGACCGACAGCAGCCCCTCCCGCAGCACCGGCAGCACATGCCGCAGCGTCGAGGACTCCCGGCGCCGCTGCACCTCCTCACGGGAGAGCAGCCCGCTGCGGACGTCGCGGTCGGGATCGACGCCGCTGCGCAGCATCCGCTCCCAGGACTGCCCGATCACCGGGCGCGGAGCCACGGGCGCGCGCTGCCCGGACAGCGCCGCGGAGCGGACCTCGTCGAGCACCCGGGCCGCACGCGTCGTGTCGACGCCGGCGAGCTGCGTCACGTCCATCGGCGAGAGTGCCACCGGTCCTCCCGGAAAAAGGCTGTAGTCCCCATACTGCCGTCCGCGCCCCGTCACGGACGGCCGGTACGGCCACCGCGCCGCCAAGTTGCAACCCATTGCAACCCTGGTGGGACGGCCCGGGCATGTTTGAAACTTGAGCGACGCCGTCCCGAGCGGCGTCCACGGCTCGTAAGGGGCCAGTGCGGCGGGGGTGGTGCCGTGTCGGCGCAGCACCACCCCCGCGTCGCGCCCGCCGTGCCGCTCAGGACACCGGCCGGGCCCGCTCCACCACCGATGCCAGGTCCAGCGTGTGCGGCAGCGTCCCGAAGACCGCGCCCCCGTCCCCGCCCAGCCGCGCCGCGCAGAACGCGTCCGCCACCTCCGGCGGCGCGTACCGCACCAGCAGCGACCCCTGGAGCACCAGCGCCAGCCGCTCCACCAGCCGCCGCGCCCGCCCCTCGACGCCCTCCAGGTCCGCCAGTTCGGTCAGCAGGTTCTTGATCGCCCCGTCCAGCCGGTGATCCGCCCCGCGCGCCTGCCCCACCTCCCGCAGATACGCGTCCAGCGCCTGCGGCTCCCGGCGCAGCGCCCGCAGCACATCCAGCGCCTGGACGTTGCCCGCGCCCTCCCAGATCGAGTTCAGCGGCGACTCCCGCACCAGCCGGGGCATCCCCGACTCCTCCACGTACCCGTTCCCGCCCAGGCACTCCGCCGCCTCCACCGCGACCGGCGCGCACCGCTTGGTCACCCAGTACTTGGCCGCCGGCACCGCGATCCGCAGCAGCGCCCGCTCCTGCTCCCCGCCGTCGTCGTACGCCGCCGCCAGCCGCAGCGCCAGCGTGGTGGCCGCCTCCGACTCCAGCGCGAGATCGGCGAGCACGTTGCGCATCAGCGGCTTGTCGACGAGCTTCCCGCCGAACGCCTCCCGGTGGGAGCAGTGGTGCACCGCCTGCGCCACCGCCTGCCGCATCAGCCCCGCCGAGCCCAGCACGCAGTCGAGCCGGGTCGCCGCCACCATCCCGATGATGGTGCGCACCCCGGCGCCCTCGTCGCCGACCCGGCGCGCCCACGTCCCGTCGAACTCGACCTCGGCGGAGGCGTTGGACCGGTTGCCCAGCTTGTCCTTGAGCCGCTGGATGAGGAACACGTTGCGCGTGCCGTCCTCCAGGACCCGCGGCACGAGAAAGCACGTGACGCCGCCGGGCGCCTGCGCCAGCACCAGGAAGGCGTCCGACATGGGGGCCGAGCAGAACCACTTGTGCCCGGTCAGCTCGTACGCGCCGTCCTCGGCGAGCGGTCTGGCGGCCGTCGTGTTCGCCCGTACGTCGCTGCCGCCCTGCTTCTCCGTCATGCCCATCCCGAACAGCGCGCCGGGCTTCCGTCCGGCGGGCCGCAGGGCGGGGTCGTAGATCACCGAGGTCAGCCGGGGCTCCCACACGGCCGCCAGCGCCGGGTCGGCGCGCAGCGCGGGGACGGCGGCGTGGGTCATCGACAGCGGGCAGCCGTTGCCGGCCTCGACCTGCGTCCACACCTGGAACGCCGCCGCCCGCCGCACATGCCCGCCCGGCCGGTTCCAGGCCGCCGTCAGCCCCGCCGAGACGCCCTTGCCGAGCAGCCGGTGCCAGGCGGGGTGGAACTCGACCTCGTCGACCCGGTGGCCGTAGCGGTCGTGGGTGCGCAGCCGCGGCGGATGCTCGTTGGCCTGCACCCCCCACTCCTGCACCTGCGCGGAGCCGGCCGTCCGCCCGAGCGCGGCCAGTTCGGAGCGCCCCTCCTCCAGCACCTCCGGATCCAGGTGCCGCTCGACCGCCTCGACCAGGGCCCGGTCGGCGCCGAACACGTCGTACTGCACCAGCGGCGGAGCCTGGTTGGTCACGGTGTGCGTGGTGCTTGCCATGTCCCGAACGTACCCCGCGGCGGGCCCCGCTCACCCGGGGAACCGGCCTGTGGGTGAGTGCGACCAGGCACGACGGATACCTTTAGGTCGTGCAGCCAGCAAGTGAATCCCCCGACGCGCCCTCCGGCCGCCTCCACCGGGCCCGGGCCCTGTACCGGAACGTCTCCAAGCGCAGGACGGCCTGGCTGCTGCTGAAGGACACCGTCAACTCCTGCATGGAGTACCGCATCCTGGGCCTGGCGGCCGAGGCGGCGTTCTTCACGCTGCTGTCGGTGCCCCCGCTGCTGCTGAGCATGATCGGCCTGCTCGGCTACGTCGACGCCTGGACCGGCGCCGAGACCATCCAGAGTTTGCAGACCAACCTCCTGGAGGCCTCCCGCACGGTGCTCTCCGACCGGGGCGTGAAGCAGATCGCGGAGCCGATCCTGGACGACGTGATGAAGGGCGGCCGGCCCGACGTCATCTCCCTGGGATTCCTGCTCGCCGTCTGGTCGGGCTCCCGCGCGGTGAACGTCTTCATCGACACCATCACCGTCATGTACGGCCTCGACGGCGTCCGGGGGATCGTCAAGACCCGGCTGATGGCCTTCCTGCTGTTCATCGTGGCGCTGGTGATCGGCTCGATCGCGCTGCCGCTGATGGTCGCGGGACCGGACGCGGTCGTCCGGGTCGTCCCCTGGTCGACGACGGTCGTGCAGATCCTGTACTGGCCGGTCGTGATCCTGCTGTCCATCGCCTTCCTGACCACCCTGTACCACGTGTCCGTGCCCGTGCGCTCGCCGTGGATCGAGGACGTGCCCGGCGCGCTGGTCGCGCTCGGCATGTGGGTGCTCGGCAGCTTCCTGCTGCGGATCTACCTCACCAACACCGTCGAGGGACCGACCATCTACGGCTCCCTGGCCGCCCCCGTCGCCGTCCTGCTGTGGATCGGTGTGTCCGCGTTCGCCGTGCTGGTCGGCGCCGCCGTCAACGCGGCCATCGACCGGGTCTGGCCGGCCGCCGCCACGGCCGCGGCCCGCGAGGCCAACGAGCGGCTGCGGCAGGCGCAGGTCGCCGAGTACGTCGCCCGCACCGCCGCGGCCGGCGGGGCCGACCCCGACATGCCCTCCGAGTTCCCCGAACGCTGGTCGCGCTTCCTGCCGCCGGAGGACGTCACGGCCCGGCTGCGCACCCATGTGCGCACCACCCACCCGCGGCACGGGGACGGACCGCACCACGAGGAGAAGTGACGGACCCGGGCGGCGCCGGGGCTCACGCCGCCCAGGTCCCGGCCGCCGCCGCCTCCCGCACGACGTCGGCGAAGTCCCGCGGCTCCCGCCCCAGCACCTGCCGCACCCCGTCCTCCAGGTGCGCGTTGCGGCCGTCGAGCAGGGTCTCGAACAGCTCGACGAGGAAGCTGGCCTCCTCCCGGGGCACCCCGAAGCCTGTCAGCGCCTCGCCGTAGTCGCGCGCCGGAACCGCCCGGTACGCCAGCGGGCGCCCCGCCGCCGCGGCGATCTCCGCCACCGCCTCCCGCCAGGTCAGCAGCCGGGGCCCGGTCACGGCGACCGTCCGCCCCACGTACCGCTCCCCGCCGGTCAGCGCGGCCACCACCACCTCCGCGATGTCCCGCACGTCCACGAACGGCTCGCGCACCTCACCCGCCGGGAACACCAGCTCCCCGCGCCGCACC
Organism: Streptomyces capillispiralis; assembly: GCF_007829875.1. NCBI lineage: Bacteria > Bacillati > Actinomycetota > Actinomycetes > Kitasatosporales > Streptomycetaceae > Streptomyces > Streptomyces capillispiralis. Next base: position 1,571,929 of record NZ_VIWV01000001.1, on the reverse strand, counting down.
TCCTCCGCCAGCGGTCCCTCGCTGAGGTTCTGGGCGAACCAGGCGGCCCGTACGACCGTCCAGTCCGCGCCCGACGCGCGCAGCGCCTCCTCGGTGGGCAGCGCCTGGTCCTCGCCCCGCGTGGACAACAGCACCAGCCGCCGCACGCCCAGCCCGAGGGCCGCGCGGGCGAGCCCGCCGACCGCCTCGGCGCTGCCGGGTGCGCCGACGTCCGAGGGGTGGACGAGATACGCCGCGTCGGCCCCGCGCAGGGTGTCCGCCCAGGTCGACGGGTCCTCCCAGTCGAACCCCGTCGCCCGCGACGCCGGCCGCACCGTCAGCCCCGCCGCCTCGGCGGCCCGCGCCACCCGGCTCCCGGTACGCCCCGAGGCTCCGGTGACGACCAGGGTCATGCCCGTCGTACGCGGCGCGCCGTCCGTGTCGTCCGTCCGCCGCGCGCTCTTCGCGTTCTGTGTCATGCCGTCGAGTCAACCGCCGTACGCCGCCCGGAACCATCGCCGAACGGCTCGTCCCCATAAGCCCGCGTCTACGCTGGCCCCATGGACGCACTCACCGGCCTGCTCGAGGGCCCCCGCGCGCGGGGCGCGTTCATGATCAGGGCCGGTTTCGACCCCCCGTGGGCGGTCCGCGTCGAGGACCGCGCCCCGCTGACGTTGATGCTCCTGGTCCGCGGCGAGGCGTGGATCGTGCCCGACGAGGGGGAGCGGCTGCTGCTGCGCCCCGGCGACCTCGCCGTCGCGCGCGGCCCCGGCCCGTACACCTGCGCCGACGACCCGGGCACGGCACCGCAGGCGCTGATCCTGCCCGGCGGCGCGTGCCACCACCCCGACGGGCGCCCCCTCAACGGCGTCATGGACCTCGGTGTGCGCACCTGGGGCGACCGGCCGGACGGGGAGACGGTGATGCTGATCGGCACGTACCGCATGCGGGGCGAGATCGGCGGCCGGCTGCTGGACGCGCTGCCGCCGCTGCTGTCCCTCACCACCGACATGTGGGACTGCCCGCTCACCCCGGTCCTCGCCCAGGAGGTCGTGCGCGACGCACCGGGCCAGGAGGTCGTCCTGGACCGGCTGCTGGACCTGCTGGTCATCGCCGCGCTGCGGGCCTGGTTCGCCCGGCCGGAGGCGGCGCCGCCCGCTTGGTACCGGGCGCGGGCGGACCCGGTCGTCGGCCCCGTGCTGCGGCTGCTCCAGGACGACCCCGCCCACCCGTGGACGGTCGCCGCGCTCGCCGCGAAGGCCGGGGTCTCCCGCGCCGCCCTGGCCCGCCGCTTCACGGAGCGGGTCGGCGAACCCCCGATGACGTACCTCACCGGCTGGCGGCTCGCCCTCGCCGCCGACCGCCTGCGCGACAGCGACGACACCCTCGGCGCGATCGCCCGCCGGGTCGGCTACGGCAGCGCCTTCGCCCTGTCCACCGCCTTCAAACGGGCGTACGGGGTCAGCCCGCAGGAGTGGCGGACCGGGGCGGCGTAGCCTGGACGGCGTGTACAGCGAGCGGGCGTCACGGCTGCCGGGCGCGGTCCTGTGGACCAACACCCCGTCCGGGGACGGCCGGGGGCGGGTGCTGCCCGACGGCTGCATGGACCTGCTGTGGCACGAGGGCCGCCTGCTGGTCGCCGGCCCCGACACGCGCGCGCACCTCACCGACGGCCCGCCGAGCACCTGGGCCGGCATCCGCTTCCGCCCCGGTACCGCCCCCGCCCTGCTGGGCGTCCCCGCGCACGAACTGCGCGACCGCCGCGTCGACCTGGCCGACCTGTGGCCGGCGACGGCCGTACGGCGGATGACCGCGCGGGTCGGCGCGGCGGCCGACCCCGTGCTCGGTCTGGAGGACCTGGCCCTGAGCCGGGCCGCGGACACCGCCCCGCCCGACCCGCTGCTCGGCCGCCTCGTGGCCGCCCTCGACGCGGGCCGCCCGGTCGCCGCGACCGCCGACGAACTGGGCCTGGGCGCCCGACAGTTGCACCGCCGCTCACTCGCCGCGTTCGGCTACGGCCCCAAGACCCTGGCCCGCGTCCTGCGGCTGCGCCGCGCCCTCGCCCTGGCCCGCGCGGGCGTCCCCTTCGCGGAGACGGCGGCCCGCGCGGGCTACGCCGACCAGCCCCATCTCTCCCGCGACGTACGGCAGTTGACGGGGCTGGCGCTGGGTGACCTACTCGCCGGCCGGGGGTAGCGGCGCGAACAGGTCCACCCCGTTGCCGTCCGGATCGAGGAGGACGGCGTACCGCTGCCCCCACACCGCGTCCCACGGCGCGAGCTCGGACCGGCTCCCGGCGTCGACCATCCCCGCGAACAGCGTGTCGACGTCCGCGGGACCGTCGCAGCGCAGCGCCAGGGAGGTCCTGCCCCCGCCCTTCGGCGGCTCCCAGTCCGGGTGGAAGGACCGCACCACCTCCTCCGTGTCCAGCAGCAGCCGCAGCCCTCCCGGCAGAGCGGCCTCCACGTGTCCCTGGGTCTCGGCTCCCTCAGGAAGGGCGAACCCGAGCCGGCGGTAGAAGGCGACGGAGGCGGCCATGTCGGAGACGACCAGCCCGATGGCATCGAAGCGTGCACTCATGAGGCCACCGTAGGACCGGGCGCCCCCACCGGTCTTGAAGGAATCGGACACCCCGCCGGGGGCGGTCAGTCCGGCTGTCCGGCGTGGAGTTCGGACCGGACGAGTTCCAGGAGACGGCCGGTCCAGTTGCGCCCCTTGCCGTGGCCGTCGCCCCAGAACGCGGAGTCGGAGTCGTTGTAGACGAGCGTCGCGTCCCCGGTGGCCAGGAGGGCGCGGGCGAGCTCCGGGTGCCGGGTGAACTTGGCCCGCAGCAGCCGGGCCATGACGGCCGTCCGGGACGCCTCCCAGCCCTCGGCGCGATCGGCCGCCGCGGCCAGGTCCCGGGCGGCGAAGGTGCTCTCCGCCGCCGCGAACGCCGCCCGCACGGCCGGGTCGGCGACGGAGAGGGCCCAGTAGGCGTGCGTGACGGTCGGGTAGGTGACGCCGTCGACCTCGACGGCGGCCGGGAACTCGTTGCGCAGCGCCTTCGTGCCCGGGTCGTCGGACGGCTTGAGCGGGTAGCTCTCGTACAGGTGCACCGCCGGGGCGAAGCCGGTCGCCGGACCGTCGGCCGGGACGCGCGCCGCCGCCTCGGCGATCCACCCGGCCCGCTCCTCGAAGTAGGACAGCGCCCAGTCGTACGACTCCTGGCTCACCTCCTCGTCCGGGCGGCCCTCGGTGACACCGCCGGGGCCGGCCAGCAGGATTTGCAGCGGCCGGTCCTTGTGGTCCATGTCGCCCAGCGCGTAGTGCCGCTGCGTCACGGGGACGGCGAGGTACGCCTCACGGGCCGCGTCGCGCCTCTCCTCGGTGGGGTCGGCCAGGAACGCGTCCACCGCGGCCAGGCAGCGTTCCGTGGAGTCCGGGCGCCGGTTGAGCCTGTCGATCGTGTCGCGGATCTCGGCGACCAGGATCTCGGGAGTGAGCCAGGTCCGCGACGGGCCGAACGTCCACCGGGCGAGCTGGTGGGCGGACGCCTCCGCGCCCTCCGGGAGTTCGGTCGCCACCCGGCCGCTGCGCACCTGCTTCTCGAACTCCTCCAGGGTGACCAGCCCCCAGCAGTCGACGAGCCCGTCCGCGTAGATGAACAGGTCGATGAGGTGGTAGTCGAAGTTGCGGAGGAAGGCGTGCCGCCAGGTGCCGGGGACGCGTACGCCGTCCGCCGTGCGATAGGTGATCCGGTTGCCGATCATCCGCACATTCTGGAGGACCGGCCCGGCCGCCGACAGCGGGTTTCCCGCGGCTATGGTCTCCCGCATGGCCGCCGTTCCCGCACTGCTCGTTCACACCCGCACCACGGACTACCGGCACGACTCCATCCCCGCCGGGATCGCCGCCCTGCGCGCCCTCGGCGGCTTCGACGTCGTCGCCACCGAGGACCCCGCCGCCTTCGAGGAGCGGCTCGACCGGTACGCCGCCGTCGTCTTCCTCTCCACCAGCGGCGAGGTGCTCACCCCCGCCGGACGGGACCGGCTCGCGGCGTACGTCGAGGCGGGCGGGGGCTTCGCCGGCGTGCACGCGGCCGCCTGCACCGAGTACGACTGGCCGTACTACGGCGACCTGCTCGGCGCCCGCTTCGACCGGCACCCGGCCCTCCAGCCGGGCCGCGCCGTGGTCGAGGACCACGACCACCCGGCGACCCGGCACCTGCCGCCCGTCTGGCACTTCACGGACGAGTGGTACGACTTCCGCACCAGCCCCCGCGGGCGGGTGCGGGTCCTCCTCTCCGCCGACGAGTCGTCGTACGACGGCGGCGGCATGGGCGACGACCACCCCCTGGCCTGGTGCCACGAGCAGGGTCAGGGCCGCGTCTTCTACACGGCCCTCGGCCACACCGCCGGGGCCTACGACGACCCGGACTTCCGCGCCCATCTGCACGGCGGCATCACCTGGGCGGCGGCCCGCTGATCACGGCTTGCAGGAGGAGTACGTGTCCACGTCCTCCGGGTCGGGACGGAACCGGTTCTCCCAGTCGCCGGGATAGGCGGCGACCAGCGCCGGCAGCTGCGCCTTGACGTTGCCGGCCCACTCCGAGCTGAGGTACGTGCGCAGCGCTTCCCGGAGTCTGTGGCACATCTGCGTACGGCCCTCCGGCAGCCCGATGCCGTACCGGTTGATGCTCCCGAACGAGACGTCGCGCACGACCCTCAGCGGCACCTTGCTGCTCCGGAACTGCTCCACGTACCCGTAGAGCAGCGCCTCGTCGGTGAAGACCGCGTCGACGCTCTTCTGCCGCAGCTTGCGCACGCAGGTCGAGTAGTCGCTCTGCAGGTGCAGCGTCGTGCTGCGGGGCAGTTGCGCCGCGGCGGACGTCGACCCCTGCACGGTGCAGACCACCTTGTCCGCGACGTCCTTCTCGTTCTTGATGCCGTGGTAGTCCGAGCGGACCAGGAAGCGCTGCTGGGTGACGAAGTAGGGGCCGACGAAGTCGACCTGCTCGTCCCGCTCCGGGGTAATGGAGTACGTGGCGACGATCATGTCCAGCGACTTGTTGACGAGCTTCTGCTCCCGCTTGTCGGACACCACGTCGTCGAACTCCGGTGTGAAGCCGATCTGTTCGCCGAGGTAGGAGGCCAGGTCGACCTCGAAGCCGCGGTCGTTGTGCTCGCTGTGCCGGTTGAAGCCCGGCTGGTCGGTCTTGACGCCGATGTGGACCGTGCCGGTGAGGGGTTTGTCGTCCGCCCGGTCGTCCGACCACTGGCAGGCCGCCGCGGCGAGCACCAGCAGGGCGGCCGCCGCCGCCCGCGCGGACCGGCGGACCGGGGAGCGGCGGGGGAGCGGGCGGCGCGAGGCCTTCGTCATGGGTGTCACGTGGGTCTTCCTAGTCATCCAGGTGCGCCGAGGCGACGGACAGGTTCAGTTCGCAGCCCTGCTCCGCCCGGAGTTGCACGGCGAGTTCGATGTCGGTCATCCCGCGTCCCAGGCCGAAGACGAACTCCGTGCCGGGGACACCGCTCTGCACGTGCCTCGTCCCGGCACCGGCCTTGAGGCCCACGACCAGCTCGCTGCCCGGCGCGCACACCGGGGCGGCGGAATCGGACTGGGCCAGGTCGAAGGTGATGGCGAGCCGGGAGCGGGGGTCGTCGGTGTGCAGGGTGGCGACGACGGTCTCGCCGTCCACCAGGGGCGGGGCCTGCTCGAGCCGGACGCGGTGGGTCACGTCCACCGGACGGCTCTCCAGGAACGCCCAGACGGCCAGGGCCGGCAGCCCCACGGCCAGTACCGCCAACGGGATCACCACGAGGACGACGGGCGGCCACAGCTGGGGCGCGTCCTTCGGGCTCTGGCGTTCGATGATCGGCAGCATGGCGGCGCCGAAGGCCAGCAGGGCCCCGCCCGTCACTCCGACCACCGCGGGATCCCCGCCGAGGGCCAGCCACACGGCGGCCGCCCCGAGAACGGCCACGAGGTCGGTCAGCAGCAGCGAGACGAGTCCCTGGGTGCCCGCGGTGGCGCGGGCGGCCCACTGAGCCGCGCTGCGGAGCCGTCCGGTGCCGTCCGGTGCCTCATCGGGTGGCGTGGTAGAGGTGTCGCTGGTCACGCGGGCAGCGTAGGGGTACGGACGGTGGCACAACGGGAGGTCCCGGAAAAAAGGTCGAGTATGACCTGACAGGCCCTCAGATTACGCCGCCGTGTGCTATAAGCCGCGTCTGACGGTCCGTCACGCTCCCGTGTCGGTCCTCACGCGCCGGGCGGCACCGCCGTGCTCGCGCGCTCCACCAGCCGTGTGGACAGCTCCGTGCGGGTGCTCTCCGGGCGGTGGCCGTCCATCATGCGCAGCAGGAGGTGCAGGGCCGTCGCCGCCATCTCGGACAGGGGCTGGCGGACCGTCGTCAGGGCGGGGGTGAGCCAGCGGGCCTCGGGGAGGTCGTCGAAGCCGACCACGCTCAGGTCGTCCGGCACCCGCAGTCCGCGCTCGGCCAGCGCCTGGTAGACCCCGGACACCATCCGGTCCGAGCAGACGAAGACGGCCGTCGGCGGCTCCGGCAGGTCGAGCAGCTCCCGCATGCGGCGGCGGGCGGCCCCCTCGCCGGGGTCGGCGTGCCGGACGTACTCGGGGCGGTGCCGCACGCCCGCCGCGGCGAGCGCCGAGCGGTAGCCGGCGGTGCGGGCGGCACCGGACGGCGTGTGCCGGTTCCCGGCGATGACGGCGATGCGCTCGTGGCCCAGCGCGAGCAGGTGCTCGGTGGCCGTCATCCCGCCCTGCCAGTTGGCCCCGCCCACCGAGACGACACCGGGCGGCGGCTCGTGGTCCGGGTCGACCAGCGCGAAGGGCACGCGGTGCTGGGCGAGCCAGGCGTACTGCGGGCCGCTGGGCTCGGCCAGGTGGAAGAGGATCCCGGCCGACCCGCGCAGCAGCAGCCGGTCCAGCCAGCCCCGCTCCGGCCGCTCGGAACGGCTGCGGGTCAGGGCCGCCGAGACCACGATCTCCAGGCCCGCGTCGTGCGCCGCCTCCTCCGCGCCGTGCAGCACCGCGCCCGAGGCGGAGTCCTCCAGCGAGTGCACCACCAGGTCCACCAGGCGCGGCGGCCGTCCTGCGTCGAACCGGGGTCTGCGGACGTACCCGAGCCGGTCCAGGGCCTCCGTGACGCGGCGGCGGGTCTCCGGGGCCACGTCCTCACGGCCGTTGACGACCTTGGACGCGGTCGGCACCGACACCCCCGCCTCGCGGGCCACGACCGCCAGCGTCGGTCCGGCCGCCACGCTCGCACTCCCCGTACGGGCCATCGGGAATCCACCTCTCCACCGAATAGAAAGCGCTTCCTACTGTAGATCCGCCGCCCCGGAGCGGGAAGAACTCGCACACAGGCCGAGGAATACCGAAGAGCGTTCCGGTGCTCTGCTGTTACCGGTGAGTTCTGCCGGTGCGGGAGCAGGACGCGGCGAAGGGCTGGTGGGCGGATGACGGCACGCCGGGAGAATCCCGTGACCAGGACTCCGTACGGGGTGGTGCGCGGCAGGTGGGACCGGGGCGTCGCCGCGTTCCGTGGCATCCCGTACGCGGCGCCCCCGTTCGGCCCCCGCCGCTTCCGGCCGCCCGTCCCCCCGGAGCCGTGGGACGGCGTCCGCGACGCCGGTGCCTTCGGCCCGACCGCCCCGAAACCGCCGTACTCCGAGTCCTTCGCCCTGTACCTGTCCGACCCGGTGGTGCCCGGCGACGACTGCCTCAACCTGAACGTGTGGACCCCCGACCCGTCCCCCGCAGCCCGGCTCCCGGTCTTCGTGTGGCTCCACGGCGGCGCCCTGACCAGGGGGTCCTCCGCGGTCCCCGTCTACGACGGCCGCACCTTCGCCCGCGACGGCGTGGTGTTCGTGTCCGTCAACTACCGTCTGGGCGTCGAGGGCTACGGCCTCTTCCCGGACGCCCCCGCCAACCCCGGCCTGCGCGACCAGCTCGCCGCCCTGCGCTGGGTCCACGAGTCGATCGCGGCCTTCGGCGGCGACCCCGGCCGCGTCACCCTCGGCGGCCAGTCCGCCGGAGCCATCAGCACGGGCGCCCTCATCGCCGCCCCGCAGGCCCGGGGCCTGGTCCGGCGGGCCGTCCTGCAGAGCGGGCCGCCGGAGACGACCGACCGGGACAAGGTGCGCCGGATGGTACGCCGCATGGCGAACCGCCTCAAGATCCCCGCGACCGCCGCGGCCTTCGCCGCCGCCGACCGCGGGCAACTCCTGCGCGCCCAGGCCGAGGTGGGCCGCCTCAGCAGCCCGGTGCTCGGCGGCCCCGCCTTCGGCATCGTCGTCGACGGCGACCTCGTGCCCCGCGACCCCCTGGAGGCGCTCACGGACGGCGCGGCCCCCGGCGTGGACCTGCTCACCGGCTGGACCCGCGACGAGTACCGCCTCTGGCTGGTCCCCGGCGGCCTGCTGGAGCGCGTCGACCGCCTCGGCGCGGTCGCCCTCGCCGGCGCGATGGCCCGCTGCCGCTGCGGCAGCGAGGTCCCGCGCGGCTACCGCGCCCTGCGACCGGACGAGGGCACCGCCGAACTCGTCGGCCAGATGGTCACCGACCACCTGCTCCGCCTCCCCCTGCACCGCCTGTCCGACGGCCGCGCCGAGCCCTCGTACGTCTACGAGTTCGCCTGGCCCTCGGGCCGGCCCGGCATGGGCGCCTGCCACGCCCTGGAACTGGGCTTCGTCTTCGACAGCGGGGAGGAGCCCGACGCCCGCAAGCTCGCCGGCGAGGGCGCGCCGCAGGAACTGGCGGACGCGATGCACGGGGCGTGGGTGCGGTTCGTCACCGACGGAGCACCGGGCTGGGCACGGTGGGGCGCCCACCACCCGGTGCAGGTCTTCGGCGACGGCGCCCCCCACCTCGTCCACGGCCCCCGCGACCGCGAACTCGCCCTGTGGGCCACCCCGCCCACCCCCACCGAGGCGACCGGCCCCGCCCCGTCCCCCGAACTCCGCTCCGTCATACGCCGCTTGCGGCGCACCGGGGCACTGCGCCGGGGCTGAGCCGTCCCGGACGGGCGGTCGGCTCCGGGTGGGCGGGGGTGCGTGATGCGCCGGCGCGGCACAGGTCGGGTCGAGTGGGGCAGAGCCCCTCAGGCCCCGGGGTCGCGCAGGCCGACGCAGTCGAAGGTCCAGAAGGGGTCCGAGTAGACGAAGGTGCCCGTCATCCACGGCTCGTGCGCGGACAACCGGGCCACCTGGAACGCGGCTTCGGGGATACGCAGTGACGGCGAGCGGAAGCCCACCGCGGCGGCACCCTCGAAGCCGCGCGAGCCGTAGTAGTGGGGCGAACCCTCCAGGAACACCAGCGGCACACCCTGGCTGTCGGCCGCCGCGAGGGCGTGGGCGACGAGCCGTGTACCGATGCCCTGACGCCGGAACTCCGGGAGCACGCCCAGCGGTGACAGCGACAGGACGTCCACGATCCGGCGCGGGGCGTCCCACCGCGTCGCGCTCAGCAGGACGTGCCCGACGACCCGGCCCTCGACGACAGCGACGAAGGACATCGGTGCCAGAGCGGCCTCCGCGCCGCGAAGTGCCTCCACGAGTCCGGGAACCCGATCGCCGTCACCGAAGGCGCGCGTGTGGACCTCGCGCACGTCCCGGTGATCGTCAGCGGTCTCCTCCCGGATCACCGGCCCGGCACCGTCGGGAGCGATCCGGGAGCCTTCGGGAGCACCGTGTGAGGTCATGGCCGCGAGGGTAGATCGCGGGACGGTTCGGGCGCGAGGCAAACGCGCACCAGGTCGTCGACCCACGACAGCACGCGGGTTCCGGACCGGGCAAGATGAACGACATGGTCAACGGGGGGAACACGCGCTTCACGCTGCCACGGGGCGCGACAGGATTCTTCATGCCGAAGGACGGCCCGCTTCCGGATACGGATGTGCGGGCGTTCCGCACCGCTCTGTATGCCGCCGCGCGCGTCGCTGAAGGCCGGGTGGGCGAGTTCGAGGGCCGGGAGTACCCCCTGACCTTCCACACCGCGTCGGTCGTCGAGCGCACCGGCGAGAGCGTCGTCCTGTGTCACGCCCACCACCCCTGGATCGCCTTCGCCCGGGAACGCCGGAACTGGTACAGGGAGGAGTTCCTCCCCCCTCCAGCGTGGGCCTTCACCTTCACCGAAGCGGGTTTCGTGGTCCTGAGCCACGAACAACTCACCACACCCCTCTCCGACGTGGACACTTCCGCTCTGTCACAGCACGAGCGGCGCCAGGTGCGCGCGTACGACATCACCACGTGGGGCGGGGTGCTCTTCAACGCATGGGCCTGACGATCCGGGCGGCCCACGGCAGGGAAGCCCGTGCCACGGGTCTGTCCCGCTGGGCGGACCGTTCAGCCGTCCCGGGTCAGTTCTCCGTCGGGGTGCCGGGGCCGGCGTGGGCGCGTGCCGCTCGGAGGCGGGTCAGCCATTCCGCGGCCAGCCGGCGGCCGTCCGGGAGCTGGTCGTCGCGGTCCCAGCGCCAGGTCGTGATGATCGCCAGTACGAGCTGCCGGCACGCGCGCAGCACCTCCCTATCCACACCCGGGTAGTGCTCGCCGACCTCCTCGGGCGCGTGGGCGAGGTCGAACGCGACGGGTCCGCGGCAGCACGTCTCCAGGTCGATGAAGAGCGGCCCGTCCTCCGTGGTGAGCAGGTTGCCCGGGTGCGGCTCGCCGTGCAGCAGCTGCTCGGCGCCGCCGCGTTCGGCGATCACCCGTCCCGCGGTCCGCAGGGTCTCGTCGAGGAGCGCACGGTCCGCGTCGGCGAGGTCCGGGGTGCGGTCGTGGTCGGCCAGGAGTTCCCGCGCGTGGGCCACCCGCTCGGTGAAGTGCGGCGCCGGGACGTCGAGCGTGCGCATTCCGGCGTGCAGCCGTGCGAGGGCGGCGGCGAAGTCGGCGGGCGGGACCTCGTGCGGGGGCACGGGCGGGTAGTAGGTCCACAGGGTGATCACGAAGCCGTCGCGCTCATGGACGCGCGGCTCCACCCGGGGATCGAGGGCGGCCACCGGACACCCGGCCGCGACGAGCCGCTGGGCGAGGTCGACCTCGAACCGGGCGACCTGCTGCGCCACCGGCGCGACCCGGGCCAGGACGTCGCAGGGCAGCAGCCGCAGGGTGAGCTTGTTGGAGTTGTTCAGGACGGTCGCGTCGTCGGCCGTCAGGCCGAGGGACGAGGCGGTCGACGTGGCCGCCGCCACGGCCCGCGCGATCTCAGCCGCCCGCATGACGGGTCCGCTCCTGCCTCACTGGCCCACGCGGCCGTCGACGCACTCGCGCAACAGGTCGGCGTGGCCGCAGTGGCGGGCGTACTCCTCGATCCGGTGCACCAGCAGCTCCCGGACGGCGATCCCTTCCCTGCCCAGGCGCTCGCCCAGATCCTCGTGGGCGGCCAACGCCGCGTCCGTGGCCGCCTGTTCGCGCTCCATGTCCGCGTACGCCGCGTCGACCACCGCCTGATCGGCGACCGCGCCGTCGAAGTCCCCGTCCCGCCTGCCGTACAGCTTCGGCAGCGGCTCCCCGTCGCTGATCCAGTTGCGCCAGTCCCGTTCGTCCTCGGCGATGTGGCGCAGCAGCCCGAGCAGCGACATCGTCGACGGCGGCACCGACCGGCGGGCCAACTGCTCCGGGTCCAGCCCCTCGCACTTCATCCGCAGCGTCAGGCGGTAGTCCCGCAGCACACCCTCCAGCGCGGCGAGTTCACCGTCCGGACCGGGCCCGTCGTTGTTGCGGGGGTCGTCCGCCGGGTCGGCCCACATGTCCGGGTGGACGGTCGCCTGGGTCCATCGTTCGGGCTGGTCGGTCATGCGCCCCATACTGTCCGGGCGAGCCGGGACCGGCCAGTTCTTTTCGGGACGGGGGCCGACCTGTCGTCGGCACGGCCACGGTCATCGAGGTCCTGCCGCCTCGCGGCCGAGCCGGTCCCGTGGGCGGTCAGGCGCGAGGCGGTCCGGGCCCCCTCGTCACATGGACGGGTAGTCGGTGTAGCCGCGGTGGTCGCCGCCGTAGAACGTGTTCACGTCGGGCTGGTTCAGGGGTGCCTGGGTCCGCCAGCGCCGCACGAGGTCGGGGTTGGCGATGAAGGCGCGGCCGACGGCGACGAGGTCGGCCTGGTCGTTGTCGAGGAGGGTCTGGGCGATGGTGGCGTCGGTGACCGGGTCCCAGCCGTTGCTGACGATGCGGGGGCCGGCGAAGCGGTGGGAGAGGTCCTTGATGAGGGGCGTGGCGGGGTCCCCGATGGTGTGCAGGTAGGCCAGGCCCATGGCGGAGAGGGCGTCCACGAGCGTGCGGTAGGTGGCGGCGGTGTCGTCCGCGTCGTCCTCGATGGCGCCGTGCAGGTTGATGGCGGGGGAGACGCGGATGCCGACGCGTTCGCCGCCGATCGCGTCGGAGACGGCCCGGGCGACCTCGATGACGAAGCGGGCGCGTGCCTCGGGGCTGCCGCCGTAGGAGTCGGTGCGCCGGTTGGTGTGGGGGGCGAGGAACTGGTGGAGCAGGTAGCCGTTGGCGGCGTGGAGTTCGATGCCGTCGAGTCCGGCGTCGACGGCGGCCCGTGCGGCGTGGGCGTATTCCTCGATGACGGTGGGGATTTCGTCAGTGCCCAGTGCGCGGGGGACGGGGTGGGGCCGGGGGCCGTTGGCGGTGAACATGGTGCCGGGCGCGGCGATGGCGCTGGGGGCGACGGTTTCGGCGTGGTGCTTGTTGTCGGGGTGCGAGATGCGTCCGGCGTGCATGATCTGCGCGACGATGTGCCCGCCGTGCCGGTGGACGGCGTCGGCGACAGTGCGCCAGCCGGCGGTCTGGGCGGGGGTGTGCAGGCCGGGTGAGTTCATGTACCCCTGGCCCACGGTGCTGGGCTGCACGCCTTCGGTGATGATCAGCCCGGCGGTGGCTCGCTGGCCGTAGTAGGTGGCCATGAGGTCGGTCGGTACGCCGTCGGGGGTGGCGCGGTTGCGGGTCATGGGCGCCATGACGATGCGGTTGTCCAGTGTCCACTTGCCGACGGTCACCGGCTCGAAGAGATCTGCCATGGGGGTCTCCGTGAGTTGTTGGGTGGCCCGGGAGGGCCGGATGAGGCTTATGGGGGATGTGCGCGACGTGTGCGGTCAGTGGGTGGGGACGGGTGCGGTGGGCTGTGTGTCCGCGGCGGTCCTGGGTGTCTTCACCAGGACGGCCAGGGCGAGGACGGCTGCGGCCAGGAGGGCACCGGCGACGATGAACGCGATGCGGTAGCCGTGCAGGAAGCCCTGGAACTGGAGGGCGCGGGATGCTTCGCCGCCGGCCGGTGTGCGGGGGTCGAGGTAGTCGGTGACGGCGGCGAGGTAGAGGGTGTTGAGGAGTGCCGGGCCGAGGGCCGCGCCGATCTGCTGGCTGGTGGTGAGTGCGGCGCCGGCCACTCCGGCGTCGCGCGGATCGACGCCGGCCAGCGCGACGTTGGGGCCTGCCAGGAAGAACAGGCCCACGCCCGCACTCACGAGGAGCTGGGTCGGCAGGACCTCCCCGGTGTAGCCGGAGGCACTGTCCAGACGAGTGAGCCACAGCAGCCCCGCGGTGGCCACGGCGGTGCCGGCGACCATCAAGGGTTTGGGGCCGAAGCGGGCGACGAGGGGCGCACCGAGTGTGGTGGTGGCGATGATCCCGGCGCTGAAGGGGAGGAAGGCGATGCCGGCCCGCAGCGGGGTGTAGTGGAGGTTGACCTGGAGGAAGTACGTCATGAAGAGGTTCATGCCGAACATGCCGGCGCCGATGAGGAGGTTGGCCAGGAACACTCCGGCCCGGTTGCGTTCCATGACTACCCGCAGTGGCAGCAGGGGGTGGGCGGTGCGGCGTTCCACGCACACGAACGCGGTCAGCAGCAGGACGGCGGCCGCCAGGGGGATCACGGTGGCGGGAGCCGTCCAGCCTCCGCCCTCGGCGGCCTGGGTGAAGCCGAGGACGAGGGCGACCAGCCCACCGGTCACCAGCAGGGTTCCGGGAAGGTCGTAGCGCCGGGTGCCAGCGGCGCGGCTCTCCCGCACGAAGGGCCGGGCGGCGAGAGCGACGGTCAGGGCGATGGGGACGTTGATGTACATGCACCAGCGCCAGCCCGCGTACTCGGTGAGGACGCCGCCCAGGAGGAGCCCGACGGCTCCTCCACCGCCCTGGAACGCGCCGAAGATCCCGAATGCCTTGGCGCGTTCCTTGGGGTCGGTGAAGGCAACGGTGATGAGGGAGAGCGCCGCCGGCGCCAGGAGGGCGGCGAAAGCACCCTGTAGGGCGCGTGCGGTGAACAGGGTGCCGGGGCCGGGCGCCAGACCGCCGAGCATGGAGGCTGCCGCGAAGCCCAGCAGGCCGATCACGAGGGTGCGCTTGCGTCCGGCGAAGTCGGCGATGCGCCCGCCGAGAAGCAGCAGTCCTCCGAAGGCGAGTGCGTAGGCGGTGATCATCCACTGGCGGTTCGCGTCGCCCATCGCGAGGTCGCTCTGCGCCTGCGGCAGCGCGATGTTCACGATGGACACATCCAGCACGACCATGAGGGTGGCGACCGACGCGAGGATCAGCGCCATCCACCGGTGCGGATCCGGCGCCTCCGCGTCCGGGACCTTCCCTGCGGTGCGAGCGGGGGTATACATCGGCAGCTCTCCTGAGCGATGAGGGGCGGGACGGCCTTGGTGAGCAACGCGGTGCGTGGCTCACGTCGTCGGGAGAGTGCGCCCGGGCCCCGGAAAGTTGCAATCCTTCATGCCGTTTCAGCAAGATGCGGCGCGTGGAAGAATTCAAGAACGTGCTGGCCGGCGTCGGACCCCGTCTACGGGACCTGCGCCGCCGGCACGCCATCACGCTGGCCGCGCTGGCCGAACTCACCGGGATCTCGGAAAGCACGCTCTCCCGCCTGGAAGGCGGAGGCCGCAAACCCACCCTGGAACTCCTGCTGCCCCTGGCCCGGGCCTACAACGTCCCGCTCGACGAGCTCGTCGGCGCTCCGGAGACGGGCGATCCCCGCCTTCACCTGCGCCCCGTGACGCGCGACGGCATGACGTACGTGCCGCTGACGCGCAGGCCGGGCGGCCTGCACGCGCACAAACTCGTCATCAGCCCCACCGCCGGCGAGCCCGAACTCCGGACGCACGAGGGCTACGAATGGATCTACGTCCTCAACGGCAGGTTCCGCCTCCACCTCGGCGACCGCGTCCTGGTCATGGCGCCGGGGGAAGTCGCGGAATTCGACACCCACGTCCCGCACTGGCTGGGCCCCGACAACGATCAGCCGGTGGAGCTGCTGGTCATCTTCGGCAAGCAGGGCGAACGCGCCCACCTGCGCGCCCGCCCCACCTCTTGACGCCGTCATGGCGCCCTTCGTCAGCGCGAGCGCGCGCCGAGTGCGAGGAACGAGGCCCAGGCCTCCGGGGTGATGGTGAGGTGGGGAGCGTCCGGTGTCTTGGAGTCGCGGATGTGGATGGCGGTGGGGTGGGTGGCGACTTCGAGGCATTCGCCGCCTTCACTGCCGCTGTAGCTCGACTTGCGCCAGGTGTAGGCGACTTCGACGCAGTTGCCACCATCGCTGCCGCTGTAGCTCGACTTGAACCACGGAAGTGCGGTGCTGCTCATTGGTCTCCTAGAAGACGGTCCAGCAGGTCCCTCGTATCTTCGGGATTGAGGGCCTGTGACCGCAGCATCGCACACCTTTGCGTGAGGATCGCCACCTCGCCGGGATCAGCGATCAATTGGCTACCGCGCTGGGTTTCCGTATAAGCAAGCCGCTGATGCTCTGGCGTCTCCAGGAGGACGAAGGGTCCGTCGAGTGCTGCGTGAGCAGTGCGTCCTAGTGGCAGAACTTGCACAGTGAGACCGGGTAGTTCAGAGAGCTGCCGCAGGCTCTGCAACTGTTCGACGTACACCTCATTCCCGCCCAGGCGGTCGCGGAGCACGGCCTCCCAGATGACGAAGCAGGTGATCGGTGGTTCCTTGCCACGGAAGATCGTTTGCCGCGCTGTGCGCGCTGCCACGTGAGCCTCGATCTCGTTCTCGTCGATAACTGGGATGCGGCTGCGGAATACCGCCCGCGCGTACGCCTCCGTCTGTAGCAGACCCGGTAGCACCTGATTTTCGTACGAGGAGATCACGAGGGCCTCCCGCTCCCGATCCAGATACTCCTCAGCCCACAGCGGAACCAGATCCACCTCCGGCATCCTGCTCAGCGCGACCGACAGCGCGCCCTTCGTGTCGAGGAGGTCGTCCAGTTGCTCGGCGAGGTCCGGCTTCAGGGGCCGTCTGCCCTGTTCGATCGACGCGATCTGCTGCTCGCCGATGACGAACCGCTCGCCCAGCGACCTCTGTGTGTGCCCGGCCGCCTGGCGGTAGAGGGCGAGCAGCGCGCCCACCATCTTCATCGCCGAGGCGTTCCTCCGTGTCGTGGTGTTGCCCATGAGGCCGAACTCCCCACCCGCGTCTGTACGTTCACCATCGCGCAGCCGTACGGTCCAGCCGTACGGCCGCGCGGACTGTTCCATCGTGGGCACGGAGCGTGACTCTCGTCCCGTGATTCAGGAAACTTCACCCTCGCCTCACGTCCCCGCCCCACGTGAGCGCTTCTTCCGCCGTGAGCGCCGGTCCGTGCCCGGCGCGCGGGCGTTCGCGCGCCGGGTGCTGGAGGAGTGGGGCGTACACGGGCGCGCGGACGATGTGCTGCTGTGCGTCAGCGAACTGGCGACCAACGCCCTGCTGCACGGCGTACCGCCCGGCCGGGGCTTTCTGCTGAGGCTGTTGCCGTACGCCGACCGCGTGCGCGTGGAGGTGCACGACAGCGGACGTGGTGTGCCCGCGGTGCCCCTGCCGCAGCAGGAGGACGACTGCGGGGAGAGCGGGCGCGGGCTGCTGCTCGTGGCCGGGCTGTCCGACACGTGGGGCGTGGCGGAGCGCGCCCCGGGCAAGGTCGTCTGGTGCGAGTTCGCTACGACGCCCGCAGCGCCCGCGCCACCGACGCGATCGTCCGTGGCCCCACCCGGCAGCAGCCTCCGATCAGCCGCGCCCCCGACGTCCGCCATCCCGTCACCCGCTCGGGGGTGAAGGTGGCGCGGCCGGTCCAGTCCCGTGCCCGGGCGTCCCAGGTCTCGCCGCTGTTGGGGTAGACCACGACCGGCTTGCCGGTGACCTGGGCCGCGAGGGCCACCGCGTGGTCGGCGTCCTCGGGGGTGCAGCAGTTCACGCCGACGGCGACGACCTCGTCCGCCCGTGCGGCGAGCGCGAAGGCGTCCTCCAGGGGCTGGCCCGCGCGGGTGCGGCCGCCGGCCGCCGAGTACGACAGCCAGGCCGGGACGCCCAGGCCGCGCAGGGCGCGGAGCAGGGCCTGCGCCTCGTCCGTGTCGGGGATCGTCTCCAGGGCCAGCACGTCCGGGGCGGCCCCCGCCAGGACGTCCAGGCGCGGGCGGTGGAAGCGCTCCAGTTCGGCCACGGTGAGCCCGTACCGGCCCCGGTACTCGGAGCCGTCCGCGAGCATCGCCCCGTACGGGCCGACGGAGGCCGCCACCCACCGGGGGCGGGGGGACGACGGGGCCCGCCGGGCCGCCTCGCGGGCGCACTCCACGCTCAGGGCGAGCAGCCCGGCCGCCTCCTCCCGGCCGGTCCCGCGCCGCGCGAAGCCCTCGAACGTCGCCTGGTAACTGGCCGTGATCGCCACGTCCGCGCCCGCCTCGAAGTAGGCGAGGTGGGCCGCCGTGACCGCCTCCGGGTCCTCGGCGAGCAGCCGGGCCGACCACAGCTCGTCGCTCAGGTCGTGTCCGGCCGCCGCGAGCTGGTTGGACATGCCGCCGTCGAGGACGACGGTGCCGGCGGCGACGGCCTCGGTGAAGGACGACGAGGTGCTCATGTCACCGACGGTAGCCGAGACGCGCCCCCGGTGGATCCCGCAGCGCGCGCCCGTGCGGGAGGACTGGAATCCTGGAGGGACGAGGAGACGAACCGCGCCGGGAAGGCGGTGGACCATGTGCCGTTGGCTCGCGTACTCGGGCGCCCCCATCCTGCTCGACGGCATCCTCTACAAACCGGCGCACTCACTGATCGACCAGAGCCTGCACGCCAAACTGGGCGTCGAGACGACCAACGGCGACGGATTCGGCCTCGGCTGGTACGGCACGCACACCATCACCCCGGCGGTCGTCCGGGACATCGGCCCGGCGTGGAGCAACCGCAACCTCCAGGAGATCGCCGGACACGTCCGCTCGTCCCTGTTCTTCGCCCACATCCGTGCCTCGACCGGGACGTCGGTGCAGCAGACCAACTGCCACCCGTTCCGCCACGGCCGCTGGATGTGGATGCACAACGGCGCGATCGACGAGTTCCAGCGCGTCCGGCGGGAGCTGGCCCTGGCCGTCGCCCCGGACCTGTTCCTGTCCATCGAGGGCTCCACCGATTCCGAGCTGATGTTCTACCTGGCGCTCACCTTCGGTCTGGAGGAGGACCCGCCCGGCGCGGTGGCGCGGATGGCGGGACTGGTCGAGCGGGTCGGCCACGAGCACGGCATCGAGTTCCCGTTGCAGATGACGGTCGCGGTCACCGACGGGACGCGGCTGTGGGCGTTCCGCTACTCCAGCCAGAGGGCCTCCCGCTCGCTGTTCTACAGCACCCGGGTGGAGACCCTGCGCTCCCTCCACCCGGACCTGGAGTTCCTGCGGGAGATGTCCGACGAGGCCCGCCTCATCGTCTCCGAGCCCCTGGGGAACCTGCCCGGCGCCTGGAACGAGGTCCCGGAGAGCACGTACGGCGTCGTCCAGCCGGAGGGGGACCGGATGGACGCCTTCGCGCCGGTCGCGGCGTAGGGATGCCGGACGGTCCGGGAGGCCGGCGGACGTCTTCGTCCCGTCGGACCCGTTGACCTGCCCCTGACGCACCCTTACCTTTTCGGCGTTCGGCATGTCAGATGTTGTTCGGGATGTCGAATCCGTCGCACCGTGCATGCCGAACGCCGACGACCCCCACCAGAGAGGCAGACCGCATGAGCCGCGCCGCCGACCTGCCCGGCCTTCCCCCTCCCCCCGCCCGCAGACTCCTGCTCAAGGGCGCCCTCGCCGCCGGCGCCCTGGCCGCCGCCACCCCGGCCCTCGCCCACGCCGCCCCCGCCGCAGGCCCGAAGGCGGCCCCCTACGTGAACCCGCTCGTCCGCAACCGTGCCGACCCGCACATCACCCGGCACACCGACGGCTTCTACTACTTCACCGCCACCGCCCCCGAGTACGACCGGATCGTCCTGCGCCGCTCCCGCACCCTGGGCGGCCTGGGCACCGCCGCCGAGTCCGTCATCTGGCGGGCCCACCCCACCGGCGCCATGGGCGCCCACATCTGGGCGCCGGAGATGCATCGCGTCGACGGCAAGTGGTACATCTACTTCGCCGCCGCGCCCGCCGAGGACGTGTGGGCGATCCGCATCTGGGTGCTGGAGAACGCGAACGCCAACCCCTTCCGCGGCACGTGGGTCGAGAAGGGGCAGATCAAGACGGCCTGGGAGACCTTCTCCCTGGACGCCACCACCTTCGCCCACCGCGGCACCCGCTACCTCGCCTGGGCCCAGCACGAACCCGGCATGGCCAACAACACCGCCATCTGGCTCTCCGAGATGGCCGGTCCCTGGACCCTCACCGGGCCCCAAGTGCGGCTCTCCACACCCGAGTACGACTGGGAGCGCATCGGCTTCGCGGTCAACGAGGGGCCGTACGTCCTGCACCGCAACGGCCGGCTGTTCATGACCTACTCGGCCAGCGCCACCGACCACCACTACTGCATGGGCCTGCTGACCGCCGACGAGGACAGCGACCTGCTGGACCCGGCGAGCTGGGCCAAGTCGCCCGTCCCCGTCTTCACCAGCAACGACACGAGCAAGCAGTACGGTCCCGGGCACAACTGCTTCACCGTCGCCGAGGACGGCCGCACCGACGTCCTCGTCTACCACGCCCGCCAGTACAAGGAGATCAGCGGCGACCCGCTGCACGACCCCAACCGCCACACCCGGGTCCAGCCGCTCGGCTGGAAGGCGGACGGCACCCCCGACTTCGGCGTCCCCGTGGCCGACGGCGCGGCGGGGCGGGGGGCGTGACATGAGACGTGCCTACGCCGTACTGCTCGCCCTCTGTCTCGCGCTCGCCGGCGCCCTGGCCACCGCGGGGCCCGCCCAGGCCGCCCCGCAGACGATCGCCAACGGCACGCAGTTCACCGACCGTTCGGGCAGCCCTCTGCACGCCCACGGCGGCGGTGTCCTCAAGTCCGGAGCGTATTACTACTGGTTCGGCGAGCACCGCAACGCCGACAACACCTTCCGCTCCGTGGACGCCTACCGCTCCACCGACCTGAAGAACTGGGAGTTCCGGGGCCAGGTCCTCACCGAAGCCAGCCACCCGGAACTCGCCACCGCCAACATCGAGCGGCCCAAGGTCATGTACAACGCGTCCACCGGCCAGTACGTGATGTGGATGCACAAGGAGAACGGCAGCGACTACAGCGAGGCCCGCGCCGCCGTCGCCGTCTCCGACACCGTGGACGGGAACTACACCTGGCGGGGCAGCTTCCGCCCGCTCGGGCAGCACATGTCCCGCGACATCACCGTCTTCACGGACACCGACGGCACCGGCTACATGGTCTCCGCCGCCCGCGAGAACTACGACCTGCACATTTACCGGCTCACCGCCGACCACACCGGCATCGCGAGCCTGGTCGCCAACCCCTGGCCCGGCGGCCACCGCGAGGCACCGGCCCTGTTCAAGCGGGGCGGCGTCTACTTCATGCTGACCTCGGGCGCCACCGGCTGGAACCCCAACCAGCAGCGGTACGCCACCGCCACCAGCCTCTCCGGACCCTGGTCGGCGATGCGCGACGTCGGCGACGCGACCGCCTTCGGCTCGCAGACCGCCTTCGTGCTGCCGGTCCAGGGCTCCTCCGGCACCTCGTACCTGTACCTCGGCGACCGCTGGGGCAACTCCTTCGGCGGGACCGTCAACGACTCCCGGTACGTGTGGCTGCCGCTGACCTTCCCGTCCGCCACCTCGATGTCCCTGTCCTGGTCCCCGGAGGTCACCATCGACACGGCCGCCGGGACGGTCAGCGGGACGTCCGCCACGTACCACACGCTCACCGCCCGGCACAGCGGCCGGTGCGCGGACGTGACCGGCCAGTCGCAGTGGCAGGGCGCCCAGACCAAGCAGTACGACTGCAACGGCGGCGGCAACCAGCGGTTCTGGTTCAGGCCCACCGGCGACGGCCACCACCAACTCGTCGCATGGCACAGCTCCCTGTGCCTGACGGAGAACGCGAGCACGGTCACCCAGGAGAACTGCTCCCCCTCCGCCACCGCCCAGCAGTGGACCCTCGGCACCAGCGGCTCCTACGTGACCCTCCGGTCACGGGCGACCGGCGAGTGCCTGGACGTGTCCGGCGGCTCCACCGCCAACGCGGCGGCCCTCATCACGTACACCTGCAACGGAGGGACCAACCAGCAGTGGACGCGCGGCACATGAGACCGGCCCGGGCCGCCGTCACCGCGGCCGTGGCGCTGGGCATCGGCCTGACCGCCGTACCGGCCCAGGCGCGGCAGCACCAGGGGCACCGGCCGGCCCCCGGCATCGAGAACTGCACCGCCACCGCCTGCCACTTCGACCTGCCGCCCGGTACCTACGACGTGCGGGTCACCCTCGGCGGTGACGGGGCGTCCAGCACCGCCCTCGCGGGCGAGACCCGGCGCGCCCTGCTCCCGGAGACCGCCGTACCGGCCGGGGAGCGGATCGTCCGCAGCTTCACCGTGAACGTCCGCACCCCGGAGGGCGAGCCGCTCGGAGCCGACGGCACACCGGGACTCGACCTCACCGTCGGCGGCAGCGCGCCCGCCCTCGCCGGCATCCGGGTCGCCCCGGCGCACCACGCCCGGCAGATCCTCCTGGTCGGCGACTCCACGGTCTGCGACCAGCCCGGCGACCCCTACGCGGGCTGGGGCCAGCACCTGCCCGCGTACCTGCGCAGGGGCGTGTCCGTCGCCAACTACGCGGATTCCGGGGAGAGTACGGTCAGCTATCTCGGGAACCCGCTCCTGTGGGACACCGTCGGGCCACTGGTCCGGCGCGGCGACCTCGTCCTGATCCAGCTCGCCCACAACGACAAGACCACCGACGGGGCGACCTACCGGGCCAACCTGGAGACACTGGTGGCGGGCGTACGGGAACGGGGCGGCCAACCGGTTCTGGTGACCCCGATCGTACGGCGCTGGTTCAACGCGGACGGCACCCTGAACAACCCCACCGCACTGCTCGTCAACGGGCTCGGCGTCGACCACCCGGCCGTCATCCGCTCCGTGGCGGCCGACCGGGACGTCCCGCTGATCGACCTGACCGCACGGACCAAGGCGCTCGTGGAGTCCCTGGGCGTGGAGGGTTCCAAGGCGCTCTACCTCCACAACGAGAAACGGGACAACACGCACACCTCCGTGCACGGTGCCACCGTGTACGCGAACCTGGTCCGCGAGGAACTCGTCGACCTGCATCTGGTGCCCGAGGGTCAAGTCAGGGTGGGATGAACCCCTGGGGCGCTCCGACCGGAACCGGGGCGCCCCAGGCTCACCCGCGCGCGGACGCTTCGGCCGCCGCCGAAGCGTCCCGCTCCTAGCGTTGCCGCATGACCGACAGCACGCAGACCCGACCCACCCCGGCCGCCGGCACACGGGCGGACGCCCCCTCCGCGGCCGTCACCGGCATGGTCGACCACGTCCTCGCCCTGGCCGCCACCTGGACCCGCTGGGACGGCGCACCCACGCACGCCGACGACCGCGTGTACACCCCGCACAAGGCGGTCCGCCGCGTCGCCGACCACCTGATCGACCACCTCGCGGAGCTGGAGGCCCGCCTCGCCGGTGAACAGCCGCAGCCCGACCACTGGCACGCCTCCCTCGTCACCACCCCGGCCGACCTCGCCCCCTTCACCCCCGAGGACCTCGACGAAGCCCGCAGCCGCCTCACCCGGCTCGCCCGGATCTGGGCCGCCCGCCTCGACGCGCTCACCGACGAACAGCTCGACCACTCACCGGGCACGGGCTGGAGCTTCCGCGAACTCGCCCACCACGTACAGGAGTCCGTCTACTACGCCGACGCCGTGGGGGACCTGTCATGACCGCCTTCGCCGACCTCCACCACGCCGCGGAACCCCTGCTGCTGCCCAACGCCTGGGACCACGCCTCCGCGCTGGCCCTGGCCGCCGAGGGGTTCCGGGCCGTCGGCACCACGAGTCTGGCCGTCGCGGCGGCGGCCGGACTGCCCGACGGGGCGGCCGCCACCCGGGAGCAGACGCTGCTGCTCGCGCTCACCCTCGGCTCCGCGCCCCTCCTGCTGTCCGTGGACGCCGAGGGCGGATTCAGCGACGACCCCGACGAGGTGGCCGAACTGGCCCGGAAGCTGTACGCGCTGGGCGCCGCCGGCATCAACCTGGAGGACGGACTCGGGCCGGCCGACCGGCACGCGGCGAAGATCGCCGCCGTCCGGGCGGCCGCCCCCGGCCTCTTCGTGAACGCCCGCACCGACACCTACTGGCTCGGCGACGGCGAGGACACCGCACGCCGTCTCGACGCCTACGTGCGGGCCGGCGCCCACGGCGTCTTCGTCCCCGGACTCGGCGACCCGCGCGCGATCGCCGCCCTGGTGCGTGGCTTGGACGGCGTGCCCCTCAACATCCTCTACACGCCCACCGGGCCGTCCGTCCCCCACCTCGCCGACCTCGGTGTCCGCCGTGTCAGCCTCGGCTCGCTGCTGTACCGGCGGGCGCTCGGCGCGGCCGTGGAGGCGGCGCTGGAGATCCGGGCCGGCCGGCCGCCGGGGGAGGGCGCGGCACCGTCGTACGAGGAGATCCAGAGGTTCGGCCGACGGGCCGAGGGGGAGCGACCCTGGTAGGGTGGGCACTTTCGCGGGTATCAGACCCTGTGGACTCATCTCCGGCGAGGGACCGAGGAACCATGGACATGGACATCCCCGGCGAGAAGCGGCTGGCGGCCGCGGTCGTGATGGACGACGAGGGGCGGGTGCTCCTGGTGCGCCGCAGTGAGACGGAGAGATTCCTGCCCCGGGTGTGGGGCGTCCCGTGCGGCAAGCTCGAACCCGGCGAGGACGCCCGCGACGGCGCGCTGCGCGAGCTGAAGGAGGAGACCGGCCTGCTCGGCGAGATCGTGCGCAAGGTGGGCGAGTCGTCCTTCGTCAGCGACTACCGGGGGCAGGAGACCAAGAACTGGCAGGAGAACTTCCTGGTCCGCCCGCTGTCCCGGCGGGTCACCCTGCCCTGTCCGGACCAGACCCACGCCTGGCTGCATCCGTCCGAGCTGACCGGTGTCGACATCGACGCCTACAACCTGGACATCGTGCGGCAGGCCCTCATGCGCCCCTGAGCAGGTCCGCCAGCCCCTCCAGCGCGGCCAGATAACCCGGCACGTCCAGCGGCTGCTTGGCCGCCGTCCCCGCGTGCGGACCCGCCGCCGTGAACACATCGGTGTGCCGCCGCCGTTCGACACCCGTCTCCAGGAACAGCGTCACGGTCGGCTCGTCGGTGTCGCACCAGGCCCGGTGCAGGGTGTGCGCGGGCAGGGCGTAGGTGCTGCCCGCCGCGTAACGGCCCGTGTGCGTCAGCCGCAGCCCGGCCCGGCCCGCCGGTGCCAGCAGCCAGTCCGCCGAACCGTCCGCCAGGGACTCCTCGTACCGTGCCGCCTCGAAGCCTTCACCGTCGTCGCGCGCCTCGTACAGGTCCATGCTCAGCCGGCCCCGCACCACGTACGAGGCCAGCGCCGAGCGGTGGTTGTGGATGTCCTCCGCGCCGGTGCCGCCCGCTCCCGCGTGCCACAGGTGCACGCGCAGCATGTGCCGCGGGCCGGCGTCGACCAGCAGCAGCTTGTCGAAGCCGAGCACGTGCCGGTACGACAGCCGGGCGCGGCCCTCCGGATCGCCCTCGCCGCAGGCCAGTTCGGCGACCAGCTCCAGCAGCCGCTCCGGCGCGCCGAGTTCGGTGACCACGGCGCCGGCCGCGGCCACGTGGTCACGCTCGGGCAGCCCGCCGTCCAGGGTCCGGGCCAGTAACCGCCGTACCTCCCGCACCTGCCGGTCCCCCATACGGTCCGTCCCTCCTGTCCCGCGCTCTCACGCGGTCGTCGTCTCGTCCGGCCGGTACGTCCACACGGCGTGCCCGCGCAGCGCCGCCAGCCCCTGGTACGTCATCCACATCGGGTGCCGCAGCTCGGTGCTGTCGCCCCGCTCCCAGGACCAGATGCCGTCCCGCTGACCCGCCCACACCGCGGCGACCGCCCCGTCCAGCAGGTCCCGCCAGGTCTCCTCCAGACCGTCCTGCCGGGCCACCTCCAGCGCCCCCCGGGACAGCAGGGCGCGCACGATCCAGGTCGCCGTGAAGTGCCGTACGTTCAGCACCTCGTGGCGCGCCGGGTCGTCCGGGCGGGGCCGGCGCACCTCCTCGCGCAGGTTCTCCAGGTCAAGGCAGGCGTGGTGCGGGGCGTCGGGGCAGGACAGCAGCCAGCGCACGCCGTCCTCGCGGGCGGCGCGCACCGCCTCGCTCTCGCCCAGGACCCGCGCGGCACGCTCCAGGGCGACCACGGCCTGCGCCGTGTGCAGCGGGGACGGCGGCCCGTACGGCGGGTCGAGCCGGTAGCCCCAGCAGCGCAGGTGGTCCCGGCCGGGATCACTGACCGCCCCGTCGACCAGGGCCTCGCGCAGCGTGGGCAGGGCGGCGCCGTGCGGTGCGGCGCGCAGCAGTCCGCGCAGCACCGTCGTCACCACATGCGTCGACTCCCGTCCCGCGTGGTCGCGTTCACGGGTGAACGCGGCCGTGCAGTGGTCCACCTCCCGGGCCAGCCGCTGCGCCGGCACCCCGGCGCGGGCCAGCGCGCCCAGCACCAGCGCCGTCACCTCGGGCCGGGCCTCGGCGCCCTGCGACCGGGCCGACCAGCCGCCGCCGGGCAGCCGCAGCCGCCACAGCGTGTCGACCAGGTCGCCCGGTCGCAGCCGGCCGTCCGTCATGCCCAGGTCGAGCATGATCTGCAGCCCGTACGCCGTGCCGACGGACGTGGGCCGCGACGGGGTGCTCTCGCCCAGGGAGTGCGACCAGCCGGTGAGCCGGCCGCGGTCCGGGTCGTCGACCACCGCCACCTGCCCGACCAGGGTGTCGTACGCGGCGGCGAACACCTGCGGCAGCGGTCCGGGCGCGGGGGCGGCCACGGGCGGCGGCGCGGCGGCGGGGCGGGCGGCCTCGGCGGCGCGGGCCCGCACCAGCGCGGCCGCCAGCCACGCGGCGAGCGCCGTGGCGAACCCGCTCACCGAGGCGATCAGGTACTTCGCCGCCTCCCCGCCCAGCGAACCGGGCAGCACCTGGAACAGGAACTGGAACACCCCGTAGCCGGCGGCGGCGCACCCGAGGCCGCCGAGCCAGCCCACGAACCGCCCGGGGCGGGAGTCCCCGCCGCCGTCCGGCTCCGGGGGCGGCGGATCCGTGCGCACGGGCCTCAAGGGGCCGCGCTGCAGGTGCTGTTGGGACATGGCGCTTCCTCCCCCCGGGCGGTGACATGGGCGTACCGCGAAGATCCCATCCTAGGAAAACGGCTCCGACTCAACGTCCGTACCGCTGTTTTCGCCGTCTCACACCCGACCCGGGCACCGCTTCGTCCCTCACGCCTTCGTCCGGGGCCAGTGCACCAGGGCGACGTGCAGGGCGTCGATCGTCCGGGCCCAGGACGCCTCGACCTCGCGGGGCGCGCCGAAGGCCCCGGCGGCCTCCAGCGCGCAGTAGCCGTGGAAGGTGCTGCGCAGCAGGCGGACGGCGTCGGTCAGGTCGGGTTCCTCCAGGCCGTAGGCGCCGAGCACGCCGTAGGTGACCTCGGCGGTGCGGCGCGGCGCGGGGGAGCCGGTGACCAGGGCCCGGTCGACGCGGAGCTGGGTGGCGGCGTAGCGGCCGGGGTGGGCGAGGGCGTACTCCCGGTAGGCGCCGGCGAACGCGGCCAGCGCGTCCCGGCCGGTCAGCCCCGCGACCGCCGCCGCGATCCGGTCGGTCATCTCGCCGCCCGCGAGCAGCGCCAGCCGGGTGCGCAGATCGGGCAGCCCGCGCACGTGCGCGTACAGGCTGGCGTCCTTCACACCGAAACGCCGGGCCAGCGCGGACAGGGTGACGTTCTCGTAGCCCGCCTCGTCGGCGAGGTCGGCGGCGGCCGCGACGAGACGGTCGGCGGTGAGTCCGGCGCGGGGTATGCGGGCCTCCGGGAGAACCGAGGGAGTCTAGGGGACGAAATCTAGCTCACGCACGCGGTGTCGGCGAGCCGCCGTGTGCGGGGCATGTACCGCTCACTCCCAAGTTGTTCAACGTTCATCCGTTGCCTTGATCCTCCACACGCGGCGTGGTCGCGCCGCGGAAGGCAGCCGCACGCACAGCGCGGCAATCAGGAGGCACTCCATGGGTCACGGGCACGCACACGGGCACCACCACCATCACCACGGACACGACCACCAGCACGAGACGACGGCGCCCCTGCCCGCCGCCTTCGACACCTCCGTGCCCGACGAGGCGCTGAACCCCGAGCAGAAGTCCCGCCGCACGCTGCTGCGCCGGGCCGGGCTGCTGGGTGCCGGACTGGCGGCCGGCACCGTGCTGCCCGCCGGCGCCGGCGGCGCCGCTCCCGCGCACGCCACCCCGGCGCGCGGCGCGGGCAACGGCCGCGGCGGCAAGGGCTTCCTGTGGCTCGCGGGCGACCACCACATCCACACCCAGTACAGCAGCGACGGCAAGTACCGCGTCGTCGACCAGGTCCGCCAGGGCGCCAAGCACGGCATGGACTGGCTGGTCATCACCGACCACGGCAGCGCCACCCACGCCAAGATCGGCGTCGAGAAGGTCAACCCGGACATCAAGGAGGCCCGGGCGGCCTACGAGGACACCCTCGTCTTCCAGGGCCTGGAGTGGAACATCCCGGCCGCCGAGCACGGCACCGTCTTCGTCCACCCGGGCCGCAACGAGGTCGCCGTCCTCAAGCAATTCGAGAACGACTACGACGGCAGCGTCAAGGGCGCCTCCGACTCCACCCCCGCCAACGAGGCGCTCGCCGTCGCCGGCCTCAACTTCCTCGCCGAGCAGGTCAGACGGCGCAAGGTCGGCGACGCCCTGATGCTCGCCAACCACCCGGCGCGGCGCGGCGTCGACTCCCCGCACGAGATCCGCGCCTGGCGCGACGCCACCGGCACCAACCCGCAGATCGCCGTCGGCTTCGAGGGCGCCCCCGGCCACCAGGCCGCCGGCCTGCCCAAGCCGCTGGGCATGGGCCGCGCCCGCGGCATCTACGACAACAACCCCAGCGCCAACTCCTTCCCCGGCTACCCGCTGGAGAGCTACCGCACCTGGGGCGGCTTCGACTGGATGACCGCCACCGTCGGCGGCCTGTGGGACAGCCTCCTCGCCGAGGGCCGCCCCTGGTGGATCACCGCCAACTCCGACTCCCACCAGGTCTACGCCGACACCGCCGCCCGCGGCACCGACGGCGACTTCGCCACCGACGGCCGCTACTCCGACCCCGTCTACGCCGGGCAGATCGACGTCACCCAGGGCGACTACTGGCCCGGCCAGTACAGCCGCACCCACGTCGGCGCCGACGGCTTCTCCTACGCCGCCGTCATGGACGGCATCCGCGCCGGCCGCATCTGGGTCGACCACGGCCAGCTCGTCAGCGGCCTCGACGTCCGGGTCTCCGGCGGCAGCCGCTGGGCCACGCTCGGCGGCGCCCTGCACGTGAAGAAGGGCACCAGGGTCACCCTCACCGCCGACATCGCCCTCGCCGGCGGCCCCAACTGGGCCGGGTTCACCCCGAAGCTCGCCCGCGTCGACGTCATCCAGGGCGATGTCACCGGCCCGGTCGCCGACAAGGACACGTTCACCGCGCCCACGGCCAAGGTCACCCGGTCGTACGAGATCGACCGGACGGCCGGCACCGTTCGCGTCACCTTCGACCTCGGCCGCGTCGACCGCCCGGTGTACCTCCGGCTGCGCGGCACCGACGGCAACCGGTCCGCCGTCGGCGCCATGGGCGCCCGGGTCGACCCGGCGGGCCCCGCCCTCGACGTCGTCGGCGACGCCGACCCCTGGCGCGACCTGTGGTTCTACACCAACCCGGTGTGGGTCCTGCCGTCGTGACGCCGTACGCCCTCACGGTGGACGCGGGCATCCGGGACCTGCCCGGGGCGGACCACCTGCTGCACCGGATGGCCGCCGAACTCGCGCTCCCCGACGGCCTGTTCGGCTGCACCCACCTGGTGCGCGGCGAGCGGCCGCACGTCGAGGTGTCCCTGTCCCTGCCCTCGCGGCCGCTCCCGGACACCCTCCGGGAGCGGCTGGCGGGATACGGCGCCGTCACCCCGGGCCTGCCCGACGCGTGGGGACGGGCGGTGCTCTACCCGGGCGCCTCGGCCCTCACCGGCACGATGACCGTCGCGGACCTGCTCGCCGGCTCCGCGATCGACCGCGTGACGGTCCTGGGCACCCCGGAACCCCCCGGCCCCGGGACCCGTATGGTGACCCGGGACCACGTGCGGCCGCAGTGGCAGCGGGACGAACTCGTCCTCGCCGCCACACCGGCCCTGGGCGGCACCCTGGTCCCCTTCGAGGCCCCGGACCCCACGCCCTGCTGCGCGGACCACTGACCGGTCAGCCGCGCGGCTCCGAGAAGACGAAGGAGAACTCGGCCGGCTCGGGCCACAGGTAGTACCGGGGGAGCGGGCCCGGGCCGCAGGACTGGGAGCCGATGCCGTGCTGCCGGTGGTCGAGGTTCACCCACACCGTGTCCCCGGGCACGAGGTCCGTGCGGTGCCGGGCGGCGTCGAGCAGCTCGGTCGTCCACGGACGGGCGGAGAACCAGAACTCCGGCTCCCCGTCGACCCGCAGCCCGCCCAGCTCCACCCACCGTACGTCCGCCCGCGCGCCGTTCTCCTGCGGGCGGACGTACGGCGTCTGCAACTCCGTCACGCTCGCGTCCCACCGGCCGAGCACCGAAGCGGCCCGGGTGTCCGGATACGCCTCGCCCCCGCCGCCGAACCAGGTGACGGTGCCGGCGGGCCCGGCGTCCAGACCGAAGCGGACACCGAGCCGGGGCAGCGGCACCGTCCACTCGCCCTCCGGCACCACCGAGACGGTCAGCCGCAGCGCCGTCCCGTCGGACGTCCAGCGGTACGCCGTCCGCAGCCCCGCCTCCCGCCCGGCCGGCGCCACCCGGGTCCGTACGGTCAGCGCCTCGCCGTCCGTCTCGACCGCGTCCAGCCGGTGCCGCATCCGGTGCAGGCCCAGCTCCCGCCAGCGCGGTCCGTACCGGGTGTCCGTCTGCCAGGCCGCCCCGTCGTCGTTGTCGGTGGTCGCCCGCCACACGTCCAGCCGCAGATCGCGCACCCGCACACCGGCGACGGTGCGCACCGCGCCGGTACGGGCGTCGAAGACCGCCGGACCCAGCCTGACCGCGTCCCCCTCGACGACGGGCCGCGCCCCGGTCGCGGGCGCCGGCGGGGTCGCGCGGGCCACCGTCCGCTGCCCCCAGGCCACCACGTGGCCCTTCCCGGCCCACGGAGTGTCCCCGGCGAGCAGCGCGCGCACCGTCCACTGCACGTCCGCGCCCCCGCCGTCCGGCGCCCCGGGCAGCTTCACCTCCGCCGACTCCCCGGGGGCCAGCGGCGGCACGGCCAGCCGGTGCGCCCCGGCCGGCACCCCGTCGACCTGGTACGCCGCCTCGAATGCCAGATGGGCCAGGTCCGCGAAGTCGTACCGGTTGGTGATCCGTACGGTGCCGTCGATGCCGCCCGCGTCGATCCGGACCGGCTCGATCACCTTCTGGTACTCGACCAGTCCCGGTGAGGGCGTGCGGTCCGGGAACAGCAGCCCGTCGCAGACGAAGTTGGCGTCGTGCAGCTCCTCACCGAAGTCGCCGCCGTAGGCGAAGCCCAGCTCCGGATGGTCCACGCCGTGGTCGATCCACTCCCAGACGAAGCCGCCCTGGAGCCGGTCGTGGGCCTCGAACAGCTCCTGGTACTCGCCGAGCCCGCCGGGCCCGTTGCCCATCGCGTGCGCGTACTCGCAGAGGATGACCGGGAGTTCCCGCCTGCGGCGGGTGCCGCCGTCCAGGCCCCGGGCGATGCGCTCGACCTCGGCGTGCGGCGGGTACATCCGCGAGTACACGTCGGTGTCCCGGCAGTCGAGGTCGCCCTCGTAGTGCACCGGGCGCGAGGGGTCCCGGCCGTGGATCCAGTCCGCCATCGCCGTCAGCCCGCGCCCGGTACCGGCCTCGTTGCCGAGGGACCACATCACCACCGACGGGTGGTTCTTGTCCCGTTCGACCATGCGCGCGGCCCGGTCCAGCAGGGCCGGCGTCCAGCGGTCGTCGTCGACGGGGTTGTCCCGCCACCCCTGCTCGACGAAGCCGTGGGTCTCCAGGTCGCACTCGTCGATCACCCACAGCCCGTACTCGTCGCACAGGTCCAGGAAGGCGGGGTGCGGCGGATAGTGCGAGGTGCGGACCGCGTTGATGTTGTGCCGCTTCATCATCAGCACGTCCTCGCGCATGGTGTCCGGGTCCAGGGCGCGGCCCCGGCGCGGATGCCACTCGTGCCGGTTGACGCCCTTGAACAGCAGGGGCGTTCCGTTCACCTTGATCAGGCCGTCCTCGACGGCGACCGTACGGAAGCCGACGCGCAGCGGGACGCGTTCGCCGGCCGTGCTGAGCACCCCGTCGTACAGCCGGGGCGTCTCCGCCGTCCACGCCTCGACGGGAAGCGTCACGGGTTCGCCGGTGGGGACGTCGACGCCCAGCTCCGCGACGGTCACGCGCCCTTCGACGCCGGAGTCGACGCGCAGGGTGCCCGTGCCGGTGACGTGGTCGTAGGAGGCGTGCACGAAGAAGTCGCCCGCGGCGCCGGCCGGTCGGTGCAGCAGGGTCACGTCCCGGAAGATGCCGGGCAGCCACCACTGGTCCTGGTCCTCCAGGTACGACCCCGCCGACCACTGGTGGACCCGGACCGCGAGGACGTTCCCGGCCCGCTTCAGCAGGTGCCCGGCCGCGAACTCGTGCGGCAGCCGCGAGCCCTTGAACTCCCCGATGTCCGTGCCGTTCAGCCAGACCCGCGCGCAGGACTCGACCCCGTCGAAGCGGAGCACGGCCTCGCCTCCGGCGGGCCAGTCGTCCGGCAGGTCGAAGACGCGCAGATGGTCACCGGTCGGGTTCTCGGTGGGGACGCGCGGCGGGTCGACGGGGAAGGGGTAGAGGTGGTTGGTGTAGACCGGCGCGCCGTGGCCCTGGAGCACCCAGTGGCCGGGCACGGCCACCTCCGCCCAGTCCCCGGCGTCGTACCCGGGCGCGGCGAACGCGTCGTCCTCGGCGTCCGCGGTGGCGGACACCCGCAGCCGCCAGCCGCCGTTCAGGGACAGGGACGCCGCGTCGGAGGAGGCGTACCAGGCACGCGGGGGCAGGACCCCGCGGCCGGGCGAGACGTCCTCGACGTAGCCGGTCGATCCGCTCGGCGGGGTGTGAAATGACATGACTCTCCTAGCCGGCTAGACCTGGCCCGGCCCCTGGGGCAGGGGACGGGGACGTGCGCGGGGACCGGCGGGGGCGCGGTGGCGTGCGCCCTTGCCGGCCGACCGCAGGGCACCCTCCAGCGCGAACGTCGCCGCCCCCAGGCACACCGGATCGGTCGGAACGGGGGAGAGGACGATCCGGGTGGCGGCCAGCGGGCGGGGCAGCGCGTGCCGGGGGACCGCCGCGCGCACCGCGTCGAGCAGCGGCTCGCCGAACGCGGCCGCGACCCAGCTGCTGAGCACGACCACCTCCGGATTGAAGAGGTTGATCAGGCCGCCCACCCCGGCGGCCAGATAGCGGGCGGTGTCCCCGAGCACCCGCACGGCCACCGGATCCCCGGCCCGCACCGCGCGGGCGAGCGCGTCGATCGTGGCCGTCTGGTCCCCGGGGTGCAGGAGCGGGCTGTCCGGGCTCACCTCCCGCAGGTTCAGCATGATCCCGGGCGCCCCGGTGTACGTCTCCACACAGCCGTGGCCGCCGCAGTGGCAGGGGCGGCCGTCCAGGACGAGCGTGGTGTGACCCCATTCGCCGGCGCTGTCGCTCACCCCCCGGTGCACCCCGCCGCCCAGCACCAGCCCGGCGCCCACCCCGGTCCCCAGGTTCACCACCACCGCGTCCTCGTGCCCGCGCGCCGCGCCGGACCACAGCTCGGCCACCGCGCAGGCCCGCAGCGGGTTGTCCAGGTGGAGGGGGTGGTCGACGCGGTCGGCGAGCAGGCCGAGCAGGGGGACGTCGTGCCAGTCCCAGTTCGGCGCGTACGCGCAGACGCCGGTGTCCCGGTCCACCTGACCCGGCATGCTCACCCCGACCCCGAGCACCCGCGCGCCCTCGACACCCGCCCGCGCCACCACCGACCGCACCGCCGTGGCGACGAGGTCCACGACCTGCTCCGGGCGGCTCTCGCCGGGGCGCACGCCCTCCTCGGCGCGGGCCAGCACGGTCAGCGCCAGGTCGAACAGCTCGACCCTGACGTACGTCTCGGCGAGGTCGACACCGATC
Organism: Streptomyces capillispiralis; assembly: GCF_007829875.1. Lineage (NCBI taxonomy): Bacteria > Bacillati > Actinomycetota > Actinomycetes > Kitasatosporales > Streptomycetaceae > Streptomyces > Streptomyces capillispiralis. The sequence continues at coordinate 1,538,376 of NZ_VIWV01000001.1, read as the reverse complement.
AGCGCGCCTCCCGAGGCGTGGACGGCCAGCAGGCCACGGGGACGGCCGCCGGCCGAGTCCTCGAAACCGACCTCGGTGACCATGCCCAGGTCGAGCAGCTCCCCGACCAGGGTGGCGACGGTGGCGAGGCTGAGACCGGTGGCGGCCGCCAGCTCCTGCCGGGAGGTCGGCGACGCGGCGATGACCTGCCGCAGCACCTGGTAGCGGTTGGCCGTGCGGATGTCCCGCGATGTGCGCCTCACCGTCAGCCGCCCCCGTCCCCCGCCGGGCCGGCCAGGCACCGGCGCGCGGCAAGGCTATGAGGGGAGCGGACAGTTCGACAAGGGGTTGGGAAAAGGGTGTCGACGAAGTCCGGACCGGGCCGGCGGGCGTCAGTCGCCCAGGACGTCGCGGACGAAGGCGTTGCGGAACTTCCCCGCCGGGTCCAGGTCATGGGCCATGGTCCGGAAGTCGTGCAGCCGCGGGTAGAGGGCGTGCAGTTCCGCCGCCGGGGTGGTGAACACCTTCCCCCAGTGCGGGCGCGCGCCGAACGGCGCCAGCGCCTCCTCCACCCGCCGCACCACCGGCAGCACCGCCCGCGTGTCCTCGACCCAGGTGAAGTGGACGGCCACCGTGTCGCGGCCGTGGGAAGGGCTGAGCCACTGGTCGTCGGCGGCGACGGTGCGCACCTCGCAGGTCTGCAGCACGGGGGCGACCGTCTCCCGGATCCCGTCCAGGGCGTGCAGCACGGCGACGGCCGACTCCCTCGGCATCAGGTACTCCGACTGCAGTTCCGCGCCGCTGCTCGGCGTGAACTCCGCACGGAAGTGCGGCAGCCGCTCGTGCCAGGGGCCCGGCACCCCGAACTGCTCCGTGCAGTTCACCGCCGGCATGCCCGGCACCGGGTGCATCTTCTCGGCCGCCGGAGCCGCCCACGGGAAGTCCGGCAGCGGCTGGTCGGTGCGCCGCTTCAACCACACCTGCCGGAAGCCCGGCGCCCGCCAGTCGGTGAACATGCTCACGCTGTACGCCGCCGACATGACCGTCTCGAACGTGGCCTGGTCCAGCCCCTCCAGGGGCATCCCGGTGAACACGTGCTGCTCGACCTCGAACGCCGGCTCCAGGTCCAGGGTGAGCGCGGTGACGACACCGTGCGCCCCCAGCGAGGTGACCGCACCGTCGAAGAGGTTCGTCACCCCTCGGGTGAACCACCCCCGGGAACCGTCCGCCACCACCATCTGCACCGCGCGCACGGACGAGGCCAGCGGCCCGTTGCCGACCCCGGAGCCGTGGGTGCCGGTGGCGACCGATCCGGCCACCGAGATGTGCGGCAGCGACGCCATGTTCGCCAGCGCCAGCCCGTGCCGGTGCACCTCCCGGGCCAGCTCGGCGTAGCGCACGCCGCCGCCGACCCGTACCGTCCGGGCCGCCGTGTCCACGTCGATCTCGGGGGGCAGCGCGTCGAGGGAGATCAGGACGCCGTCCGCGCCGGGCTCGGCGATCTCGTTGAAGGAGTGCCCGCTGCCCAGGACCCGCACCCGCCGGCTCCCGGCGACCAGGTTCAGCAGCGCGTTCACGCTGTCCGGACGCCGCAGCTCCTTGGCGGCGTACGTGATGTTGCCCGCCCAGTTGGTCACGGTCTCGGCCATCGCTCGTCCCTCCTGACGCCCGGGGCCGAAAAAGGCCCCCCGCCGGAACCTACCTGGCGTGTGGCCCACGTCATGTGGGGGGACCCGGCACCGCGCCCGCCCGAGCGGGGGCATACCGTGAGGAGTCGTACGTCCGAACCGGGAGGAGACACTTCGATGGGCAGCCGTACCGCGCTGGTCGAGGATCTGATGGAGCGGTTCCCGCACGTGCCGCGCGAAGCCGTCTTCAAGGAGGACCTGCTGCGCGGCGGTGTGGCCTTCGACCCGTCCGCGCTCAGCGACAACGAGGGCGGCGAGGTCAAACCGAAGTCGTACTTCATCTTCTCCTTCGACCACGGCACCCTGCCGGAGCTGGGCGAGGCCGCGCTGCGCCGCCCGCCCGAGGAGATCATCCTCACCGGCGGCCCCTACGACCTGCGCCGCACCGTCGTCTCGGTGCGCGTGAACCCGTCCTCGCCGTACCGCGTCGCCGCCGACGGGGACGGCGTGCTCGGCCTCTACCTCGACGGGAAGCGCGTCTCGGACGTCGGCGTGCCGCCCATGCCCGAGTACTACCGGCACACGCTCTCCAACGGGAAGTCCGTCATGGAGGTCGCCCCGACGATCCAGTGGGGCTACCTGATCTACCTGACCGTCTTCCGGGTCTGCCAGTACTTCGGCGCCAAGGAGGAGTGCCAGTACTGCGACATCAATCACAACTGGCGCCAGCACAAGGCGGCCGGCCGGCCCTACACCGGGGTGAAGGACGTCGAGGAGGTCCTGGAGGCCCTGGAGATCATCGACCGGTACGACACCGCGAAGGCCTCCACCGCCTACACCCTCACCGGCGGCGCCATCACCAGGACGGTCTCCGGACGCGACGAGGCCGACTTCTACGGCCACTACGCCAAGGCCATCGAGGAGCGCTTCCCCGGCCGCTGGATCGGCAAGGTCGTCGCCCAGGCGCTGCCCAAGGACGACGTGCAGCGCTTCAAGGACTACGGCGTGCAGATCTACCACCCCAACTACGAGGTGTGGGACGAGTACCTGTTCAAGATGTACTGCCCCGGCAAGGAGCGCTACGTCGGCCGCGACGAGTGGCACCGGCGCATCCTCGACTCCGCCGACGTCTTCGGCGCCCGCAACGTCATCCCCAACTTCGTCGCCGGGGTGGAGATGGCCGAGCCCTTCGGCTTCAAGACGGTCGACGAGGCGATCGCCTCCACCACCGAGGGCCTGCGCTTCTTCATGTCGCACGGCATCACGCCCCGCTTCACCACCTGGTGCCCGGAGCCGACCACCCCGCTCGGCAAGGCCAACCCGCAGGGCGCTCCGCTGGAGTACCACATCCGCCTGCTCCAGGCCTACCGGCAGACCATGGAGGACTTCGGCCTGTCCTCGCCCCCCGGCTACGGCCCGCCCGGACCCGGCCGCGCGGTGTTCTCCGTCAGCTCCTTCATGGACAGCCTCCCGGCGCAGGAGCCCGTCGACGCCGTCTGAGACACCGCACAGCAGTCGGGGAGGGCCGGAACCGAGGGGTTCCGGCCCTCCCCGCGTCCTGTCCCCGGGAGGGTGGCGGTGCCGCCACGGAAAGTGATGGTGGCGCTTGTCAGTTGTGTCGGGTCCGTGAAAAGCTCGGCCACTGCCGCGAGGTTTTCCCCCAACTCCACCGCCGGCAGAACGAGTTGACCTCGCCCGTGGATGCAGGAGACCCATGCCCGACCTGCCGAGCCCTCAGGACGCCACCGAAGCGGCACTGTTCTCCGAGTGCTGGGACGCGGTGCTCTCCTACGCCGATCTGTGCACGGCCGGATCCACCGCCGCCGCGGAACTGGCCCGCGAGGCCTTCGCCCGGGGCATACGCGACCTCCGCGCGGCCGAGGCGGGCCCTCTCCGCGGCGCCGGCCGCCGCACCCCCCGGCTGCCCCGGATACCCCTGCTGCTGACCGCCGTCCGCGGCACGGCGGCGGCCTGGGAGGCCGCGGGACAGGGCCACGGGCTCGACCCCGACCTGCGGCTGTGGCTCCACTCCGACCGGGCCGCCCGCTACACCGGGCGGCCACTGGAACGCCCCGTCGCCCTGCGCGGACTGCGCGACCTGCAGCCGGCGGACGCCGAACTGCTCTGGCTCGCCCAGGTGGAGGCCCTGCCGCTGCCCCTGGCCGCCCGCCGGCTCGGCCTCGACCCCGCCACCGCGGCCGACGAACTCGCCCAGGTCAGCCGTCTGTTCCGGGACCGCTGCCACCGCAACCACCTCGACTCGCCGATGGACCCCGAGTGCCGCGGCTACGCCCGGCTGCTCGACGCCGTGAGCCGCTCGCCCGCCGCCGACACCCCCGGCGACCTCTCCCGCCACCTCGCCACCTGCCACCGCTGCGCCGAGGCCGCCGCCTGTCTGCGCCCGCACGGCGGGCAACTGTCCGGCGCCCTGGCCGGCGGGGTGATCGGCTGGGGCGGCCTCGCCTACCTCGAACGCCGCCGCCGCGCCGCCGAGGTACGGCTCGGGGCCGGCCGCCCCGACCGGCCCGACGGCGACGGCCCCGCCGACGGCCACGGCGGGACGCGCGTCGCCCGGCACGCCCTGCTGCTCACCGCCGTCCTCGTCTCCCTGCTCGCCCTCGCCGTCACCCTGGTTCCGTCCGGCGGCACCCCGGAGCGGAGCGCCGCACGCCCCGACGCCGACCGCCGGCCCGTGGCCGACCCCGCCCCCTCCCTGCCGCCCGCCCCCTCCGCACGCCCCACCCCGCCCGCCTCCCCGGAAACCCCCGCCGCCGAGCGCCCGCCCGGGACCACCACGGAACCCGAGGCCCCCGAGTCCGCCCACGGTCCCGGTCCCGAGCCCGAGCCCGGCCCCCAGGGCGCCTCCTCCGCCGCGCCCGGGACCACCAGCCGCGGCGCGACGGCCGCCTGCCGGGCCTCCTACGACCTGGTCAACCAGTGGCCCGACGGATTCCAGGCCACCGTCACCGTCGTCACCCGCGACCCCCTGGACTCCTGGCGCGTCGGCTTCACCTTCCGCGACGGCCAGCGCGTCACCCGGATGTGGGACGCCTCGGTGCGCCAGGACGGCGCCCGGGTCACCGCCACGGCCCCCGACTACCACAGGACCGTCCCCGCCGGCGGCCGGTTCGGCTTCGGCTTCCTCGCCTCCTGGCACGGCACCAACTCCCCGCCGTACGCCATCACGCTCGACGGACGGCCCTGCGCGGCGCTGTGAGCGCGGCCGTACCGGCGGCCGGGAAAAAGGAGTTGACGTGCCCGGCCGACGGCGGGCTACTGTGACGGCAGTTCACGCGGTGGCCGCGCGCCGCCGCACCGGAGCGTCGCCGCGGCGACGCACGAGCGGAGCGAGGAGGTGTCGACCGATGGCTGTCACTGTGCAGGGCGCTGCCCGCATCCCGGAATCCATCACGTCCACCTCCGTGGCCACCGGCTG